>JAYUVR010000112.1:0-14424 GCA_043753955.1 Archangium sp. | reverse complement strand
AACAATTACTTTCATTATTAATTCTCGAAATGACATTGTCTGTCTGCCTTTGCCTTATGGGCGGAAAAGGCCTCAGACACGGATTTCTTTACACCACCCAGACTGGCGTCAGCAAGCACCGCACCAATGAACACTCGCCCTCGACCTCAACTGTCAATCGGTGCGGATTTCTGCTGCCGTTTGTGCTGGGGGCTACTCCACTCGATAGCCCCCCTGCTGCGCAGCAAGCTCGTTGTACGCCGCCCATCCGCAAAGCCACGCCCTGAGGCCTTCAAGGGTGAGCCGGAGTGACTCGTTTCCGAGTAGAACAACTTCCCCGCGCTGGACGGCAGGTCGCATTAGCTCCTGTTGGGTGCTCTGGTATCGAGCGTCGAGCTCACGCAACTGGGCCGCCGGTACGTCATGCGCATAGCGAGCGAGCCCAGCGGCAATCATCGCACACTCTTCCGGGCTTACGATCCACCCATCGTTCGACCTGAACTTGAATGCCGGGACCCGACCGGGGAGCCGACTGCGGGTCGCACGGACCGAGCTCCTGCTCACCAATGTATCAAGAACCAATTGTTGCTCTGGGGCGGTCAGGTGCGCGTCGAGCCGTTGTAGACGCAGAGCCTGCTCGAGCAGCGGCGCTCTTGTCGCGTTCAGACTCGGTGGCGGCCAGCTCGGCCACACTGGAGCCGGATCGTCAGCGGCGACTTGGGCGGCCTCCATCGCTGTCAGCATGACGGCCATAGAGCTGGCTCGAAACCGGTAGTATTCTGGACGTGCCACATCGTGTGGCCGGTACCCAATGGGTAGTTCGCTCGGCCTCTTGGCCATGTAGATGTCAAAGCCCATGGTGCTTCCTCGGCAGGCGGAGTAATCGATGGCATTTACCAACGTCGCGACAAACGAAATCAACGTCAAAGTGGGCTTTCTAGGGACTGCGGGCAGCCAATTGCTCGCAGTCTTGCCAGAGCACGAAACCACCGAGCTCTCTACTCTGCTGTTTCCGGGGGCGAAAACGCTCGAGTTCTTCAGCTGGAGGCCCGAGCCTCACGAGCCGGTCCAGGGAAGACGATTGGTGCTTCACATCTACGGAAGTGAGGGGGTCAATGATAACAACGTGTTAAGGAACCTGCTGTTGGGCGCGGAGGCGAGCGTCGCGGCAATGTCAGCGCGATCGACACGTATCGTCGAAGCGAGTCTCTTGCTGGAGCGCATTCGGCCGGGCCCTCCGCTCGTGATTCAACTCGTTGACACTGAGCACGAGGAGGCCGTGAGCCTCACTCAGTTTCGCTTGGCGCTCGGACTGCCGCCAGATGTTTTGCTCGTTTCGGCACCGCTGGCCGACACGCGGTTGATTCGCGAGACAGTCGAGGCCGTCGTGAGGCTGGCACTCTCTCGGCTTCAACCGCCGCGCCCATGAAGCCACCTTGCACCCTCCCGCACCGACAGGAGCAACAGGCGGCGAAGTCGAAACACGACCCTCTGGCCGCTCCAGCCTGTAACCACGGCTGCAGCGTGCGCGCGTCGGGAGAACTCAAAAAATGGCTCTTACTCAGTTCGAGCGAGAAATCTTCGGACTCATCCCAGCGCTGCAGTGAAAGCGAACCGTCAACAGTTACACCAATCAGATAGAAATCAGTTACGAACAGAACGCGGCGGCGGCTCAGTTGCTTCAGAAGTCAGCCAGCGCGCCTTTCCCGTCTTGGGCTCATACACCACACCCATAGTGGTCACGCCTTGCGAACGAGAAAGCACTTTGCTTCGTCGCTTAAGTTCTTTAGTCGCGAAAGTCACGCTGGCGTCGGTGGCTGCAACTTCGAGCGCGTCGCCCTGAAACCAAGAAGAAAGACCTCCCAGTGCGGCGACCAACGTCGTGGGTCGCGAATTCTTTTTCTTCCCCGCGTTCCCAAGTGTCTGCTGCACGTGGTGACACCCGAGGTGCCCGAGGAACATGACTGACTTGGCGTGCAGTCTGCTCAACGCATCATCAACGGCGCGTACGGCTACATCATCGAGTTGGGCGCCTGGCAAACGAATCACGGTGAAAGTTCCGAGAGGTTGATCAAACACCAATTCAGGAACCACTCGGCTGTCGGTGCACGTCACCACCACTGCTTCAGGACTTTCGGCCTCGCTCACTGCTCCGCGTCGAGCCAGTACATCTCGTTGACGACTGACGCCTTCAACAAACCGAGCGTTGCCTTGCGTCAACTCACCGGCGAAGCCTTCCGGGTTGGGTTTTACTTCTTTCGCGGCATGCGCATCAGCATCTGCTGCCTTCACGGAAGATGGAGGTGTTTCGAGATGATCTCCCACAGCCTCGTGTGCAGCTTCCTTGGCGTGCGGTTCAGCTTTTTCCACCACTTCATCCGAGTCTGAATCAGCCTTGGCCTTGGCATGTCGCGGGGCTTCGGCGGTTGCATTGTGAATCACCATAAAAATCAGCGCACCGGCCATCAGGACCAGCTGAACAATCAGGGCGATGACCAACGGTTTTTTCACGGTAGATACAACAAGAAGCAAATGCCGCGCCGAAGGGAAAGCGCTGTTGGTTGTAGGGAACCAAGGCCGGGGCACTCACTTCTCCCACCGCGATTACCTCTTTCGTGGATTGGACCAGTTCAATTCAAAGAGGTCGAATTCAACCCTGCGGGTAGGTACTAACTCCAGTAGACGGAGTTAAGAGGTCGCCCGCGATGCAACGCCTTTTGGTCATTTTGGGAGTGCTCGGCATAGGTGCCTCGTTTGCGGTACTGCTGTATGCGCGCGAGCGGGTACATTCACCTTCACAAGCTGAAGACTACGCCCACCAGCCCAAGACAGAGCAGCCAGCTGCGTTGTGGCCGTCGCCAGACTTTGCATTGAGAGATCAACTGGGGCGTGCCGTCACTCGTGAATCACTCTTAGGTCAGCCTTATGTCGCCAACTTCATTTTCACCACCTGTCGCACTGTTTGCCCGCTGTTGACGGCGAAGATGGTTCGATTGCAGCGACAGCTTTTGGGCCTCCCGCTCCACTTCGTGAGTTTTTCAGTCGACCCACAGCATGACTCGGTTGAAGCGCTGGCCGCGTACGCTTCGCAATGGAATGCCGAAGAGACGCGTTGGCTGCTTCTTGAAACCACGCCTCCCGCACTCGAAACAATCGCGAAAGGGTTTCGAATTTCAGCCCAGCCCACCGATGCCGGAATCGACCCCATCTTGCACAGTGCCGTTTTTGTCTTGGTCGATGCACGTGGAATTGTTCGTGGAGTGTTTGACTCGGAAGAGCCGCAAGATTTTGTCGCCTTGACGAAGGCCGTGGGTACTTTGCTCGGCAAGAATGCTCCGGCGCCTGCACCCGTAGCGCGGACGGGTGAAGTGCTTTACCACGAGCTTTCATGTGCCAATTGCCACGAGCGACCTGAACTCGCACCCCCGCTCGGAGGTCTTCTTTCTCAACGTCGAGAACTCGACACCGGCTTGGTGGTGATGGCTGACGAAGCCTACGTCAAAGAATCAATACTCTCGCCTCAAGCCAAGCGAGTGCTCGGGTTCCCTCTCAAAATGCCGTCGTATGCGGGCCATCTTTCGCAAGAAGAGCTCGATGGCTTGATGCGATACATCTTCTCTTTCCCCGCGCCCACGACGAAGGCTGAAACCGTTGCATTAAGCACCGACCCGGTATGCCATATGAAAGTGCGAATGACTTCGAATGCACTTCGCATTGAAAACGACGCAGGCACCACTTCGTATTTTTGTTCAGAGTGGTGCCGAGATCGATTTCATGAAAACCCTGATGCATATCGGCCATAAGAGCTGCTTCGAGACTCACCATGGCCATCTGTGGAATTGACTTCGGCACCAGCAACAGCGCGCTCGCACTTTCCAACGGAGAAGTGCTTGCCATCGATCGCGCTTCCACCCAGCCGCGGCTCTCTCGTTCGGTGCTCTTTTTCCCCGAAGAATCAGCAGAGGTGCTGACCGGGGGCGGAGCGATTGAGCGCTACCTGGAAGACAACGCTGGTCGATTCATTCAGTCGATGAAGACTTGGCTTCCCAGCAGCACCTTTACTCGCACCCAAATTCGCAATCGCACTTTGATTCTCGAAGAGCTCATCGCCATCTTTCTGCGTGGCCTCAAAGCGAGGGGCTCAGAAATGCTGGGTACAGAATTGACCCAAGTCGTCTTGGGTCGCCCTGCTCGCTTCTCAGTGGAAGCCAAAGCCGATGCCTTCGCTGAACAACGACTGCGAAAAGCTGCTGAGCTGGCGGGCTTTGAAAAAGTCTCTTTTGTCATCGAGCCCATCGCCGCGGCCCTGGCTTACGAGGCCAGCTTAACTCGCGATGAACTGGTTCTGGTCGCTGACTTCGGAGCAGGAACTTCTGACCTCACCTTGATGTGGCTCGGCCCGTCGCGACGAGGTCAACGAGATCGCCGCGTTGATGTGGTGGCTTCCTCTGGCGTGTATGTAGGCGGAGACCGTTTCGATGCGGCCATCATGAAGCACAAGCTGTTGCCTTTTTTTGGCCAGGGCTCGACTTACGAAGTGGGTTTTAAGAAGATGCCCATTCCCACGTATGTATTGGGAAGACTGCTTTCGTGGAACGAGATGTCTTTGATTCGCGAAAAGTCTACTCGTGAACTCATCGACATGATGCTCAAGACGAGTGACAACAAACCGGCTATCGAGGCCTTGCATGACTTGGTAATGTATAATTTGGGTTACCGACTTTATCGAGCGATTGAAAAAGCCAAGGTTGAACTGTCTACTCAAAACAAGGCAGTGGTGGCTTTTCACGACGAGCGAATTCACATTGAAGCAAAGGTGACACGCGCTGAATTTGATTCGTTTTGTATGCCGTTGATTGACGAACTTGAAGCATGCACTGACGAATTGATTAAACGTGCGCCTCAACCGCTTCACATCGATTCTGTTTTCTTAACTGGAGGGTCTTCGCAAATTCCAGCTGTGCGAGAGTTGTTCGCTCGCAAGTTTGGCGAAGACCGACTGCGGACTGCTGATGCTTTTACCAGTGTCGCTGAGGGACTCGGTCGCGCGTCTGCTGCGACGTTCGTGTTGAGCCCAGAATCAAGGCATTGAACTTTCTGCACGGCGCCGACGAAAGGGGCCGAGGAGCATTGACCAGACATTCCAGGCGTTGTGATTTTGTGCAGTTCGCTCGAGCCCAAAAGCAGCCGGTCGAACGTGCGCTGGGGTCCATGTGCCTGCCAGCATGTCCCACAGCGCTAAAAATGAGCCGTAGTTCACCTTGTAACCGCCGGTCTCAAGACTGTGATGAAGCTGATGCTGTGCGGGGCTCATTACAATTCTTTCTAAAGGACCAAATGAAATCCATACATGAGAATGTCGCAGGTTACTTCCCGCCAAGTTGAGGGTGAAGGCCACGGCATTAACGCCCAAAATTTCAGCGGGTACCGCGCTGCCGCCAGTGAGCCAAGAAAACACCCCTCCCACGAGACCAGTCACCAGTACGCCTCTGAGTGCGACGAGAACGCCTTCGACTGGGTGAATGCGATACAGCGTTACCGGAGTCATCACTTCAGCCGAATGATGCACTTGATGAAATCGCCAAAGCCACGACACTTCATGCATGAGTTTATGCATCACAAACCGCGAAGCGTCTGAAGATGCGAATAGAATTGCGGTGTAGCTGAGCGTCGTGAGCAGAGACCCCAGCGGCCAATGCAAAGGCTCCCCCACCACCGCGTACAATATCAATACAACCTTCACCGCAATCACCGTGGAAGACACCAGTAAAGGCGCAATTACCAGGGCGCCGAGTACCGTACGAACGATAAAGAGCGCGTAATCTGCGCGTGCACTCGGATGCCACCAGAGGGCTCGGGTGAACAACTCAGTTCGGAGGGAAGCACGCCCCGCTGCCGCGGCGAGAAAGGCGATAACGAGTGCACTGATGAGATACGGCCAAAAGAGCCGCTCTTCGGGCGAATCAATTGCTGTGAACCAGGCAGACCACACGCTACCGCTCTTCCCACAACGCTCTGAGCAGCGCCAGCCTCTGCCTTTTGTTTGTACAACTTCAAAAATTGTCGGCTATGCGAGTGCTAAACAACATGCGACACCATTTTCTGACCTCGCTCTTCTTGTGCATCCTTACCGCTGGGTGCACGACCGTTCCAACAGTTCCCAGCAACCAAGTGGTGATTCCTGAGGGCAATCTCGTCATTCAGAATGTTCGCGTTTTCGATGGCACAAACATCATCCCCGAGCTCACTGTCGTCGTTTCGGGAGAACGAATTTCCCATGTGGGCAAACATCTCGCGGTGCCAGTGGGAGCCGAAGTCATCGATGGAGCGGGAAAGACTCTTCTCCCGGGGCTGATTGACAGTCACGCCCATGTCTGGGACGCAGCTCAACTTGAACAGTCTGCCGAATTGCCGTCGAAAATGAGGCAGCCCAAAAACAGCTCACGGCTTCGCCTCCTGCTGGTTCAGAAGACGGCCTCATCAGCGATTTCGATGGGCTCAAGCCAGCTTCTCAATTTGGAGCAGGCTGGGCGATATCAACCGATGCGCTCAGAGGCGGCAGATCAATCGCAAACTTCAAAGTAGTGAAAGGCGGCCCAAGGGGCAGCAAAGGCGCTTTGCTCGTGTCAGGCGAGATTGCGCCAGGCCTGGCATACGCCTGGGCAGGTGTTGCATTTACACCCGGCGATCGCCCTATGGCTCCAGCCAATCTGTCATCAAAAAGCCAACTTCACTTCGCTGCCAAAGGCGATGGTGGCACGTACCAAGTGATGCTGTTTTCCGAGAGTCGTGGTTTTGCTCCGCTCTCCAAAGTGTTCACTGCTGGGCCTCAGTGGAAGGAATACAGCTTTGCTTTCGAAGACTTCGACCGGGTCGATGGACATGACCTTGCGGCCATCGCATTCGTGGGCGGGCCTCGACCTGGAAAAATACAGTTTCAACTCGACAATGTGAGGCTGAAATAGCCTTCATTCAGCTTGGGAAATGAGTCGTTTCAGACCGTTCACGGGCCGCCAGTGACGCATGTTGTCCCATGTGGCGCTTTGGCGCGCAGTCATACGCTCTCGGGCCTTCGCACATACCCCGGAACCGTCATGGCGCGGTTGCTGCGTGTGGGCCAACTATGACCACACAATCCGCTGG
The DNA here is from genome assembly GCA_043753955.1 of Archangium sp. Taxonomy (GTDB): domain Bacteria; phylum Myxococcota; class Myxococcia; order Myxococcales; family Myxococcaceae; genus Archangium_A. The sequence continues at coordinate 7,302 of JAYUVR010000112.1, read as the reverse complement.
AAATATCGACTTACCGCTGGGCGGGTCTCCCCGTCGTCGCACCTCATCGCGCTCCCCCCAGATGAGGGTTCGAGTCGGGGTACCGCTGGTGGCAACACTTCTTTTCTCAGTCGGCTGTGGAGGTAGCGGCCCAGACGACCCGGTCACGGGCACTTGGGCCAACGGATCTTGCTTTGGTGACACTACGACGCCGCCGGACATTCAGACGTGCAAACTCAGCTTGCGCTTCGATGCGGATCTCAAGTTCACACTGATTGATGCGCGACAGTCCTTGCCTGCCACTGCGGTGACCCCGCGCTGCAACGCCATCCGCACCGTGACTGGCATGACGTACTCAACCAACAGCTTGGGAACGCTCACTCTATCGGGGTCGAGCGCGTCTACTCTCGAGCGAAAGGACTGCGCCAATGCCGCTGACAACCAGGCCGCAATGGCAGACACGCGGCACACCTTGGCCGCGGGACCGATTTCCTATTCGATAAAGGACAAGACATTGTCGATTACCACAGGGCAACTCAGCGGCGACTATTTGCGCCAGTAGGAAGTTAGAGAAACCGCTGGCCGCCATTGATGCTTCAGAGATTATTTATTCCGCGGCGAGAGCAGTGAGCTCTACGTATGGCGAAGCCTTCGTCACTGCAAATTGCGCAATATAAGAGCCGTTACCACTAAAGGGCTTCATCTTTATTTCTACGTTCAAACCGTTCTCAAGTTCACCATTCACAAAGGCAGTCAATTTCGCTTCGCTTGAACTGCTGAAGCGAATCTGTGAGCCACCCCCGGCAGAACTGGCAATGAATGCACTCAACGAGATGCCCTCAGGCAAAGTGGAACCCACCGCCTTTGCTGACGATGAACTGTCGCTCACCAGCCAAGTTCCAGCGTTGGGAATCTTGTCTGAGGGAATTCCTGTTGCGCGGGCCACGCTCGAAATTTCAGAAGAAGAGAGGGCTCTCTGTTCAGGCAAAAAATCGATGTAATACAACACTCCACCCAGGTTACTTACCTCAATGTTTGTATTATCGTTGAAGAAAACGTGAGTGACCTCAACTGAGTTGTACCCCTCAAAAGTACCTTCCGGCCCTGATCTAAAACAACTTCCCAAAACGTTGACCGACACCACTGGTGACTTGTGCTCAAAGGGGAAAGTCACCAACACAGCCTCTTTGGGAATTGGACAAGGGTTTTGCCCGCCTGTTCCACCGCCGCTTCCACCCGTTCCACCACCACTTCCTCCTTGCATGAGACATTGCTTGACCTCATTTGCCTCACAGCCTGCGTTTTCAATACATGTCAACTGGCTCTCTGTGAGGCCCGGACAAAGACCATCACATTCGCTCGGATTCTGACCGCAAACGGCTGCGAAACTGTGGCATCGCGTTAAGCAGTCATCAGCTGAACCTCCGCCGATACCACCGCCAATACTCGTTCCACCGCCAATACCGGTACCACCGCCGATACCCGTGCCACCGCCGGTGCCTGACGTACCTCCAGTTCCACCTCCACACTCAGCACCTTTGCACGCCGGAGCTCCGCTACATGCGGCTGTCAACAACAGCGCTGCCCCAACAACCAACAGAAAACTCAACAATCCACTTTTCAAACTGACACCCATGAGCACGACTCCTCTTGCGAAAGCTGCAATTTCCATTCGTGTCTAAGAGGGCAAGCCCGACGGTATTGTGCATAAAAATATCGTTTTTTCGCTCAACTCGCCCTCAACCTCCTGGAACAAGGGGCCATTTTGCGAACACGCACGACTTGCTAAGGGAGCACCTTCGAACTGCAAATGACAATGCATTGTTTTTCACATGAATCACTTGTCACGGCCATACAGACGAACAGCCCGCTGACAGAAGAACGCCTCACGCATCTCGACCAGTGTCGAGCCTGCCGACGATTGATTGCATTTCTGGTCACTTCAGTTGGGGCGACACACAGTCAGTGCAAGCCAGCAGACGAACCTCTCGTTCCTCTGCTTCAACCAGGCGCGATGTGCGGTCGTTACTTGGTGCTCGACCGAATTGGTATCGGAGGAATGGGTACGGTGTACTCAGCCTATGACAATCATTTAGCTCGCAACGTCGCCCTCAAACTGGTCCGCGCGAGCCACGCGAATTCAAACGAGGCGCACCAAGCCCTTCTTCGTGAAGCACAAGCGATGGCGAAGCTCAATCACCCCAACGTCTGTGCTGTGTACGATACCGGAAGTGCGTTTGAGCAAATGTACTTAGTCATGGAACTGGTCGAAGGCACCACCCTTCGCCAATGGCTGAGCCCGACCCGTTCATGGCGCGAAGTGGCACGTGTCTTTGTTGACGCGGGGCGTGGCTTAAGTGCAGCCCACCACGCGGGCCTCATTCACCGCGACTTCAAACCAGACAATGTGCTGGTCGGTACAGACGGTCGAGTGCGCGTAAGCGATTTTGGCTTGGCGCATGCGGCGGAAACCAACATCACAGAAGCGGGGGTGGGCACCTGGGCCTTTATGTCGCCAGAGCAGCGCAAGGGCGAGGCTGCCACTGCGCTCAGCGACCAATTCAGTTACTGCGTGGCTTTTGAAAGTGCACTCCCTCCCAAAATGCCGCGCTGGCTCGGTCAAATCATCGCTCGCGGCCTCGAGATTGAACCTGAGAAACGCTTCTCTTCACTCGATGAGCTGGTCAATACATTAGAGCGAGGGCTGACACGACGACGCACCGCGCTTGGCATTGGAGCAGGTCTTGCTCTGTCTGTTTTTGCGGTCTCCCTCGCCTTAGCGGGCATTGAACGCGGCACCCGATGCAGGGGGATGGAGAATCAACTCCACGGCGTGTGGGACGACTCGGTTCGAAAAGCAGGGCAGTCTGCGTTTGAGGCCACTGAGAGAACGTACGCCAAACACGTGTGGAACAAAGTCCGACAGAACCTTGATGACTACGCAGAGCGTTGGGTGCTCGCGCGGAAAAACGCCTGCGAGGCAGCTAAAGTTCGACATGACCATTCTGCCGAATTGCATGATGCGCAAGTCATTTGCCTCGATCGCAAACTGGGCCAATTGGGTGCGCTCGCGAATGTCTTTACTCGCGCCGATGCCACCATGGTCGATGGTGCAATCGAGGCCAGTTTGAAGCAATCGCACGATTCTTTATGCGACGACTTGGAAGCGCTCTCTGCTGAGCCGCGGCCACCCGTTGACAGTCAAGACTATCAAGCCGCTATTTCCGCCCTGGCTGAAGGCAACGCGTTATCAAATGCAGGTCAATTTCACCAAGCCTTACCCAAAGCTGACTCAGCGCTCGCGCATGCGCTGCGATCCGAACATGCGCCCACTGTGACGGCCGCCACGTATCTCAAGAGTGAACTTCTCGCTCAAATGGGCGAGTACGCCAAAGCCGAAGAGTCAGCTCTTGAAACCATCTGGACCGCTGATCGAGCTCGAGTCGGCGTTCTCCGTGCAGAGGCATGGCTCGAACTCATGGTGATGCAAACTCAACAGGGAAAAATAACAGAAGCACTTAAGGCAGGGAATCATGCTCAAGCGGTGCTTACAACGCTGGCAAAGCCACCTTCCGATCTCGCCTCACGCATTGAAAGGGGTTTCGGAGGCGCATACCTGGTGGGCGACAAAGCAGAACAAGCGCTTGAACGGTTTGAACGAGCACGAGCCTTGGCCACCGATGAAGTCGCTTCCGCCAAGGCAAATGCAGGCATTGGCCGAACACTCGACCACTTGGGCAGATACGCCGAAGCACTGCCGGTTCTCGAACGAGCACTTGTTCAAGTACAAGAACGCGAAGGTAAAGAGCACCCTGAGGTTGCAACAACCATCAACAGCATGGCCACGACCTTGAAGAATATGGGCCGCTTTGACGAATCGCTCAACGCATACCGAGAAGCATTGCGTATTCGAATTGCACTCTTTGGAACAAATCATCGGGCTGTCGCTTCAACCCATAACAGCATCGGCACCCTCTATAAAAAGATGGGCCGTATCGATGAGGCGCACGCCGAGTTCCTCCACTCGATTCACATCGATGAATCACTCGACGGCACAGAGCATGTGCGATTGGCATTCCCCCTTTCAAATCTCGGCAATATTGCGCTCGACCTGGGAAATCTGAAGGAAGCCGTTGCGCTTCAGCGTCGAGCACTGGCGCTGATGCTCAAAAGTACTCTCGGTTCAGGACCAGCAGCAGGCGTGCATATCAACCTGAGTAACGCATTGCTCGCGGAAGGGAATGTGCAAGAGGCGATCAACGAAGCGAAGGCAGGCATCGCAGCGTTGCCCTCCAGCGAACATCCGCTCTACACCGAAGCCCTGCTCGCGCACATTGAAGCACTGACCGCTCACCGGGAACTGACTCAAGCCTCCGATGGTCTCCGTCGACTTCGCGCGCTCATTCCCAAACGAGAAGCGAGTCTGGAATTCAAAGCACGCGTCGACCTCGCCGACGCACACTTACTGGCTTATCAACACCACACCCAAGCCAAGCCCTTGGCGCTCAAAGCCCGAACCGAACTCGCCGAAAACAAGAGCTCGCCCTACCACCTCAGACGAGCCGATGCGCTGATCAACCAAATGAAGTGGAAGCCATGACTCGCGAAGAAGAACGAGCACTCGCGATGGCCTGCGCCGCGCAAGACAGCGTGGCGATCGAACAGTTCGGCACTCAGATTCTCGACCCAGTTGAGAAGTGGTTGGCTCGCCGCTTTGACCAGGAGGTCGCAAACGAAGCCACCCAGCGAGTACGAGTTCATCTTCTTCTTCCTGAGCTTTCGCGCCCGGCCCGCATCAGTGATTTTCAAGGCCTTGGGCCGCTGATGATTTGGGTTCGCGCCATAGCGGCTCGACTGGCACTCCAAATCATTCAGAGCCAAAGCCGAATGGAATTGGCCCCCAATCTTGAAGATGCGGCGGCATTGGTTGACCCACAGCTCGGTATGTATGCACATCGCTACGGTCCATTTTTGAAAGCCGCTTTTCAAGAAGCGGTCACTCATCTTTCAAAACGGGAACGCGTAGTGTTGCGAATGAGCGTCGATGGCAACTCCCCAGCCAAAATCGCCGCCGTCTTTCATGTACATGTTTCAACAGTTTCACGTTGGTTGTCTGCCGCACGAGAGTCGCTGAGAAATGCCACTCTTGCCGATCTCCAGCATCGATTGCAGCTGACGCCCAGTGCGGCCAACCAGTTGATGGGCGACCTTGCGGGCGAGTGGCAGGCGAGTATGAAACGACTACTCTGAAGGAGTACGGCGTTGTTGGCAGCGGCAAAATGGCGATTCTTGTCAGGCACGTTGCTGCCTTTTTAAGAGCACCAGCAAGTCGCTCTTCGATTCACTGCTCAGGCAGGTCAACACATTTCTCATCAATGTGTTGATACACACTCACACGCGGCACTCCGAAACCTTCTCCTTCCACACGCTCAAAGACGCGAGGTGGCAAGTAGCAGCGGCTTAAGTATTTCTTAAATACGGGGTCTCGCCCATACACGCCGAGCATTTCGAAAAAGAAGCGCACCTTGTCTCTTTCGATGGTTTCGATAATCGACTTGCGAGACACCAAGCCCATCTGAATCCACCGGGGGGCTAAATCAGCCAGTTCGCCCGACACGCGTCTGTCCAAATCGAGCGCTACTGAAGCCACGATGAGCGGGTAGCCAAACAAAGTGTCTCCATCGCGCAGCAACGGCTTAATAAATTCTTCAATTTTTGGGGTCACCACCAACCGTTGTTGAAAGGCCATTTGCACTTGGCGCTGTATAGGCACAATCGAATAGTCGACATGGTCACGCTTTTCATATCGGTCGCGGACCAGCGGCCAACATACACCAGTCAGCGCTATCATCCCGATTCCAACAACCGCTCCCTTTCGCACATCAGCAGTACTGAACAGGAGCACCAAGCCATGAGCCGCTAACAATGCAATCAGCGGGACCGCAGGAAATAAATACAGCACCAACCCGCCAGTCATGTTCGAAACCACCAGCACATGAAGGCCTGCCAATGCACCCAGCAGCCAACTGTTTTGTCGCAGCTCTTTCGTCTGCCCAATGACTGGCCAAGCCATGGCGACGCCTGCCAAACCAAACCACGCAATATTCTCAAGTGCAGAACTCATCAAAAAGAAACTGAGATCGCCTCCTGTGGCCTGGCTCTTACTCCCCAGGTGGTACAGGTGATTGCCAACCAAGTCTTTCCACACGGCTGATGGTCCCGCACGCAGGGCCGCCAAGACAAGGGGGCCGCCTAACCCCGCGACCAAACCCACCAAGAATCGACTCACCATACTTCGCTGGCGAATGAGAAGAATGACGGCCGCTCCGACGACCAAAATCGCCGCGTGCTGACCTGCAGCAAGACCTAAACCTCCAGCGAGACCTGCGGCGAACGCACGCTTTCGAACCACAAACATCACACACGCAAAGGCAAACAGCGCGACCAGATGAATCCCTGTGTATGCATTTCGTGCCGCAGTTTCAGGAGCCAGCAAAAATAACGCCGCAGCAGCAGTGCCCTGCCAAGGCCCAAAGAGACGACGCCCTTCATGGCGAAGCAGAAAAGCCGTGACGAGCAGCATCAACACCACCGCACCTCGCGCCACCAGCAGGGGCGAAAGGCCCGCCCATTGCCCTAACACCAGAGGCAAAAGCGCCAATGGAGGCCGCGCACTGTGAATGTCTTGGTAAAGCGCTGCCCCCTCAGCGACTCGCCGGGCCACGTACAGATGTACATTTTCATCTGTCGGGCGCGGGCCAAACACGGCCAGGTGAAACCACACCGTCACCGCCACTGGGCACACCAACAGCAAGGCTTCAACCCAAGGCGCGGGCCCTGACTTCGAATTTTGATTCAGTTGTACCCCCACGAGCGCGCAGTATTACCGCTGAAGCGATTCAAGCAATCATCGAGGACCTCACGTCACATTTCTGGCGCCCAACCCCGGTTGACCTAAATGGTGCAAGCCGCCAACTCAAGACCCTATTTGAGAAGGCTGTGGCGCCGCATTTCGCGACGCTCACTTCAAGAAGGAGAAAACCAATGAACAAGTCGATGAAGGGCATTGTCATCGCTTCAACTGTGGCCTCGATGTTCTCCGCAAGTGCATTTGCAAACGACAAGGCACCACAGAAAGACGCCAAAGACGCCTCAGCCAAGGTGCGCTGCACCAACGTCAACGAGTGCAAAGGCAAAGGCGAATGCGGCGGTGCCGGCCATGACTGTGCTGGCAACAATGAGTGCAAAGGCAAAGGGTGGGTTTCCCTGGCCGAGAAAGAGTGCAAAACCAAGGGTGGTAAAGTGGTGGCGAAGTAGACATTT
>JAYUVR010000111.1:0-24450 GCA_043753955.1 Archangium sp. | reverse complement strand
GGCAATGTCATTACCGTCGATGGCTATTTTCAACGCAGCTATCCACTTGGCTGCAATAACTCGCATATCTATGCAGAGTGCCGGGGCACCGGGCCTTTTGTCTTTGCGCCCTGAGACTGAGAGGTGACTGAATCGACGCTCACAGCGCTTTTACAGAGGTCTACTTCGACGAGAAGGCCCCATTGCCAGCAGCGCGGCCTCATCACGAGAAAGCAGTGTGTTCAGCAACGGGTGCTGGAAATTGCGCTCAACGGTGATGGCGTAAAAGGTCTCGACAATGTCGGGCACCACGCAGAGCTCGTAAAGCAACCCCTGCTCGAGCTCATCGCGTACGACTACAGACGGCACGAGCGCGAGCGCATCGGTGTCTCGCGCCAAAAGACGAAGCGTGGCCATGTCGTCGACCTCTGCGAAGACGCGTACGCGCAGGCCTAATCGCTCACACAACGAATCGAATTCCGTTCTCAATTCGCTCTCAGCTCCAGGCAAAATGAGCGGTGAGGCTTCGAGGTCGTGGGGAAACCGAAAGCGCGGCCGTCGTCTTGAGGCCACGATGCTGACGGCTTGTCGTACCAATCGGCGACACCGAAAAAGGCGCTCAGATGCTCGAGCAGGCTGGCGGTTCGAGAGCACCAGGTCGAGCGCGTGGCTTTCAAGTCTCGCGAGCAAGTCGTCGAGGCTGCCGGCTTCGAGTTTCAGATTCACGTCAGGCAACTCAAAGAGCGGCATCACAAATGAACACAGAAAATTTCTCGAGAAAGTCGCCATCGCTCCGACGCGAAAGACTTGATGCTGCCCGCGCCCTTGCTTCAGCGTGGTGACCAGCTGTGTGCCGGCGGCGAAGATTTTTTCGGCGTAAGCGAAGGCAATCTTTCCCGCCTCAGTCAGTTCGAGGTGACGTCCTTCGCGAAAGAATAATTGTTGATCAATCTGACCCTCGAGCTGCCGTATCTGCGCCGACAACGCTGACTGAGCCACGCGCAGCTGCTGCGCGGTGCGAGTCAAATTGCCGTCTTTGGCGACCGCCCAGAAATACCTCAGGTGGTGAAAGTTCAGCTCGAGAGGAGTCGTCACATTGTTCTCTTAAACAGCATGAATTCATCTCTATTATGTCATTTAAAAGAACACCACCGCTCCTTAGAGAAGCATTCAGGTTCGCGACCCGACCGGGCGCGGTCCCACGAGGAGTTCACGTGTGTTGTCGGTGCGATTCGGGCGAAAATCAGACAGTTACGCCAGCCGTTCGCCCAGCCTCGGCCATTTACCGTTTGAAAAATACGCGGGAGCGACCGGCGAGCTCAGGCGAAGGAGCGAAGTATGAAGCGGTTCCTGCGGGTTTTCAGCACTCTGGTCGGTCTTTTGGCTACAGGGTGCGTTCACGAAGAGCCTCACCACGAGGAAAAGAGCAATCTTCTGGTGTCGAGCCCTCTTCGAAAGTCGACGGAGCTCACGGAAGAATACGTGGCCCAGATTCGCGCCATCCAACACATCGAGCTTCGCGCGCTTGAGCGGGGCTACTTGCAGGGCATCTTCGTCGACGAAGGGCAGTTGGTTCAGGCTGGTCAGCGAATGTTTCAAATTACACCGCTGATTTACCAGGCCGAAGTTCAGAAAGCGCAAGCCGAGACAGAGCGTGCCGAAATTGAATACAACAACACAAAAATTCTCGCCGACAAAGACGTGGTCTCGCCCAATGAGCTCGCGCTGGGGAAAGCCAACTTCAACAAAGCCAAAGCCCAACTCTCGCTTGCAAACACGCATCAAAAGTTCACCGATATTCGCGCCCCATTCAACGGCATCATGGGCCTCTTTCATGCGCGCCAAGGCAGTTTGATCAACGAAGGAGACTTGCTGGCGACGTTGTCTGACAACAGTACCCTGTGGGTGTATTTCAACGTCACCGAGGCGGAATATCTCAAGATTAAGTCGCAAGCTCCCGACGCCAGCCCTCCGTCAGTGAAGCTGATGATGGCCAACGGTCAATTGTATGATCAGCCCGGCAAAGTAGAGACCATTGAAGCTGACTTCAATAACGAGACCGGCACCATCGCCTTCCGCGCGACGTTCCCGAACCCCAAGGGCCTGCTAAGGCATGGTGAGACGGGAAAAATCTTAATGAGTGTGCCGCTTGAGAATGCGTTGATTATTCCGCAGAAGGCGACTTTCGAAATTCTCGACAAAAAGTTTGTCTTCGTGGTCGACGATAAGAACGTCATTCATTCACGGCCCATCACGGTCTTGGCCGAAATGCCGCAGGTGTATGCAATTGCGAGCGGGCTCGACGAGAATGACAAGATTCTGCTCGATGGCCTGCGAAAAGTTCGAGACGGCAGCGTCATCGAACCTGCCTACCAAAAGCCCGACGAAGTACTCGCGCACCTCGAAGTGCATTCGGAATGACTGTCATGCATCAATTTTCCGAAGCGGCTGTGGTGATTTATCATGACTGAAAGATTTATTCATCGACCCGTACTGGCGATGGTGCTGTCGATATTGGTGGTTTTTTTGGGGGTGCTGGCCATGCGCTCGCTCCCGGTGTCGCAGTTTCCAGAAATATCTCCGCCTCGAGTGATGGTTTCGCTCGCTTTCCCAGGCGCGAGCGCCGATGTCTTGGTTCAATCTTCGCTCATCACCCTCGAGCGCGCCATCAACGGCGTGCCCGGAATGAACTACATCATCTCTGACGCCACCAGCGCCGGGGAAGCCACCATTCAAGTCATCTTCGAATTGGGCACCGACCCCAATCAGGCACTCATCAATGTAAAAACCCGGGTTGATCAAATGATGAATCGGCTCCCTCCGTTGGTGCAGTTGGAAGGCGTCATCGTCAATCGCGTGCAGCCCAGCATGCTGATGTATGTCAATCTTTACAGCTCAGAAAAAACGGCTGATCAAAAGTTCTTGTACAATTTTGCGAACGTCAACTTGCTGCCTGAGCTCAGCCGCATCAAAGGCATCGCCCTGACGCGTATTCTGGGGTCTCGTCAATACGCCATGCGCGTCTGGCTCAACCCAGATCGCATGAGAGCCTACAACGTCTCAACCGACGAGGTGATGAAGGCGATTAGCGAGCAAAGCGTCATCGGCCGCCCAGGGAGATTGGGCCAAGCGACAGGCAAGCAGTCACAATCGCTCGAGTATGTATTGGTTTACCAGGGCCGTTTCAACAAGCCCGAACAATACGCAGACATCATCATTCGCGCGAAGCCAGATGGTGAAATGCTTCGGCTTAAAGATTTGGCGACGGTCGAATTGGGCAGCGAATTCTTCGACATCTACTCGGATCTCGACGGTCACCCTTCGGCGGCCATCGTGCTCAAACAGAACTACGGCAGCAATGCGAGTCAGGTCATCGAGAGCGTCAAAGAGAAACTCGAGGAACTGAAAGTCACCTCGTTCCCTCCGGGTATGGACTACGAAATCAGTTACGACGTCTCAAGCTTTCTTGATGCTTCTATTGAGAAAGTGATCCACACGCTGGGTGAGGCCTTCATCTTGGTGGCCTTGGTGGTGTTCATTTTCCTCGGTGATTGGCGCTCGACTCTGATTCCCACGCTGGCGGTGCCGGTGTCGCTGGTGGGCTCATTCATGTTTATGCAGGCCTTCGGCATCACCATCAATCTCATCACCCTCTTCGCGTTGGTCATGGCGATTGGTGTGGTAGTCGACGACGCCATCGTCGTGGTCGAAGCCGTGCACGCGAAAATGGCAGAAGAACATCTGTCGCCGTACAACGCGGTAAAAAAAGTGCTCGGCGAAATCAGCGGAGCCGTCATTGCCATCACCCTTCTGATGACCTCCGTGTTTGTACCGGTGGCTTTTATGACCGGGCCAGTCGGGGTGTTTTACCGCCAGTTCGCCATCACCATGGCTTCGTCAATTGTGCTGTCGGGCGTCGTCGCACTGACCCTGACGCCGGTGCTCTGCGCCATGATTTTGAAGAATACGCACGGTCAGCCGAGGCGCCGCACACCCATCGGCATTTTTCTCGATGCCTTCAATCGAGTCTTCGAACGGTGGACCGGGCGTTACGTGGCGCTTCTCAAGGTGATTGTGAATCGGCGCTCAGTCACTTTTGTGATGCTTTTGGTATTCTGTTTTGGAATTTTGGGCGTCAGCAAGGTACTCCCGGCTGGGTTCGTACCGAATGAAGACCAGGGAATGATTTACGCCATCATTCAGACGCCTCCGGGTACGACGCTCGAGCACACGAACGATGTCTCACATCAACTCCAACGCATCGCTGAAACGGTGGAAGGTGTGGCTTCAGTCTCTTCACTTGCAGGTTACGAGGTGCTTACTGAAGGCCGTGGCTCAAACGCAGGAACATGTCTCATCAATTTGAAGACGTGGTCTCAACGCAAACACTCAGTCACCGAAATCATCGAGGAACTGGAAGCCAAATCAAAAGACATCGGCGCCATCGTCGAGTTCTTTCAACCGCCAGCTGTGCCGGGCTACGGTGCCGCAGGCGGGTTTGCGCTGCGACTCTTAGATAAGACAAACAGTACCGACTACCAAGAATTCGACCGCCTCAATCAAGAGTTCATGGATAATTTGCGCAAGCGAAAAGAACTCACAGGTCTCTTCACCTTCTTTGCCGCCAACTACCCTCAATATGAGCTGGTGGTTGACAACGAATTGGCCATGCAAAAGGGCGTGTCTATCAAAAAGGCCATGGAGAACCTCGATATCCTCATCGGGAGTACCTACGAGCAAGGTTTCATTCGTTTCGGCAATTTCTTCAAAGTCTATACACAAGCCTCGCCTGAGTTTCGGCGTCTGCCTTCAGACCTCTTGAAGTTCTATGTGAAGAATGATCGCGATGAGATGGTCCCCTACTCCGCGTTCATGACGCTCAAGAAGACGCAGGGGCCCAATGAGATTACCCGTTACAATCTCTACAACTCGTCAGCCATTCGTGGCGAGCCGGCCAAGGGCTACACCAGCGGCGACGCCATCGAGGCGGTGAAGGAAGTCGCCGCGAAAACGCTGCCGCGCGGCTACGACATCGCGTGGGAAGGGCTTTCCTTCGATGAGGCAGCGCGTGGCAATGAGGCGCTTTTCATTTTTGTAGTGGTATTGGCATTCGTTTACTTGGTGCTGGCCGCACAATACGAGAGCTTTATCATTCCTTTGGCGGTGGTTTTGTCTCTGCCGGCTGGCGTGTTTGGTTCATTTTTGCTCCTCAAGGTTATGGGGCTCGCCAATGACATCTATGCGCAGCTGGGGCTGGTGATGTTGGTGGGGCTCTTGGGGAAAAACGCGGTGCTCATCGTCGAGTTCGCGGTTCAAAAACACCACGAGGGCAGTTCGGTACTCGACGCAGCCATCGAAGGAGCGAAGGTGCGCTTCCGCCCGATTTTGATGACCTCATTCGCCTTCATCGCAGGCTTACTGCCGTTGGTCGTGGCCACTGGCCCGGGCGCACTCGGCAATCGAACCATTGGTGCTTCGGCGCTCGGTGGCATGTTGTTCGGCTCAATCTTCGGGGTGATTATCGTGCCCGGGCTGTACTTCATCTTCGGCACCATCGCGGCCAGTAAGAGTCTGATCAACGATGAAGACGATGAGTCGTTGGCAGAGGAGGTGGCTCGTCATGTCTAAGGTAAAGAAGTTCATCAACATTGCCGCGTGCACACTGGTGACGGGGTGTCTGCCGACGCTGCGAGAGAACCCGCCTCGAGACGCGAGCACCTTCGTGCCTGAGACTTTTCGCCAGACGCAAGAAGCTGCAGAGGGCAATGTTGGGCACAAAGAGTGGAAGGAATTTTTCAGCAGTCCAGAACTTCAGGCGCTCATCGAGGTGGCGCTGAAGAACAATCAGGAACTGAATCTACGCTTGCAGGAAATCATCATCGCGCAGAACGAAGTTGCCGCCAGACGGGGCGAATATCTTCCCAAAGTCGGAGCTGGTGTCGGTGCAGGCGTCGAGAAGGTGGGCAGCTATACCAGTCAGGGTTTTAGCGACAAGGCAACCGGAGTCCCCGAGCACTTGGGCAACTTCACCTTCGGCCTTACAGCTTCGTGGGAAGTGGATGTCTGGGGCAAATTGCGGAACGCAGCGCAAGCGGCCGACTTTCGTTACCAGGCAACTGTCGAGGGCAAAAACTTCATGGTGACTCAGCTGGTCGCTGAGATTGCGAGGTCATACTTCGAGTTGATTGCTCTCGATGGCCAGCTTGAAGTGTTGACCCGAAACATCAAAATTCAGTCCGACGCACTCGAAGTGGTGAAGCTCGAAAAGCAGGCCGCTCGAGTGACGCAATTGGCCGTGCAGCGATTTGAAGCCGAGGTGCTTAAAAACAGAAGCCGCATGTTTGATTTGGAACAAGAGCGCGTTCACGCCGAGAACAGAATTAACTTCCTCATCGGGCGTTTTCCTCAGCCAGTCGTGCGCAATACGCAAGAACTCAAAGCACCCCTGCCCAGCGTCATTCATTCAGGCCTTCCCTCCCAGTTGCTTGGCAATCGTCCTGACGTCAAAGAGGCAGAGCTAGAACTGACGGCCGCGAAACTCGATGTCAGTGTGGCGAAGGCTCAGTTCTTCCCCTCGCTGAGCATCGACGCTGCGGTCGGGTACCAGGCATTCAATGTGGCGCACTTGCTCAAAACTCCGGAGTCATTGCTTTACAATTTGGCCGGCAATCTGACAGCACCGCTCTTAAATCGGGCAGCGATTGAAGCACAGTACCGTTCGGCCAATGCCAGACAATTGCAAGCGGTGTTCAACTACGAACGCACCCTGCTGCAGGCCTTTACCGACGTCGTCAATCAAGTGGTGAAGTTTGAGAATCTGCAAAAAGGGTATGACCTTGAGTCGCAACAGGTCGACACGCTCGTTCAGTCTGTTGAAGTTTCGAACGTACTCTTTCAGTCAGCGCGGGCAGATTACATGGAAGTGTTGTTGACCCGTCGCGACTCGCTTGATGCGGAAATGGAATTGATTGAAACAAAGAAGCGGCTTTTGCAGTCGATGGTCAACATTTACCAAGCCCTCGGAGGGGGATGGCGGCCATTGAAGACGTAAAGGCAAAATAATTGAGTCCGTTTTTTTTGCTCACGCGAGAAGCTTGCCGTCAAGCGCAGCTCTTACGGTCGTAATTTGTCAACGACTGCGCTCATATTGCAGAAAGTTGGTCACACTTTTCTCGATGCGCCACTTACGCTTACTTCATGCCCACGAAGAGCGTCTGAACGTCATCGTCTTCGTCCATCGTCGCCAGAAATTTCTCAACTTCGGCTCGATGTTCAGGCAAGACGGTGACCGGGTTTTTGGCCCGCCATACCAAGGCCGCTGACTCGACTTTCCAACCTGCCGATTCCAACGCCTTTCGCACCGTATCTAAGTCTGTTGGCTCGGTGTAAAAGTGAGTCACTCCATCTTCGCCGGCTTCGACATCTTGAGCCCCTGCTTCGATGGCCGCAGTCTCTGCATCAACGCCCGCCGGAGCTTTGGCATCGATGGCCCCAAGACGCGAAAAGTCCCACGAAATAGCGCCGCTGGCCGCGATTTGACCGGCTCGAAAATGGAGGCGCACGTTGCTCGCCGTACGGGTGCGATTGTCGGTCAAACATTCCACGATGACGGGCACGTGATGAGGGCCAAAACCTTCATACGTCACCAATTCATAGTGCACTTCTTCATCGAGCAACCCCGCTCCCTTTTTGATGACTCGCTCGAGCGTGTCTTTGGTCATGTTCACCTTTTTGGCGAACTCAATGGCGATGCGGAGTCGGGCATTACTCGAAGGGTCTGCTCCACCTTTGGCCGCCATGAGTACTTCTTTGGCTGCCTTGCTGAGGAGTTTGCCTTTCGCTGAGGAATTCGCCTCGCGGCCCTTCTGCTTCCATTGTGCGCCCATGGCGCTCATGTATTCCAAACCACAGTGCCCGAGTCGAGCGTGTTATCGCTCTGCTGGAACCGGTATGGCGAGCACATCACCCCAAAAGGTGAAGGCGAGACCCATCTGCGGAAAGGCTTGGCTGACATCGGCGCCCGTGCGGAATCGGTGAGACAAAAACCAACTCACTTGAACGCTCAGCGCGGGGTTGAAGCGAAGGTGATGCTCTTGGAAAAATCTCCAACTGGCCACGGGCCCCAGGCGTGCCAGCATTACGTTGGGGTTGGTCGCTCCGGCAGAGAAGTCAGTGGGCCGAAAGAGCGCTTGCCCCAGCGCCAGCCGCACGCCCAAAGCCAGACGACCCAGCACGTAATTGGCTTCGGTGTCGTTGTTCATGGTGAACCCGCGATTGGGGGCCGCCAAATCAGTCAAAGGGTCGTAGTAGATGAGATCTCCTTCGCGCAGGGCGTAGGCGCTCCACGCCAGTCGGGTGCTGTTTCGAAGAGCGATGGGGCCAAACTTCTTCTGCAACACCATGGTGCCCGTGAAGGCATACCCCGTCGTCGCATAGTTTCGCCGCGCGTCCCCTTTTGGGTACGTTCCCAGCCGAGCGACTTCTTTGGGCCCCCAATTTTCTTCTGCGTGAGCCCACGATTGGAAGAAGTTGAAATTGCCAAGCCATTGCCAAAGCTCTGCGGTGAAGAAAAATTGCACGAATGAAGCGGGAGCAAATTCGAGGTGTATGGCTTCGCAAAAGCCAGCCGGTGTCAGCGTCAATCCGAGTCCGATGCCTAAAAAGTTGTCCGCAAAATTCGCCGAATCAGAGCGGAAAAGTCGATGCCGATAGGTGGCCTTCATATCAGTGAGCAGTTGAGTGGCATTGAGTCGCACACCGGTGAAGCTGCGGTACACGATTCGGTGTTCAGGCGGCGGCCCGTCTTGAAGTGTTTGCGCTGAGGCGCTGGAAAGGCAGCACAAGGCGGCTCCCAAAACGAAGCCCACGCCCGGTCGCCAAATCGTCGTCACTCGTCAATGCCTAGCGCTGCCCGTCGATGCTCGCTCATAAACCGGGACAGAGGTTCGCCAAAGGCCCCGCACAAACGTGACGCAGCACATCTGTAAAGACGACCTCCTCAGCACGATTCCCGTCGATGAGGGTGATGTGCGCATCAGTCAAACTGAGAAAAAGCGCCCGCACCTGGCTCAGTTGCGAGAGGTTTTCAAAGAGGTCTTGCCCTTCACCTCGGCTCTGAATGCGCGCGAGACTGACATGTGGGTCAACGTCGACCAACACCACCATGTCGGGAACTGGAGCGAAAGCACGGTTCTGCGCCAGCAGCACTTTCGGGTCAAACCCCCTGGCACCTTGGTAAGCGACGGTTGAGTAGTAATAGCGGTCAATCACCACCAGGGCGCCTCGGGCGAGTGCTGGGCGAAGCACCTGGGTGACGTGCTCTTGGCGGTCAGCCATAAAAGCGGCCAGTTCATCTTCTGGCGATAGCCGAGCGGTGAAGCGAGCATTTCGAATCTTTTGCCCCCAGGGCCCATGGGTGGGCTCTCGAGTGCGCACCACCTCGAGACCGCGGGCCTCAGCCCAATCGGCCATCAGTCGAGCTTGAGTCGATTTTCCTGAGCCGTCGATGCCTTCGAATGCCAGCAATACACCGCGAGGGAGCTGAGTCGTCACTGCAGGCGCCCCTATCAAGCCTTGAGGCGCCATGTAACGTTTCGAATGAGAGGCAGCTCAAGATGACTGCGCGGCGTTGGTACGCGCTCTTCTAAACCCCTCTGTGGAGCCTTTGCTTATGAGCAACATCGTCCTTCCTCGCCGTCGATTTATGACTACTGGTACTCTTTCTGCCGCTGCGTTCGGCTTGATGGTTGGCAACAGCCGCATCGCGTTGGCTGCGCCAGCGACCGAAGGTGATGCGGCCATTCTCAATGTCGCCTTAGGTTTAGAGCACGAAGCCATCGCCGCTTACCAAATCGGAGCTGAGTCGGGTTTGCTCAAAGGCGCCGTATTGGACACTGCGGTTCTCTTTCAAAGTCATCACAAAACCCATCGCGACGCACAGATTGGTGCACTCAAAAAGTTGGGTGCCAAACCGGCAGATGCGAAGAGCATGGAAGAATACAAAAAAAGTTCCAAACTCAACATTGCGACCATCAAGTCTGCAGAAGACGTGCTTCGTTTGGCCCAGCGCCTCGAGCTGGGTGCCGTCAACGCATACATCGGTGTGATGCCTTCGTTTGCAGACCGTTCCCTCTCCACTGTCGCCGCTCGATTGTTGGCCGATGAGACCATGCATTACACCGCGTTGACCCAAGCGCTGGGTGAGTCGCTGCCCAAAGCAGGACTCTCTTTCGGGGCCTAAAAGGTGTCTGCGCATTTTCGGCTGCTCAGCCTGGGGCTGGCGATGGTGTGGTGCACACCGGCCCGTGGAGCTGACCCAGAGCGCGGCGAGAAGCTGTACGTTTCTCGCTGCGGTGCGTGTCACAGCATCGATGACAATGGAGCTGGCCCTAAACACCGCGGCTTGTTTGGGCGAAAGTCAGGCACTCAGCCGGGTTTTGATTATTCAACCGCGCTGAAAGCAGCCGCACTGACCTGGGATAAGGCCACCGTTACTCGATGGTTGGCCAACCCCAACGCGTTAGTGCCAGGTAATAAAATGGTGGTGCAGCTCGCCAATGAGCCCGCAGACAGAGAAGACATCATCGTCTATTTGCAAAAGGCGACGATGTCTGTTTCGCAAAAGTGATGCAGTTATTCCAACTTCACATGAAGTGAGAATGTCGTTACTGGGCTTTTCCCAGTGATTTGAATAAAGACTGTTTTAGCCGCGGGACTCGTATTTATATAAGTCACCGCTTCAGGCATGTTCGCAAACGCTTCGTCGGCACTGGCTAAACATTGCGTGACGTTGTTGCAGTTGTCTGCTGGCCCTTCGACCAGATTGATAACTAAATCTTCTGAGGCTGCGGGCAAGGCCGTGACTGTCAATGTTTGGTTGATAGGAACGACGATTGAGTACACGACGTCTGGCGAATTGCCGGTGGGCACGCAGCCGACAGGTTTGCGTACAAACTGGAGGTCGGCGCTGGCTTCTGCAGTGGTTTGGTCTTTGCGCAGGCCGGGGATTGCCACCAAAGGAGAAGCACAGCTCTCACCTGCTGGCGCCGGACCGGCCGTACTGGTGAGGGCATAGTCGCGATTCGCCGCCTGACCCAGGTAGTCAGACACCACCAGATACATTTCAGTCACGGTGTTGGTGTTGTTGGTGAATGCGGCGACTTCAGCGATATTTCGAGCCTGCGCATCTCGGCCCGTGCGGCACACCCGCGGAGTGACTTCACAGGTGCTGGCTGGGGTGGGGATAAAGTTGATGACCGGGTCGAAGCCTCCATCGAAATCGGTCGGAGTGACTGTCGCGACAAACTTATCAAGCGGAGCGACCGCTATTTTGTACACCCGGTCTGGACCTTGGCTGGGTGCGCAATTAATTCCCGAAACATAGTCAGGCGCAAAGCCAGTCAACGTGTCTTGAATGACGCCAGCATCGGGGTCAAGCGACGAGACGTTGGTGGTGCAGGTGTCATCGGCCGTGGGCGTAGAGGTGGTGAAGCTGATGTCAAAAGGCCCACCCGGAGGCCATGCGTTGCTGGTTCCATCGACCAGTACGAAATAGCGCTTAGGCAGCGTGTCGGTGTTGAAGACAGGGACAGACTCAGCAGCATTGACGTCGGCCGTATTCGAACCCACAGCACAAGTGCGAGGTATGGCGGCACATGCGTCGGCCATGCCCTCTACCAAGTTGATGTTGGGGTTAAAGGCTGAGTCAGCAGCAGGTGTGACAGTGACCGTCCCTCGGAGATTGGGGGGAATTGAGATTTCATAAACGCGATCTCCGTCGTAATTACCTTTGGTGCAACCCCAGTCATCGATGTTGGCTTCATAGTCATTGGTGTAGCCGCGGGTGCTTTGGGCGGTGAGCGGAACACCGTCGCTGAGCAAGGTAGGCCCGGCACAGGTTTCATCTAAAGGAGGCGGGGCAACGTTGGCCACAATTTCAAATGTCTTTGAAGTTGGCCCCCAGAAATCAACGATGAGCAAATAGGTGTGCGTGCTGCCGGTGGTGTTGGTGAAAGTCATTTCAGCAGGCGTTGAAGGGTTTCCATCTTGGCTCGCAACACAGGCGTTGCCGCATTGAGAGACGTCGGTGACCACGTTGATGACCGGCGTCTCAGCGAGATCAGCAGTCACCGTGATGGTGGCCCGTTCACCATTTGGAACCGTGAGAGAATAGACGCGGTCAGGCCCTACTTTGAATTGGCACGGAGCTGGCGCATCGCCCGAGCTGTAGTCGTTTGAATATTGGTCCACGCTCTGCGCGGTGAGGGCGATACCAGGGGTGAGCTGAGTCGGCGCACTGCATACGTCGTCGGGTTCTGGAATTATCAGTTCTGCAAGAATATCAAAATGACCGAGACCGCCTGCAAAGCCGTCCACCACGACAAACAGTGTCTTGGGATTGCTGGTGGTGTTCTTGTATCTGTACACTTCAGGCTCTCCGGCAACGGGAGAATCTGCCACGTCAATACAGCTCAACCCGCAGGTGTCTACAGTTTCTGAAATAGAAAGCGTCGTGTCGAGCGTTGCACTGGGAGTGACGGTCAGTTCGAGAGATTGTCCTGCCGGCACGGTCACCGTATAGGCCACATCAGGTGATGAAGAGCCGAAGCAACTCACCGCGGAATCATTGTAGTCGTTGTTAAAATCTGTCAGCTCTTGATTCTGAATCGTTACGCCAGGGGTGAGTGCAACTGCATTGGAACAATTCTCGCCCGGCAAAAAGGGTTGAATGCTGGTGGTGAGTGTAAATCGCCCCGCTCCGGTGACACCGACGCCGCCATCGGGGTTGTTTTGAGGAAGCAAAAATGCAGAATCGACCACGATAAAGACTTCAATGTCAGCCGTGGCGTAGTTGATATAGCTGACAGTCTCGGGTGAAGCGAAAAAGGCAGCATCATCGGCCACTGCTAAACAGCCAATGCTCATTCCACTGTCAGGTGCACTGCAATTCGAAGCGGGAGTGTCAATGAGATACAAAGCGAGGTCATACTGATGACCTGTGGTTGCCACTTCAGGGGTCGCAATGACTTTCAGTCGTTGTCCTGGGGGTACTTTAATTTTGTACACCGAATCAGGCCCGAGTGAATCGCTGCCCGTGCAGGTGGGGTTGTAGTCGTCTTGCTTTCCCGTGGTGTCGCCTTTGATGATGAGATTGGTGGTGATGAGGGGCGCTTCTTCGCAGGTGTCGGCTCCGTTGTTGACGACCACGATTGGCCCGGCATCAATACCAGCATCTTCTTCTTCACCGGCGTCTGTATCGGTATTGACGGAGCAGATTCCAGTAGCCACATCGCAGCGTTGCCCTGATTCACAGTCTGCGTCAGTGGTGCATTTCTTTTCAGACTTCGGGCAAGCGGTGAGTGTCAGCAGTGCGAAAGCGAGAAGAAAACCTCGCGGCGTCAAAAGAGAATTCACCATGTCAGTACCGAACCTTGAAAAGGGGGCTTCACTGCCCTGCGAAAAATGGCTGAAAGTCTGTTATCACCAGACGCGCTACTCGCCTAGGCGCTCGACCTCTCTTGCACTGTCAATGAATTGAAAATCCAATCCGCTAAAGAGGGTTTTGCAGTTCACCCAGAGCGAGTTGAGGAGCGCATTGAAGGTGAGGTCCGTGCAATGTCTCGCCCGGGAATTGCGTACGCTCAAGCCGCGACAGCGCTGGTGGCTGAGCTTGATCCTCCCTTTCGAAAGGGCCGAGGGGGACCTGGTGGCTGGGTGGTGCTGTACGAGCCTGAACTCCATTTCGGGCAAGATATATTGGTGCCAGATGTCGCCGCGTGGAGACGAGAGCGCATGCCGGAATTGCCTCATCAGCCCTATTTGACGCTCGTTCCTGATTGGGTATGTGAAATTCTGTCGCCCTCTACGCAAGCGTACGACCGCGTCAAGAAGCTCCGCGTTTATCAGCAGCAAAAAGTCCCGTATGTGTGGCTCATCGAGCCGATAGGTCAGATTCTCGAAGTTCTTCGACTCGATGGAGATGCCTATCGCATCATTGCTGCACATGGTGGCGATGAGCGCGTTCGCGCGGAGCCATTTGAGGCCGTAGAAATGAATCTCGCGGTACTGTGGGAACGCTAAAGCGCTCTACGACTCAAGTCTGCGCCCCGGCCACCTGTGCAGTTCTGAAACGACATGCTCTTCGCGGATTATTAGGGCGTGGTTGCTCGGCCGGAGAGAACATTACCCAACCGGTACACCAGGAAAAAGAGCGGCAAGCCAACAGTGCACGCGACGAATACCACTGCACCAGCCGCTGCTGCCGGCAGCCTTTTGGCAATGGCGGTCCCGATGTATCCACTCACCACCAGCACAATCCACACGGCGAGAAGACCGACAGTACCGAAGAGGCCAAGGAGCAGCAGCCCTCGTCCTTTTGTTACCAGGCCGTCGCCTCCATACTGGGCAAACCACCACACCATAAAGGTCAGCAGCAGAGGTACGCCCAACAACAGGGTCGTTCCACAAGTGGAGCGATACACCCGACGACTCATGCGCAAACGGTCATCTTCCTCGACGGCATGCGTTGCAACTTTCCCGGCGAAACCGGCATGGAGCAAGAAGTAGGCACACAGCAAAGTGTAGAGGACGGATTCCACGGTAAGCGCTTTCCTTTCCAGAAGAAGAATCGCTGACGTCTGGTCTTGACGATTGCGGAAATAGTCACGAACGCTTGACAGCAGAAAGCTGGTTCATTCGCCAGTGGGCTCCAGCTCGTTTCGCGAGCTGAGCTTGTCTTCCCAACAGCCGAGTGGGGTTCCAATCGGCGTTTTCCTCAGCCACTGCACGCGTTAAACCGAATTCCGATTGCTTCAGAATTTCTCCTTTCTCGGTCCACGGTTTGTTGCCCAGTTGGGTGTTCTGCTTTTTGCGAATGAGCACCATGTTGGCCAACCTGAATGTCATTGCCTCGAGGTCTTGATCATCAAATGCATCCCACCCTTCGCCAGGTGATTGCGGAAGTATGTGCTCAATGGTGATGGTGTCGCTGTCAGCGTCGACCGGTACGTTGCCGTCTTGTTGCTCAAGTTCACACAGAATGTGCCGAACGACCTTCTCTTTTCCCTTCGAAAAAACCTTCTCTACATTCAAAGGCCTTTCTCAAAGTCTGTTTTGAGAGACTTATCCGACGTTGCGGCAAACGGGATAATGGAACCAGGTATTGCTGGAAATACTCATTGTTGTTGCGATTGAGTGTCAGCTTCGACTTCGTTGCCAGAGTGACCGGGTCGATCGCACCGACGTAGGTTCGCCGGAGCTCTTCGACTCGTTGCTTATTTTCTTCGGGGCTTTGGCCAGCGTCGATTAATCGGTGAAGGTGCTTGAGCACAGCCAGTACCAGCAGCGTCAAAGTTGTGAGCCGTTGTTGGCCATCGATGACGTCAAAATTTCGTTCATCATTTGATTGGAGTACGAGGTAGCCCATGTAGTTTGCAGGCTCCTCTTGCGCGAAGGTTCCAAGCAGGTCGGCCCACAGGTCTTCCCATTCTTCCTCACCCCAGGTGTAATCTCGCTGGAACGGGGGGATATGGTAGGTCAGCCCGTTCCCAATCAGTTTCCGGTAAGTGTTGTTCTCGGCCTTGAAATTCGTCGTCGCCACGGTGCGAATGTTAGCACTAAAAACGAATGGAGCCTCTCGTGAATGCTGAACTTTCCCCGCAAGATTTCGAGTGGATCGCGCAGCAGTTCGAAGCCCTTTCGGGTATTCAACTGACGGAGGCCAAGGCTCAATTGGTGGTGCACCGACTGGTGCCACGCGCGCGCCAACGCGGGTTAGATTCACTGTCCGCCTACTGCGAGCTCTTACGACGAGCCGAAGAAGTCGATGAGCGAGCGCTCTTGGTCGACTTTCTCACCACGCACGAAACGTATTTCTTTCGAGAGCCACAGCATTTCGAAACCTTGCGAAGCAACGCCCGCGAGTGGACCGGCAGCGGTACCTTTCGCGTGTGGAGTGCCGCCTGTTCCACCGGTGAAGAAGCCAGCTCGGCTGCCTTTGTATTGGCAGAATCGCCACTGGCTGAGCGCTTTGAAATCGTGGCTTCTGATATCTCACCCGAGACCGTGCGGAAGGCTGAAGAAGGTTTTTTTCCCTTGGAGCGCGCCGCCAACATTCGGCCCGAGCTGACGCAGAAGTACTGCTTGCGAGGAGTGGGCGACGCCGAGGGCACATTTCGTCTCAACGACGCGCTCAAAGCTCGATTGAGCTTCTGTACTCACAATCTTCTGGTCCCCAACGCAGCCTTGGGCGCCTTTGACGTCATCTTTTTGCGCAATGTCCTCATTTATTTCGATGACGCGAGGCGCCGCCAAATTGTGCGCAATGTGATGATGCATTTAAAGCCGGGCGGCCTCTTCTTGCCTGGCCACGCAGAATCGATACGAGACTGTTCCGAAAATTTAGTGCAGTTGGCCATGGCGACCTATCGCTTCGAGCCCGGCGCAAAGTCGGGCACTCAGTCGGGGGCGCATAAAGCGCGTGCGCACCAGAAGCGTTGAATCGTCGTTGCCTCGACAGCGCGGTGCATTTCAATCAGGCGTCCAAAGGACCTTCTCAAGAGGCAGATTGAGTACCTTGGCAAGAACACGAGAACGTTCAAGGCTTGGTGGAATCAGCTTGCGATTGGGCATCACACCCCGCCCCTGGGTAATAAATGCACAAAACGCGTCTGCGAAATCATCGCTGGCATTTGTTCGGCCATAATCACTTACAGCGCCGTCGGCCTTCGACGAGACGAATCCGTCTGGCGACCAACCACCTGCCTCCAGCCATTCTTTTCCGAGTGGACCTTGGAAGGAAAGTGCCCCAATGAATCCGGTGGCATTTGGCTTCGAGCCTGACGGCACCCAAATTCCGGCGACCGCAGCTACATGATGACCGAGCTCATGAGTTACATAGTCTCTGAAGTATTCGGGAAGATTAAAAGCCAGAGGAGGGCCAAACTCGATGAGATCGTAGCTTGTATTTCGAGCAGCACTCATATTCATGTCCACTCGGAACGTCAGTGGACGCTCGGGGCTTAGGCCCAAGATTGAACTGGTTTGTTCGCCAAGTTTGGTTTCGACCGCTGCGAGTGCTGAAACAAAGTGGCCGAGGTGCTCTGGAGTGGCCCCTTCAAATTCAAGGCCCATCGAAACCCATCTTGCCAAAGCTTTTTGAGTCTCGATTGGCAGTGCTGTCAGCTGCTCTTTCGATATTCCCAGACCGTGAACAAACGGCTGCCCTGACTGATTCATGCCTTGTGCTGGCTTTGATGAGAAAGTGTCAGCGCCCAGCGGTTGCCGCGCGGATAACGGGGTTGAGATTTTTTGCAAAACACAGGTGCTTTCTTTGCCCACGATATGATCGAAAATATCCGGGAACTGCGCATACTCGGGCCCGTTCTCGAGCAAATTCATCACCGCCTCTTTGTCATCTGATCTCTCGATGTCAGCGTAGATGCCGCGGAGGGTGTTTATCTCTAGACAAGTCAGGCTTTTGTCTTCGCTGAATCGATCAAACGCCTTGAAAAAAGTCGAGGTGGTAACAGCCATTTCATTCTCCAAGGCGGTAAAATTGAGGCGTCCTGTCGTGCCCAGTCTCGTCATTATCGCCTGTCGGTCCGTTTGGTTGCTTCCTGCGTACACGTTGGTTTTCAGGAGAGCCGATCGACACCAAAAGAGCCGATGGATCAGCTCTTTAGGAAATGGGCCGCCAATCTGACACCCGAACAGCGAATCGCCTTCGTATTCCACTGCCTCGCCCCATTTGATGAAGGCCCCCGTTCAAGCATCCGCAGATCGACGAGGAAGAACGCTCAATCGCTCTGCGTTGCCATCGCACTTCCGTACACAGCGGCGCTGATGCAATTTGCCCCCGTCTGAAATTTGCGTCGGGTTTCGCAAGCAAATGAAGAACAATGCGCCCTCGTGACCTGGTTACCGGTGGTGCTCACCAGCATATGGGGTGGCTTGATGGCGCTTGAGCGCCGAGCCTTCCTTCAAGCGATGGTGTCACGGCCGCTCGTCGCAGCCACAGTCACTGGGCTCTTGCTCGACGACATCGTGGGCGGGCTCTTCGTGGGCGTGGTGTTCGAATTGTTACATCTGGGCGGCGTGTCGCTGGGCGGCTCGCATGTAGACCATGACACGCTCCCGGCCGTCGCAGGCGCAGCGATGGCTGCACGCATGGGCCAAGTTTCCAGCAGCGATTCCGTCACCGCCGTCTGGGCCTTCGCCATTTTGGTCTGTGCACCTTTAGGCCGCGCCGGTTTGCGACTCGAAAATCACCTCGACTTGCGCGCGCGCAAATACTTCGGTCGCGCCTTGACCGCCGCTGACGCCGGCAATTTCAGAAAAGCAGCGAGACAAAATCTCCGCGCGATGTGGCCTCAGTTTATCTTTTACGGGTTGATGTGCGGCGCTGCTGCAGCAGTCGGCCCGCGCCTGGGGGAACTCGAAAGTGAATTGCCGCTGCCATTGATGCGCGGCCTCGGTTGGGCCTACCCCGCGATGGGCGTCGCGGCGGCAGCCATTGCGGTGCATGGAAGCCACGCGCCGAAGCGGGTAGAGATAGCCATCTTCGCTGCCCTCAGCACCGCTGGAGTGATGTACGGTACCCGAGTGTTTGGTTGATGGAGGGCTTGAAGGCGATGACGCTCCCTTTGTCCACGCTGATGCGAGTCGCGCTGCGCACGCTGTTCATTCAGGCGGGTTTTTCACCCGAAGCCATGCAGACCTTAGGCTTGGTCTACGCGCTTGAACCCATCTGGCCGCATTTCTACGCAGACCCCGAGAAACGGAACGAAGCCATTCGGCGACACCTCACTCCATTCAACACGCACCCCTATGCGGCGGCGGCCATCGTGGGGGGCATTTTGTACTACGAAGGGCGGCTGGCGCGAGGTGAGGGCAGCGCTGAAGAAGTCAGTCGATTTAAGCAGACGCTCATGGGGCCCTTGGCTGCGTTAGGTGATGGCTTTTTTTGGCTGAGTCTGCGGCCCGCCACGGGGGCGGTGGCCGTGGCCTTGGTGCCGGTGTTGGGGGTGTGGGCTCCGTTGGTGTTTTTAATCACCTACAATGTGGTGCACATTGCAGCGCGCGTTTGGCTCTTTGTTGAGGGCTATCGACGTGGCAGTGCGGTAGTGGCGCGGTTGGCTGAACTCAAAGTGCCGATGTGGAGTAACCGATTGCGAGGTTTGGCTGCAGCATGTGCCAGCGGCATGGGCGTGTGGCTCGCGCTGCGATTTGCGGCTCCGAGCGACGTCATTCATTGGTTTGGCATCGGTTGTTTGGCCCTGGGCGCGGGGGTGGTGTTTTTGGTGGAACACAAAGCGCCCCCATTGGCGATGATGTACGGAGCCGCAGGACTGGCTACGGTGGCCGGAGCGCTCTGTTAGGTTGCAATCAAGTCGAGAGGAAGACGCGTGGAAAAGGTGCAAGCAGAATTTACCATCATCAATGCCTTGGGCCTTCACGCCCGTGCGGCGGCTCAATTGGTGAAGGTGGCGAATCGATACGCCTGCGAGGTGGAACTCGAATGTGAAGGGCAAGCCGTCAACGGAAAGTCCATCATGGGCGTGCTGATGCTCGCCGCTGCCCAGGGGATGAAAGTGCAAGTCAGATGCTCAGGTACCGGCGCTCAGCCCTGCATTGACGAACTCGCAGCACTCATCGCGAATAAATTCGGGGAACCGCGATAAAAGCGAAATTAAGGCTCGACAACCAAACCCCCAGTCGGAGTAGGGTTCACCGCCTTTTGCCCTTACTGCAAACAAGATGCTAAGGAAACTCGCGCAATGAAAAAGAGATTACTGGGTGCGGCATTCATGATGGTGACGGGCTGCAGCGCATTGGTGAACAACGTTGAGATTGAAGAGCCTGACTACGAGTTGTCTGAGATTCAGCGACAACCCGGTTTCAGCAGATGCTCGACGGTCGATTTGACGCCCTCTGAACAACAGCGTGTAGAGGAAGAAATTGCGAGCCGCCTCGACGGCAGCGCGACACCGGCCCTCACCGGAGGCGTCGTCAGCGTCTATATGCATGTCGTCAACAATGGCTCGGGCATTGCGAATGGCGACGTCAGCGCACAGATGATTTCGAATCAAATCTCGGTGCTCAATACGGCCTATGCCAGCACGGGGTGGAGTTTTGTGTTGGCCGCTACGGACCGCACCACCAACGCAGATTGGTACGCCAACTGCGCGGGCTCTGCGGAAAGCGCGATGAAGAATGCGCTGCGAAAGGGCACCGCCGACGATCTCAATTTCTATACCTGCAACCCTTCTGGTGGCATCTTGGGTTTTGCCACGTTCCCTTCGAATTACGTGAGCAACCCAAAGCTTGATGGCGTGGTGGTGCTCTTCTCGTCGCTGCCCGGTGGTTCTGCCGTGCCTTACAACTTGGGCGACACCGGTACTCACGAAGTCGGCCACTGGATGGGCCTGTACCATACGTTTCAAGGCGGCTGCGCGCGCAACGGCTCGAGCGGTGGCGACCTGGTTTCAGATACGCCCGCTGAGAAGTCGCCTGCTTTCGGTTGCCCCACAGGCCGTGACACCTGCAAAAACATTGCGGGGAATGACCCGATTACCAACTTCATGGATTACACCGATGACGCATGCATGAACCGCTTCTCACAAGGTCAAAACACGCGAATGGATGCGCAGTTCACCACCTACCGTTTCGGGAAGTGATTGCCTCATGCGCACGTCTCAGGGGACAGTGTGATTGAAGGTGGCTTTAGTGAATTGGTGTTGGCATCGACTTCGAGTGCCCGCCGCGCCTTGATGGAAGGGTTGGGGTTGCCATTTCGAATGGTCGCCTCAGGCGTTGATGAAACGGTTCCCCCTGATACCTTGCCTCAACGAGCAGTGGCGCTTTTAGCAGAACGCAAAGCGCGAGCGGTGGCGGCTCAATTGCCCGAGGCGTTGGTCATCGGGTCTGATCAACTCGTCTCACTCGCTGGAGAGAGCTTGGGGAAGCCGCATGATGCCCAAGCCGCTCGAGCGCAATTGATTACTTTAAGAGGGCGCACTCACGACGTTTTTACGGGCGTCTGTGTGGTGGGGCCTGGCTTTGTCGTCACCGAAGTTGATACGGCCAAACTGACGGTGCTGCCGTTGTCGGATCAAGAAGTCGATGGCTATGTGGCCACCGAAGAATGGCAAGGCTGCGCCGGAGGCTACCGAGTAGAAGCCCGTGGCCAGGCCTTGTTTCAGCGCATCGAAGGAGACCGAGCGGCCATTCAAGGGCTCCCCATGCAGCGGCTGACGCGCATCTTGAGGGAAGCCGGGGTTCGGTTTTTTTAGTACCCCATACTCAGTGAAGCTCGCTTTGTTTCTTGGCGAAAAACCCAGCCACAAATGCGGTCTTCTTGGGCCCGAGTCAGCCCTGCGAATTCAACTCCGAAGCCGTTGGTAAAGTGGCGCACCACGGTGGCCGGTGCGCGAATTTCCATCGATTCGAGATTGAAGGCACACTCACCTTGTGTGCCGAGCGCCGGGATCGGGCTTTGCGGTGTGGGGCACAGCGCATAAGCGCCTGAGGCACTGAGGTTGAGGGTGCGATAGAGCTCAAAGCCTCCGTCCCAGGCGAAGGTAAAGCGCAAGCTGGCTCGTACTCTAAAAAAACCGCGGCGATTCGCCGACATGCGTCACCTAAAATCTCCTTTCGACACCGCAGCCGATTTTCTTCAGTGTGTGAGCCATAAGGGTCACGCCTTAAGGCAAATACACCCAGGTATCGGTATTCCCAAAAGATGACCACTCGATGCCTTCAAGCAGGTTGGCCGTCCCTACGACGTTCGCTTCGTACAGCGACGAAAACTGCGGAAAGGGCGCCACCCAAGTGAAAGACGACGTCAGGACCTATCGCTGAAACCGCCGAACACACGGCTTTGAAGGCGACCAGCTCGACAGCCCACTGCGCAGAGGTGTGGTAGGGGCAGTAGTCCGAAGGAGCAGCGCGCCGATGAGTCTCAGAATCTTGATGGTATCGAGTACGGCCCTGCTGTTGTGTACCTGTACAGTTCAACCGTTGACGACGAGCTCAGGTGCGGTCGAGGTCAGCCGGCCGGCCCGTTTTCCAGCGACGGTTATTGGACAGACTTCGAGCCAACTGCTCGGCCTCACCAACGTCTCACGAAAAACGATTCGAGTTGTCCTGTCGGCATCAGCACCATTCGAAGTCGACGCTGCAGTAGAGGTTGGAGCGGGGAGCTCTGTTGAAGTGCCGCTATCGTTCCACCCTGATCACATTGGTCTCTCGGCTGGAACGCTGCGAACTGAGCAACAAGAAGAAATCATCGAGTGGCCACTTGAAGGAGAGGGCCTTCCGCCTCCTCGTTGTGAGGAAGCCGCTGCCTGCCAGGTTCCGCAACTCAGCGCTGATCAAACCACTTGCACCTTGCAGCCGAGCCCCGACGGAACTGCATGCTCCGGTCCCTGCCTTCAAGATGGTCAGTGTTTGCAAGGTGTCTGCATCGGTTCCGTGCGCGCATGCGACGATGAAGACGCCTGTACTGCTGACGCCTGCGACGCGGAGGCTGGGTGCGTGCATGTCGATGTCAGCGGTAACTGCCCGGCGTCAAACAACCCCTGCTTGGTTGCATTCTGCGACCGAGTGACAGGCTGCGGCTTCGGCGCAGTCGCCGACGGGACTTCCTGCGGCCCCAGTGACTGTTCGACCTCAGACGTCTGCATCGCAGGAGAATGTTTGGGCCGTCCCACTCCGGAAGGGACCTCATGTGGAGAAACCTCTCCCTGCCAATCGCGTGGGGTTTGCAAAGGCACGAGCTGTCTACAACCTTCCGCTCACATCTTGAAACCCCAGTGGAGTCGCAGGATGCCCCCTGGCACTCGCCTCGACTTTCCCGGAGCCGTTGACGAGCTCGGAAACCTCTATTGGATCGAGTGCAATACTGGATGCGACCTGGTTTCCGTTACTTCCCTCGGAGTTCCGCGCTTTAGGGCGCCAGTGTTCCCGGTGGGTACGTCACTGAGCGCCTACAACGACTTCGTCCTCGCCGACGGCTTGGTCGTAATCGCAGAACCGGGAGGAGATTTTGTTGAGGCACACGACGATGCGACCGGCGCGCTGGTGTGGAAAAGACACCTTCGACAGGAATTGGATCCAATCTACCTTTCCGGCACTTGTTCCACCTTGCCCTTCGGCAGCATTCAATCGTGGCCGTTGGTAAGCGACGGCAGGGGACAATTGGTGGTCTTCGCAAACGTCGGCGGCAGCGTGTCTTGCGGTTCGCCTCATACAAAAGATGTCTGGGCAATTGCGCTCGACACTGCGACAGGCGGCACTCGCTGGAAAAATCGATATTCGGTGAGCCCATATCATTCCAATGACGTTGACGCTGCCTTCGATGAGGCAGGAAATCTGTACGCAACCTTTCACTATCCTACGCCGAGCGAAGTCACTCTGTTGTCGCTGGACAACCAAGGAATGGAACGCTGGCGTCGGTCATTTCCAGCCGCGTTACGCCAGATAAATGGGCTCTTTGCCGGAAGCCTGGTCTTGACGCAGTATCAGGCACCGCTTGTGTTGATAGACACCTCAACCGGGCAAGATCGCTTTTCGACCCGGCCCATCTTCTCGCCGGGTTCAGCGTTAGTCGATGATACCCGTGCCCTCTTGTTCGAACTCAACACGGCTGGCGCAATAAACCTCTTCACTTTAAGCCTCAACCAGGGAACTTCTCGCGACTGGCTCCTGCGCGACACCGCCGGCTCAGGGTTCCGAAAAGTGACCACACCAGTGATGACTTCCAGGAGCTCTTTTCTCCTTGCCTCTCAATCGTCCACCCATTGGATGCTCGGAGAGTTCGACCTCAACGGGTTGATCAAGTTCGAGTGTGAACTGGAGTCTGCAGATTACGGGAGCCCCACGTTGCGCGCAGGCACCTGGACAGCGGCCTACCCAGAGTTCTCGCCCAACACCGTTGTCTCGTTTGCGTTACCCGGTTTAGAGCCGGCCGCCTCAGGCTGGGTCACGGCGCGTGGAAAGGTCACCAAGGAAGGCCGGCCTCGCTAAACCTCCGCCAGTCTCGATTGAGCAGATTGGTTCAATTCGGCCTTAGAAATGCGAGGCGAAGTAGCTTGACGTCGATGACTCATCGCCAACTGCTTTCACAAGTACCCCAGTCGATGCGCTGGCTTTGGCAATCGAGCCCTCACGGCTCGGTGGCGCTCGGCTGCGTGACACTCGTCATGGGCCTGCTTCCAGCATTGATGGCGTGGGTGGGCCGCGTCATCATCGACGGAGCGATTAAAGCCGCCTCCTCTCAATCAGAAGCTGATCGCCGTGCAGTCATTTTGGCAGTGGCTCTCGAGGGTGGGCTGGCCCTGTTGATGCTCGTGTGCCGACGTGCGCAGACCTACATCAGGTCAATGCTGCGGGCGAAAATGACCAACCTGCTCAGCGTACGCATGTTGGAAAAAGCGCTCACTCTCGAGCTCGAACAGTTTGAAAACGCAGCCA
>JAYUVR010000110.1:0-12046 GCA_043753955.1 Archangium sp. | reverse complement strand
GATGTGCACTGGTCCCGTAGGGTTGGCAGACACAAATTCCACCAACACTTTTTTACCGGTGGACTTGGGCTCTTGCCGACCAAACGT
Organism: Archangium sp.; assembly: GCA_043753955.1. Lineage (GTDB taxonomy): Bacteria > Myxococcota > Myxococcia > Myxococcales > Myxococcaceae > Archangium_A. Next base: position 11,959 of record JAYUVR010000110.1, on the reverse strand, counting down.
CTCGCCGCCTCGAAGCACATCGCGCGCGATGGACTGAAAGACAGAATCTTTGAGCCGAAGGTTGAGAAAACCGGGGCCAGCTTTTTCGATTGAAGTGACAATCGCGTCGCGATCGACCAACCCAGCAATGATGGCGTCAGCAATCTCAGCAGGCTTCTTGCCCGCTGCTTTTGAAAGCACCATCGCGACATTGCAAGACCAGTCGCCGTGGTCTGCACTTTTCGGAACCTCGACGTTGTAGGCAGGCAAGACGTCGAACGAAAGCTTTCCCTCTGCTTTGAGCGCCTGCAAAGTCGCTTCAATGACCTGTCGAACAAGCAGCTTCATGTCGTTTCTTTCTTCTCGTGATCGAGCCTCGCACCCAACCAGGCGAGAGAGCGTTCAAAGCGGTAGTTGACGCCCATGTGCCCGTCTTCGAATTCTTCGTGCAGATGGTCGACATCAGCAGCTTTGAGTTCTTCGCTGATCATGCGAGCGCCCCAGCGAAGGTTGAATTCATCTCGAGTGCCGCAATCAATAAATAGACTCTTTAACTTTCGATACACGTCAGCGTGTCTGGGCACAAAACGCACTGGGTCGTGCACCAACCATCGATTCCACACATCAATTCGCAATCGACCCGAAGGCAGCTCAATCGGAAGTTCGCAATTGAGCGGCTCACCCTTTTTCGGAGAATATGCCGCAGCCATGCACAACATGTTGATGACGGGGTGATCTTCACTCTTCATCTTGGTCGCGGCAGCCCGTGCCACGAAAGCGCGGTACCAAGCTTCAACACCGCCCGCTTTGAGGATCGCTCCAGCCGCTTGGGGAAGGTCGTTGAGGTACGAGTATTCAAACCCCGCATCACCCGAATGCACGCCGACGTGCGCGAATAACTCGGGGTGAAACCGAGAAATAACCAGCGCTCCGTAGCCACCGCTGCTTTTCCCCACCAGTGCACGTGCAGTGCCTTTCGGCAGCGTACGAAAAGTGCGATCGACCCACGAAACCATGTCTCGTGCCACCAAGTCTCGGTACCGACCAATGCCTTCAGAATTGATCCACTGACTGCCTCCTAAGGCTGACCAACCATCAACAAACACGCCCAACACCGGGGGAATTTGCCCCTCGACAATCAGCGCATCGAGGCGCTCGGGCACATTTTGCGTGAAGGGAGACACATTGAGCCACTGCATTCCCGAACCGGAAAACCCATGTAAAAAATAGACCACCGGGTAACGCGCATCTCCGCTTTCTGCGTAGCCCGGCGGCAAATACACAGGCACGGCCCGAGTCGACGTGTCACCAAGCGGGTTGCCCTCAAGAGACCCCGCGAACACGTCATGGGTTTGAATCGTGCCTTTCATCATGAGGCCCCCAATTTTTTCATCACTTCTTGCAAGTCGAGCCATGCTTTCTTTTTCTCATCGGGAGAACGCAAGAGGTACGCCGGGTGAAAAGTGGGCATCAAGTCAATGCCTTCATAGCTGCGCCACTGGCCGCGCATTCGCGTGATGGCTGTGTCATCTCGCAACAATGTCTGTGCCGCAAACTTGCCCAACGCCACAATCACCTTGGGCTGAATCGCCTGCAACTGCGCGCGAAGAAAGGGCTCGCACGCTGCAATCTCATCGGGCTGTGGGTTGCGATTACCGGGTGGGCGGCACTTCACCACGTTGCAGATGTAGACCGTGTCGCGACTGAATTTCATCGCCTCGATCATCTTGGTCAATAACTGCCCCGCAGCGCCGACGAAGGGAATACCCTGCTTGTCTTCTTCTTCGCCCGGACCTTCGCCGACAAACACCAATTCAGCCCGCGGGTTGCCACTGCCAAAAACGATATTCTTTCGAGCTGTACACAGTTTGCAACGCTGACAATCACCCAGTTCCTGTCGCACTTCGTCAAGCGTGCCAACAGGCACTGATGCCACCTGAAGTGCAACAGGTTGAGCGGCCACGACCGGCTTTGGCTCTGTAAACAGCACGCGCGTGCCATCAGATTCTTGCCAGGCGAGATGTCTACGAAGCTCAAGTGCGAGCTCTTTGACTTCATCATTCATGAGGCACCATGGTCTCTGCGATGACGTCCCAAAGCGAAGCCGCTACGTCTCGCTTGGAGCCTTCAAAAGCGCGCGTGGTGCCATCTTTTCCAATGAGCGTCACCGCGTTGTTTTCGCTCCCAAAACCAGCTCCTGGCAATGAGATGTCATTGGCCACGATGAAGTCGAGCGCCTTTTTGCTTAGTTTTTCCTTCGCATAAGCGATGACGTCATGGGTCTCTGCTGCAAACCCGACGAGCAGAGGTCGCTTTGAATTGCTGCGCACTTTGTTCGAAGCCGTCAACAGCACATCTGGAGTTCGAACCAACGTCACCGTCTGAGACTCTTGAGTCTTCTTTGCCTTCTGTGCAGACGTCACCTGCGGTTTCCAATCGCTCACTGCGGCGGTAGCAACAAACACATCAACTGCCTCGACCCTCTTCATCACCGCTTCCAACATCTCGTCTGCGGTGGTGACGCGAAGCACTTCAAATGGCAACGCACCCACTTCGCCTACCGGGCCCAACACCACGGTGACTTCAGCGCCTCGGGCGCGCGCAATTTCCGCCAGAGCCAGGCCCATTTTCCCAGTCGAAGGGTTTGAAATGAAACGAACGGGGTCCATCGCTTCACGCGTTGGCCCGGCCGTCAGCAATATCTTTTTGCCAGCGAAAGGCGCCGTCGAAAACAGCCCTTTGACGGCGGCCATCAAGTCAGCCAATTCAGCCAGACGACCCATGCCGACATCGCCGTCAGCAAGCGCGCCGGTGGCAGGCCCCACGAAAGAAACTTTTGGAGTGCCTTTCAACACCGCCAAGTTGCGTTGCGTCGCGGGGTGTTCCCACATCGCCGTATTCATCGCTGGAGCCAGGAGGACCGGCCCTCGAAACGCGAGGAGCGAAGTCGTCACCGCGTCGTTGCCCAGGCCTATTGCGATACGTGCGAGCAAGTCTGCCGTCGCCGGCAGCACCACATACGCATCAGCCCAACGCGCAAGGTGGAGGTGACCAAATTTCTCTTCTTGAGTGGCATCGAAATAGTCCGTCAATACGGCATCGCCACACAGACTCTGCATGGTCAACGGCGTGATGAACTGCTGGGCCGCCTGGGTCATCGCCACTTTGACGACGGCACCGTGCCGTTGCAGCTCGCGTACGAAGTCGCCTGCTTTATAGGCAGCGATGCCGCCACCGACGCCGACCGCGATCCGCTTTCCTTGGAGCACCTGGGGATTCACAACTCTCCCCGTACCACGGCACCACAGTCGTGAGCATCAGCTTCGGGTTGCTTACTGTTTCAAAATGATTTCACCCGACGCAGGAATGCTGACGGGCACCACCACAGGCCCACTGTTTTCAAAGTTATGAAAACTGGCCCAAATCAAGGTGTAGGTGCCAGGCGCCAATGCTCCGAGTATCACTTGTTCTGTGCGAGGTTGGTACACCAGCTGGGCCCACTGAGAATGAAGCAATTCCATCGGAGGGTTGGCCACTTGACGCACCTGCCCTCGTACTAGCCATAGCGCATAACCGCGCTGAGGCACCAACCGCACCGTGAGCGTGCCCAAGCCAGGCACGGGACCAAAATCGAGGCGCGCTTCCGCTTCGCCAACTTCAAAAATCACCGCCGGGGGGTCTATCGAGGGTGATTGGGCAATCGGCAATACCAACGTCAGCCGATATATTCCCGGGGCCAATTCAAGTGCATACGAGCCATCGGCATTCGTGACGGCACTGACGGAGTCGCCTCTATCTCCGTTGATGGCCGCGACTTCGAGGCCCGCTGCCGGCTGTCCGTTGGGAAGATAGGCCACTCCGCTCACTTTAGTTCCGGGTTTCAAAATCAGATCGAGCCCCTGAGAGGCACCCTCAGTCACTGTGCGCGTTGCGCTCCGGCGCCCTTTTTTGGCCACCACCGTAAATTCTTTCTGCAACGGCGGACGATACAGAGAGAAACGACCCTCGTCAGTCGTCAACACCGACTGCTGGCAGTGCTCACATGTCACCACCGCACCTCCGACAACGCCGCCGCTATTGTCGCGCACGGTTCCACTGATCAAGGTCCCTTTCGCGAGATCAAAGTCCCCGAGCTCGAGTGCCGTTGGTCGTTCCACCACCAACGGCTGGTAACCCGGCGCCTCAATATTCACGACGACCTTTTGCTCAGTAGCTGTCAGCGGCAATTCGAAGCGTCCATCGGAAGACGTCACTTCATGCTCGGCGACCCGAAAATTGTGCAGCGGTTGCCCTTCACCAAGCACTCGCCCGCGAAACAATCGTTGCCTGTTCAACACCACTTTGACCGGCGCCCCACCGGGCTTTGCCGAGACACGAACCGCTTGGACAAAACCCTTTTGCACCACCCGCAGGTTGTACATTCTTTGTGGGTGCAACGGAGTCAACGTGAATTGCCCTTGCGTGTCGCTCAGCGCTGGTTCCGCACTCTTGGGAGTGGCTGTCACGGTGACTCCGGCGATGGGAATACCTTCGAGGTCCACCACTTGGCCTTGAATCTTCGACCCCTGCTTCAGTTCCACCGCGATGCGCGGGAATTCCCGCTCACGCAATTGGAGCGTGTGCCTGTCAGAGGGCAAAAAATCAGGGTGCGTCGCGACTACTGTGTATTCATTTTCAGGCAAGCCCCGCATGAGAATCACGCCGTTAGAACCTGATGCGCGATCGCTGCGGAAACTGCCTTGAGTATGAAAGAGAGAAACCGAAGCGCCTTCGACGGGTCGCCCCTCAAAACTCACCGCAATCTCAGCCCCTGCTCGAGGCTCGAGCTGCAACTCGACTCCCTCTTTCGGAGCCTGCACCTTCACCTCGCCCCCACCCCAGTCGGAATGATGCGCATAGAGTTGATACAAACCAGGTGACGGGACGAGCGCTGAAAATCGCCCCTCGGAATCGGCGATGAGCGAGTCACCAGTGGGCGAGACCAGCACCGGCACGCCAGGCGCCGGCCGACCATATTCATCAGTCACCCTTCCTGAGATGACGGTGCCCTTGCTCAACGTCACCTCTACCGAAGTTTCGCCAGGCTTGACGATGACCGGCATGGTCACGCCTTGGTACCCATCGGCAGCGGCCCGAAGAGAATATTCGCCTATGCCCACGGGGCCAAAGAGAGAGAGTTCGCCGGTCTGCAAGGTGCGCTGCGCGATGCGTTCTTGGCCTCGCGTAAGCAACTCTACTCGAGGGTTTTGCACCGGTTGATCGGCCTCATCGAGCACCGTAACCGCGAGAGTGCCACCCCGTTCAAGACTCAACGTCACTTGCGTGATTGCGTCGACCAACCTCACCGAAGTGGGTACGGAAGACAACTCGCCCAAAGACGCGGAAACCATCAGTTCGCCGGGGTACAGGGCCTCGATGACACGCAGACCGCCGCGCGCCTCAAGCTGCCGGCTGAGGTGGTCGCCCATCACCGAAATGACAGCATCGACCGGTGAACCATTCGACAGTACGCGAATCTCGAGACGACGCGGTGCCTTCAACGTCAACACGAGCGGCGCACCTTCCGCTTCCGCCTGACCTTCGAGTGTGGGCAACCAGCCAGGCGCATCTGCACTCACCGCAAAAGGCCCTTCGCCGAGGCCTTGAAACTCAAACGCTCCTGTCGCATTAGAAGTCGTTTCCAGCACCCGTGCCAGGCGCCGAGACGTGAGCCGAACCGTTCCCTCAAGTGCTTTGCCCGTCTCATCAAGAAGCCGCCCTGAGAGCTTCCGTGGGTGAGGCAGAATGAGCTCGACGGGGTCCCCAGGGGCTGCTCTTTCTTTCACTCCGTCACCCCACCCCGCAGCGCGCCCCCACACGGTAAAACTGGTGCCTTTGAGCCGCTCAAATCGAAAATGTCCTTGGGCATCACTCCGAACTGAAAGCGATGCCACGTGTTCGCCCTGGTGTTTCGCCAGCATCATCGACACCGAGCGCGCCGTTTCATGGGCATGGCAGCCCAAGAGCCATTCAGTGCAGACCCCACAACGCACATCAACCAGGCTCGGTTGATTGGTGGCGGCGAGAAAGACTTCGGCATCAGCCAACGCCTGCCCAGATGCCGACTTTACCGTGCCCGTCAGCGTGAGGCCGATTTCTTGGCCCTGAGCGACGACCTCGACGCGATGGAAACTCGGCGCGCTGGTCTCAGCAGGCTGGTCAGCTACAGATTTCTTATGGAGCCAGAAACCAGCACTCAGCGCTATCGCCAACCCCAACGCGACAAACCAACCACGGCGCATAGTCCCACCTGCCTCAGAGCAGCAAACACCCAAGCGGGAATTCCTGTTCCCTTTGGTCTACGTCTTACTCTTCGGTAAAGGGCTGAATGGCCTGAGCGGCAGCGAGTTCTTGGCGTGCTTCAGACAGCTCTGTGTTGGTGTCTCTGAGTCGATCAGAAAGCACCTGCACAAAGCTCCACAGTAACTTCACCGCCAGTATTGATTCACGCTTCATCAAATTCATGAGATCGCCGCGGCCGATCACCATGGTGCGCGTGGGTTCCATTGCTCGAACCGTCGCAGAACGGGGGGCGTTGTCGATCAACCCCATTTCGCCGAAATGACCGCCTGCTCGGAGTTCAGCGATTTCTACTCCGCCCTTTTCAACCGAAACCCGACCGCGAATGACCAAAAACAATTCTTCGCCCGATTGACCTTCGACCACGATTTCGCGACCTGAGGGAAAAGTGCGGGTGCTTGCAGTCGAAAGTACCGCCGTCTGCTCTTTGTACGTGAGGTGCCTGAAGAGAGGGATTTTCTTGAGCGCCTCCATACGGCTCTGCGCTTCGGCGACTTCTTCAGTCGCTGTGGCCGGGTCGCCCGAGCAGCCAACCACGACCGTGGTGATATTGTCTTTGCCGCCTCTTTCGTTGGCTAAATTGATGAACTTGTCAGGCAGCTCACCCAGCGCCGACGCCGCCACCACCGAGCCCACTTCTTCATCACTGAGGTAGCCGTGCAGGCCGTCTGAACACAGCACAAAGACGTCGCCGGGAACGACATCGAGAATCAAGGTGTCGACCTGTACCGACTCTTGAATGCCGACCGCACGGGTAATCACATTGCGGTACTGACTGGTGGCCGCTTGTTCTTTGGTGATGGTTCCCGCCTTGAGTTGCGCGGAAATCAAAGTGTGATCTTCCGTCAACCGATGGCATTGACCATTGCGCACCAGGTACACACGACTGTCGCCGACATGACCGACTACCGCTTTAGTGCCGCCAATAGCGAGGCACACAAAGGTGGTACCCATGCCTCGTTTGGTGGCGTCATTCGAGGCGGCTTTGTAAATTTCAGCACACGCCCGTTGAACGCCAATTTCCACCAAACTGGCCGCAGCGGCACAGGTGCTTTGATTGGGTTCGCGCGCCAAATCTTTGAGGACGTTGCGATTGGCCGTCAAATGCTGGCGCACCACCTCGACCGCGCGAGCACTGGCCACTTCTCCTGCCGCGTGACCGCCCATGCCGTCGGCGACGACGTAGAGCCCCAACGCGGCGTCGACCAACATCGCATCTTCATTGTGCTGGCGTTTTCGGCCAACGTCGGTTTTGCCGTGCGCTTCGGTGGTCAGCACCTTTAGATTTCCTCGAAAAGACGATGTTTAACCACCATAAGGAACCCGTGACGCGCGCTCAAGGTCAATCACCTGAAGATCCCTTTCGCCGCAACAAATCGAGAAAACCCGTCGAGGTGTAATACGTCAACGACATCGACCCGATGCGCAAAGCCTGGCCGTTCACTAAAGGCGTTGGCACTTTGGCGAGCAATTTTCGCCCAGCCAAGGTGGTGCCATTTCGAGAGCCCGCATCGACTACCACCCACTCTTGCCCAACTTGTTCGAGCCACGCGTGAAAGCGCGACACCGAAGCCTCGTCGAGCACGATGTCGTTGTTGCCCGTGCGACCAATGGTAATTCGCCTTTGAAACGCGTTGGCTTTCGTCTTTTCCACCACCACCACTAACGGCTCTCCACCCCCCACCGAGGGGATAGAAAGGCCCGACTGCGTTAAAAGTTGGTAGTTGGGCGCTTCTTCATCATCGAGATCAAAGTGCGGCTCATACATAAGCACCGGCCGGTTAGCCAATCGCGCGACCAGCTTCGAAGGGTCGTCAGTCAGGCGGTTGAACCAAACCAGTAACGTCTCGACCATCGAAGGGAGCAATCTAAAGCGAGAATTTGGTTCCGACGCCAGTACCATCAGCACGCAATGCATCTCGGCACGCCCGCGCCAAGGCTGGGCGAACCTCATCGACAAATGTCATTTGACCGACGGCTTCTAAATAGAAAGGAGCCCTTCTCGAAAAGTAAACCGCACGCGCAACGTCATCGAGTACCGACTGGGTAAAACCAAGAAGCGAGCTCGCTCGCGCGCGAACAAAATACAAAGCAGCGTGATCTCCAAAGCGCCGGAGCGCTCGATTCAACCTTTGCTTGGCCCCGAACGTAATCAATTCCAAATTGAGCGCCGTAACCGCGTACTCCAACGTAAGCCATTCACGCAGATACACCTCGGCTACCGTACTCGCGTCTCGCGCTTGCAATTCTTCCAACACCGAGAGAGGTCGCTCTCGAATGAGGGAAAGCAGCCCCAACCAACGCGCGTCGCCCCCACTAAACACTTCCTGAAGCGCTTCGTCTTGAACGGGCTCGCCCTTTACCAGCGACTCAAGCAACAACACTTCACGCGCGGGAGATCGCCAAAACAGCTGCAGCGGAGGCCCACCCTCGATCGGGTTCACACTGCCTCGTTCCACATGTTCAGCCGGATTAAGTAAACCTTCGAGCAATGCGCCCCAATCGAGCCATTTCAGGCTGAGGTAGCCTTGGGCAAGTTGACGACGGCGAGCCACCGTCACGCGATGTACGGTGACCACTCCAGCGGCGTAGGCGACTGCGACTCCGCCGGTGAGGAGCAGGCTCATGCGTCGAGCGGGGGCGCCTGGGGAACCACGTCTCCATCTTCGTCTTCATCGGCCGATTCTGCGGCAATGCGGTACTCGCCTCCTAGCCACTTTCCCAAGTCGAGCGTGCGGCACCGCTGGCTACAGAAGGGGAAACACGGGTTCTCGCTGCGCAACTGCACTGCACGTCGACAACAGGGGCAATGGGGCACCGTCGAAGTCATTTTCCTTTTGTTAACACGATGCCACCAGGCTCAGCATGAGTCTGTGCATCGCACCTAAAAGGTATGCTTTCCCCTTTGACGTGGTGTTGCGTTGTTGCTACTTGCCTCAAGCTGTTTTTTCGCCGACTTAGCTCAGTTGGCAGAGCAACTGATTCGTAATCAGTAGGTCGCCGGTTCAATTCCGGCAGTCGGCTCTCCTCTTCAAAAAAGCTCTGGATGATTTTCAGTCCAGAGCCTTTTTGTTTTTCCCTCCTCTTCAAATCTTGCTCAACCTGGCAAAAATGCTCAGATTTGACGCGACGTGCCATGGCTTTTTTCTTGGACAGATTGAGTGGCTGCGTATGGTGGGCCCGCTCATCGCGACCTGTCGTCACGAAGCCAACTGAAGAGGAATCACATGTCTGAAGAGACGTTCATGCGCGCTCCGGCGCCGACGCAGCCACGGAAGACGGTCTACACCGAAGCGATGGAAATTTTTCATCGCGCCGCTGATGCGATGAATCTCGACAGCCGGGTACGCCTCGAACTCGAAGAACCGGACTACGAGCACATCTTTCACGTCACCACCAAACTCAAAGATCGACTGGTACCCGTCACGCCAGAAGAAGCGCAGAACTTCAGTCACCTCAATGTGACCAAAGTGCGCGACTCGCACGGTCTTGAGCGTTTGTTCGACGGCAAAATCATTCTCAATGGCAAGGCGTTGCTCGGTTCAGATGTGCACATCAAAGACGGCTACCTTCGCCTCGACGACGGTTTCGTTTACAAACTGGTGCCCGGAGATACACAGCGGTTCAAGGCCTACCGCGTACAACACAACCAAGCGCGGGGCCCGTACAAGGGTGGTATTCGCTACCACCGCGACGTGTCGCTTGATCTCTTCAAAGCGCTGGCTGCCGAAATGACGTGGAAGACGGCCATTGCTGACGTGCCGTTCGGCGGCGGGAAAGGCGGTATTCAGCTCGACCCGCGCCAGTACGGCAAAGAAGAGCTCCAGACCATTTCGCTTCGCTTTATGTACAAGCTCAAGCCTTTGGTCGGCCCCAACATCGACATTCCAGCGCCCGACGTGGGCACCAATTCAGAAATCATGGCCCTCTTCCTGCGCCAATTCTCCGATGGCGAGCGCGAGCGTCACAATCAGCGCGGCGTCATCACGGGCAAAGACGTGCGCATCGGTGGTTCTGAGGGCCGCACCAAGGCCACCGGCCAAGGCGTCGCCTTCACCATTGAAGATTACTTCGCTGAAAAGAATGAGACGTTGAAAGGCAAAACGTTCATCGTGCAGGGCTTCGGTAACGTGGGCAGCTGGGGCTCAGTTATTTTGCAAAACATGGGAGCCAAATTGGTCGCCGTCAACGACGCCGATGGGTCCATCCTGAACATGAACGGCATCGATGCCGGCGAGTTGATGAAGTACGTGAATGAAAACCCCAAAAACTTGAAACGTTCGGTGCTGGGTTTCCCCGGAGCGCAGGTCATTTCGAAGGCCGATTTCTGGGAAGTGCCAGCAGACATTGCGCTGCCGGCCGCCTTGGGTGGTGAAATCACCGCAGAAATCGCCGAGAAGATGAAGGTGAAGCTGATCGCAGAAGGCGCGAACGGCCCCACCACTCCCGACGCAGATCGCGTGCTGGAACGAAGAAAAATCGACATCATTCCCGACATCATTTGTAACGCGGGTGGCGTCACCGTCTCGTACTACGAGTGGATCCAAAACAAGCGCATGGAAGCGTGGACGGAAAGAGACGTCGATTCGAAGCTCGAGTTCGCCTTGAAGAAGAATTACCGCATCATTCGCGACATCGCGCGCAATACGCCTCGTCGTACCGACATGCACGACAGTCGCAATTACCCCATTGGGAAAACCGTCGACACGCGTTGCGCCGCCATGGTGCTGGCACTCAAGCGCATTGAAGCGCACTACATGCTCGAAGGCTTCTCTCAGTAATTTTCTAAATGACGTCTTCAAGATGAACGGGCTGATCGGCATTTCGTCGATCGGCCTTTTTCATCTAGAGCAATCGCAAGTATCGGAACATGAAGAACATGCTTGAAGCGAGGGTGGCCATACCTCCGATGCTCCACCAAAACGCATCGGGAACATCAGCCCCCGGCATGCGATCGAAATTCATTCCATACAGGCCGGTCACAACAGTGAAGGGCAACACCAGCGCGTTCATCATGGTGAATACTTTCATGATGTGGTTGAGCCGGTTGTTGACGCTGTTTAAGTAAATATCGACGGCGATGGCCACTGAGTCACGCAGTTGATCCGTCGCCTCTTTCACAGACACCAAGTGATCGTGAATGTCTTTTAAGTACGGCCGAGTCTGCGGGTGAATGATGTCACCTTGAGCTCGACACAGCTCAAGCAGAATATCGGCCTGGGTTGCCGAGAGTAAGCGCAGCTTCACCACGTGTTTGCGAATCGCCAGCACTCGCCCGAGCAACTTGGTCTGCGGGTGCGCAACTGCTTGTTGATTGAGGCGTTCGACCTCTTCTTCCCAGCGATCGACGTGGGGGATGTACGCGTCAAACATCGTATCGAGGAGCGCGTACAAGAGTCCGTCAGGGCGCGCAGAAGGACGAATGGCCCCGCTCTCGAGCTGTTTGGCGACTTCATCGACACCGTGCACTCGGCCACCTCGCACGGTGACCAAGAGTTGGTTCGACAAAAAACACGCCATCTGCAGCGTCTCGAGCTGCATGCGGTGGTGTAAAGAAATCCGTGTCTGAGGCCTTTTCCGCCCATAAGGCAAAGGCAGACAGACAATGTCATTTCGAGAATTAATAATGAAAGTAATTGTT
>JAYUVR010000109.1:0-7919 GCA_043753955.1 Archangium sp. | reverse complement strand
CACGCGACCAAAGCCCAGCAAAGGGTTCGCCCCCATTTCAGGCGTCTCGCCCGCTTTAGGCATCAACCCTTCGCCCAAGCACACCATCAATGCGTGGTTCTCAGGCAATGAACGAGTGAGGTGCCATAAACCCTCGCTCATCATGTACGCGCTCACGGCGTCAGCGGCCTTTTTCACTTGGTTGTAACCCTGTTTGTCGAGCCCTTTGCCTTCGCCGAACTGGCCAAACAATTTGGTGCCCAAGGCCGTCGCCGCTGACGTCAGCGCGAGACATCTGGCCACCCCGCGAGGCGTAAAGGTGTGCTCTGAAACGGCTTCCGGTTGAGCGCGTTCGACTTCGACGTCTTCGAGCCACAAATGAAAACGCATCAACACCGGACGGGTGTCAAAAGCCCACTGCGCGACCAGGTTTCGCTTTTCGACCTGCACCATGCTTCGAATTCCCCCTTGCCGGTGTCTAGCAGCGAACTGCAGTCAATTCGACTTTTGAGGCGCCGTCTCTAGGAGAGTGCATCGGAACACCGAGCGCACAATTCTTGCGAGCTGACTTCTGCGCGGTAGGCCCAACAGCGAGGGCACTTATGGCCTGTTGCGTTGGCGACTTCGGCCTTCACTTCATCCATCACTGCCACGGCCGTGGCAGGAGCGCGGTCGACCAAATGCACCTGGCTGACGATGAAGATTTCGGCCAATTCTGCTGCGTAAAGAGTGAGCAACGCCTTCGTCGCGCCGGTAGCGGTCAACGTCACTTGGGCATCGAGTGACTTGCCGATGCGCTTGTCGCGCCGGGCCGCCTCAAGCAGAGGCATTACTGCGGCGCGCACGGCGAAGAGGCGATCAAACGCATTCACCGTCGCCACATTGGTGCCGCCTTGCGCGGTGGGAAAAGGCTCGAGGAAAACAGACAGCGCGCGGTTACCGGGCAAAAACGCGTACCCTTCTTCGCTGGTGAAACTGGTGACTGGAGCAAGCATCACCAGCAAGTCTTTGGCGATGCGATAGAGCGCTGTCTGGGCACTGCGTCGTTTGAGACCCGTCTTCCTGCTGGTGTAGAGCGTGTCTTTTTGAATGTCGAAATACTGCGCTGAAAGGGCATTGGCACAAAAGTCGACCACGTTTTGAAATACCAGATGAAATTCGTAGCTCTCATACGCCTGATTGACTTTGACGATGAGCGCATCGAGTTTGCTCAACACCCATTGCTCAAGTGGCAACATGCGCTCAGTGTCCACCGCATCTTGAGTGGGTTCGAAATCGAACAGATTCGACAGGGCGTAGCGCACGGTATTTCGAATTTTTCGGTAACCCTCGGCCATACCCTCGAGGATCGGCATCGAGAGTCGCACATCGTTTCGGTAGTCCGCTGACGCTACCCATAAACGCATGATTTCTGCTCCGTGCTTTTTGGTGATGTCATCCGGTGAAACGGTATTGCCCTGCGACTTCGACATCTTGTTTCCATTGCCATCGACGACGAAACCGTGCGTGAGACAGGTCTTGTATGGGGCCACTCCTCGCGTGCCCACGGCGACCAGCAATGAACTGTGAAACCAGCCTCGATGTTGATCTGATCCTTCAAGGTACAAATCGACTGGTACAGCCCCTTGCTCTCGCTTTTCAATGACAGCGGCAAAACTGCAAGCCGAGTCAAACCATACATCGAGAATGTCGGTTTCTTGTCGCAGCGTGTCTTGGTTGCATTTGGGGCATTTTGAGCCCTCGGGGCGAAATTCAGAGAGTGCACGCGAATACCAGGCTCCGGCTCCTTCGGTGGCGACCACGTCGGCCACTGCATTCATCAACTTCGGGTCAATAAGGGCAAAACCACATTCCATACACACCGCAGTGGGAATGGGTACCCCCCAGGTGCGTTGCCGCGAAATGGTCCAGTCGGGGCGAGTGGTAAGCATGCCATGAATGCGATCTCGCCCCCATTTGGGCACCCAGGTGACGTGCTGGTCGATTTGCTCAAGCGCTTTGTTCCGTAACCCATTGTGTTCCATCGAAATGAACCACTGCGGAGTGGCTCGAAAGATGACTGGCTTTTTGCTCCGCCAACTGTGTGGGTAACTGGTGGTGATGAATTCACCCAAAGGGTTGAGCAAGGCTCCCTTTTCTTGAAGCAACTTGGGCACTGATTCATTGGCGTCCAAGACGAATTGACCTTCTAAAAGGGGCCCAACCGAATCGTCATAGCGGCCATCGCCCTTGACGGGGTTGTAGATATCGAGGCCGTAACGGAGCGCCACCTCAAAGTCGTCGGGGCCGTGGCCGGGAGCGGTGTGCACCAACCCCGTACCAGCCTCGAGCGTGACGTGTGGCCCTAGGACAACAGGAGAAATTCGATTGAGGAAAGCGTGTTGATAGGTGAGCCCTTCGAGCTCTTCTCCCGACGCGTACCCTAAGATGCGAGTGCTGTTTGCAAAGACAGCGGCATCAAAACGCGAACCCCCAAGGTTCACATCCTTCACTTTGAGCTCGTCAGGAGCACATTCTGAGAGCACCTTGACGAGGAGCTCTTTGGCGACGACGAGCACCCTTTCCGAAGCCAATTGATAGAAGACGTATTCGAATTGAGGGCCTACCGCGATGGCGAGGTTGGCCGGCAGCGTCCACGGAGTGGTGGTCCACACCGCGAATTCCACCTGCTTGCCTGCAAGAAAATTCCACTTCGGCCCCAAGTCATTGGCGCTCTTAAATGCAACATAAGTGGAGGGGACTTTGATGTCTTCGTATTCAATCTCAGCCAAAGCCAACGCTGTTTGGTCATACACACACCAGAAAACAGGTCGATTGCGGCGGTACAGCGCGCCCGATTGGGCAAACTTCGCGAGCTCGCGAATCTCTTGCGCCTCGTAGTCAAAATCGAGCGTGCGGTACAACGCGTCGTAGCGGCCAAGTACTCCCATGCGTTTAAATTCACCGGTTTGAATTTCAATGAATTGCAACGCGTAGTTCCGGCACTCTTGCAAAAACACTTCCCGGGACATCTTGCGGCGGTCGACTTTCTGCTCTCTCAACTTCCTTTCGACGGCCTGTTCGATGGGCAAGCCATGGCAGTCCCACCCGGGAATGAAGTCAGCCTTGAACCCAGCAAGATTGCGGTACTTCACCACGATGTCTTTGAGAATCTTGTTGAGCGCGTGACCTGCATGCAGTCGCCCGTTGGCGTACGGTGGGCCATCGTGGAGGACAAAGGGCACCGCATTCTGGTTTTTCTGAAGCATCTCCTGAAAAACACGCTTTTCATCCCACTGAGCCACCAGCTTGGGCTCAAGCTGCGCCAGGTTGGCCTTCATGGGGAAACCCGTCTGGGGGAGATTCAATGTCGACTTGTAGTCCTTCGCCGATGCATCGCTCATGGCCAACTCGCTAGTCCGACTCGATGCGTCACGCAAACTGTCGTTCCCACAAGTGAGTGATGAAAAGCTCACTCCTGAGTTAGGATTTTCTTATGCGCAGTGTTTTTGTGATTCTGGTGGTGGCGACATTTGCATTTGCGCAACAGTCACCGTGCCCTTCGAAGTGCAACCTCAAAGCTTCCGAATGCATGAAGAGTTGTACCGGTGACCCGAAAGAAGCCCAGCGCCCTGAAAAATCAGAACGCTTGGTTCAATGCCTAAAGCAATGCGAGACACAAAACGCGGTGTGCAAACAAAGCTGCGGGCCGTAAAAGACAAAAAGTAAACAGCGTCTGCTTGTGCATTGACGAACTGGCAGACATGCGGTGGAGCTGTTCAATAACATCAGACACTTTGAGATGGCCCTGGCTTTGCTTTGTCGGGGCTGATCATGAAAACCATTCTGTGGCTGACCTTGGCCGGAGCCGCGAGTCAGAGCCCGACTCGTATTGACCAACCCAAATTGGCCCATCTGTTTGGCTTCAGGCCGCATCACGAAGTACAGCTTCGAGACGAGTCGAGGTCCCTTCCTCTCTCATGGCGATTACTCGGTACGCTGCGATCTGGCGACGGCACTTCATTGGCTGCAATTGATTGCGCTGGACGAACGCTCACGGTGGCCATTGGCGATGTGGTTGAAGGTACCGAGGTTGTTGATATTGAAAAATTGGCTCTCATGGTGCGCCGGAACGGCAACATAGAACGGCTCACGTACGCACCGACGACCCAGCCCACACTCCCGGTGCCTCGCTCACTTTCACGCCACACCGTCGAGCAGGCTTTAGCAAACCCACAGGGTCTGCTTCGCGAGGTGATGATGATGCCCGCGATGGTGACTGGGCGAATGGTTGGCTTCAAAGCCACTTGGGTCAAAGAAGGGTCACTCATTGACCGTATTGGGCTAAAAAAGGGCGATGTTATTACTCGCGTAAATGGCGTGCCGCTGGATGGTCCCGAAAAAGTAGTCGCTCTCTTGAGTACCTTCGCGACGACGCGAAGGTTCGAAGTAGAACTCGAACGTGACGGTCAACGTCTTGTTGAATCGCTAGACCTCACGCTTTAAAGAGCCGCTGTTGCGCCCTAATTAGGACTCTGTGTTTCGCTTGTAAGGGGGTAACTGGCGAAGCCCATGACAAAAACCGCGTCGATGGTCGTCTTGACAAGTCTGCTGTTTTTTCACTGCGGTGGCCGTTGTCTTCGAGACCCAGACGCATGTGCGAAAATGAATCTGGACCAAGACGGAGGCTCCGCAGTGATTGCGGCTCAAGGCATCATTAAGCTCGATGCATGCCGCGGTCTGAACGGGCTCGCCGAAGGGTGCGAATTAGTCACCAATGCCTCAGCCTGCACCACCGCCCCGTGTGAGCGTTTGGTCGTGATATTCAGCGGGGGCGAACAAGGCTGCGAAAAAAAGGGGTATGGCGATGTTCTTGCCGGCTACGCCGCGACTGGCCAGTGGGCCGCTGTTTGTATCAATTACTTCGAGACCAGCGATGGCAGCGGAGCCGTACCGTATCTCGACGAACAAGTGCGCATTGACTTGGCGCTGCGCGAGGCCACGACAGGAGCGTGGGCCCAACGCTACTGGACGGGCTCTCAGCTCCTGTTGCAGGGCGTGAGTCACGGAGCGACGGCCCCAGTTATCGCAATGGCTCGAAGCACCCTCGACGAACAACCTCATTGGCACGGCACATTCAAAACCGCAGCTTGCTTCTTTGACGGAAGCTACAATCAGTTCGCCACCGCTGAACATCTTCGTACCGGAACCGCTGGCGGAATGGCGTGCACCGTGCCCGTCGCATACACCCGCTGGCTCGAACGCTATTGCGGACCAGGCGCAACCACGGCCAGTTGCAATCTTCAAACTCAAAGCCAATCAATTTCTGATTCCATCAGTCAGGTGCCGGCAGAGCAATTCGCTATCAAACATTTCCGCCTCGTCGAATGTGGAAGCGCAATGCCGGTCTGTACCGCCGACATCTTGCCCGCACCGCCAATCGAAGAACTGTGCACCCACCTTGACGCGGAACCGCAACACCATTGTCAATTTTCATCGCTGCCGACACAAAGCCATCTCAATTGCCACACTCAATCCTGGGGTGCATGTCGAACCTGGTTTGACACCATCGTGCCCTGATTCATTACACGCTCGGTTCAGCAGATCACGGTGCGCCGAATTTCGGTGCGTCATCCAGAGCCCCAGCAACCAAATCAGGAAACAAGTTCAAACTTGGAATTGCAGAATTGAAATCGGCTGTTCGGCGCTCATGCTAATTGAAACAGTTTCAAGCTGTTGAGGCGACGAGCACCACGGCATGGTCCTGGCTAACAGCAACCGGGCTGAGAGAAGGCGTACTCAGCGTCAACATCAACCCGGAGTACGTTGTGTCTTTCAAAACGCAGAGATTCATTCTGAGGGCGACTTGCCTGGCGCTGTTGAGCTGCGGACCGTCGTCAATCAGCGACGACGCGACTGATGGACACTCCGAGCTGAATTCAACTCTGGTCGCGACATGTCTCCCGGTACGGGAAGTGTGCGATGGGCTCGACAACAATTGCAACGGGGTCGCTGACGAAGGCCTCAGTGGCTGCGATATCTGCGCTGATACCTACCACGAGCTGCCGGTCGTCACCAATTGGAATACATCTCTCAACGCATACAGCAAATTCGGCACAGGCCAGGCGTCTGTATTTATGCCGTACCCGACTGACAACTACGTTCCCGGGGCGTGTTACCCCTACTACACCGAGGGGCGCATTCCCGACCTCGACCGGTACGTGGGTGATACGTGGTCGACCACCTCTATTCCAGACACCGAGGCTCGTAAGGTGTTTCGAGACATCTGCCGCGCCACCGGCATTCCGGTTCGATTCCTTCGGTCTGATGCACTGGGCACGCCTCGGCTCCGGTCTGCCGCTGGCGCTGTGCAAGTCGTGCATGCAAACTTGGTCGACGGGTCTCTCGTCACGGTGGTGCTACCCGCGAACTGGCAAAGTGGCTCGGCCACGCGTTACCCAATCGTCGCCAATGGTTTTTATGATTTGAATGACAACCTCTTTCGACTGGAAGGCCCAGACCTCGTGCGAATGATTGCCTTGAGTTCAACCCAAGGCCGCACCGGAGCCATCGGCGTGCTTTGGAATGGCGGTGGCGCGCAGGCCAGTCGCACCATGAATCAGAAAGCGTTGACTCAATTCGCGCACATCATCGACTTTGTCGCTCTGAATTTCTCGGGAGATCGACATCGCCTGCTCATGTATGGAGATTCAAGAGGTGGGTACACCACGCTTGTCATGGCTTCGAATCCCAAAAATTTCGACTACCGAGTGACGTTTGCGGCACTCGTGGTACCGGTCGTGCGCGCAGGCGAACATTCTCTGTTAGCCAGCACAACCTTCCCCGGCATTCTCGAAGGTGAAAGTTGGTCGATTGGTTTCCACGATGCTTGGCGTACCGGTTGGAAGTACCCAGCGTGCGCCGGAAAGCCACACCTCACGGGCCGCTCGGCATCAGAAGCACACCTGTATGTTTTGACAGGCACGACCGATGCCGCATTTGCAGATGCGAATTATTCGCCGATATCACCTGTATATTTGGCGGGACTCAAAGCAGCAGGAACCAAAGTGTATTTGCAGCTGAGCTCACACGACTACGTCATCCCCTATGCGCACGAAGTGGAATACGGTTCCAAGCTCATCGCCGCCGGTATACCCGTAGAGGCCGATGTATTGATTCGCGCTGGCCATGCCGGCCGCACAGAGACAGACAAGACATTTGGGCCTGCCAAGACAAATCGTATTTGGGCTGCCCTGCAGTTTGATATTGACCCAAAAAAAGTGGGCAAGCCGGTGCCGTTTGTACCTGGCATTCGATACTTCCGCGTCAATCGAAGCACCCTTGGCCTCGAAGCCTTTACGCCGGTCGATGGGAAATTTCCATTCACCCTTGAGGCGCCTCGTTACCTCGCCCGAGGGCAACGCTTCCCCTTGGTGCTGGTGGGCGAAAAGGCAACCCGCTGGGAAGTGACGCTCACTTTACCAGGAGGTACTCCTTTCCTCTGGTCGGGGACGATAGGCGAGGAAATGAAGTCTGTTCAGTGGGTAGACCTGCTCACCACCACGCCACTGGGAGATTACACGTACGGACTGCGAATACAGAAACCAGGAACGACGAAGTGGGTGACGATTCCTCAAACAAACACCATCGACGGTTCCGCCGCATCGTTCACCCTCGTCGACGTTGAACCCAATCTGGGAGGCAGCCAACTTCGAGCACTGATTCAGGCTCCCACCGTCGGCTCATTCACGGGCACAAGCTGGGGCCTTTCTGAATACTGAACCGAGACGATTTCCAAATTGGAAACAATCGATTCCATTGCGCGCATACTGAGAAATCGGCACCGTGTGTTACCTGGTGTGCATGTGCGTCGTGAAAAGCTGTACCCAACCAGTCGGTGAAAGTCCGACCCGCGTAAACGGAGCGACCGGGGATGCGGTTTCTTACTGCTACCCACGAAA
>JAYUVR010000108.1:0-7115 GCA_043753955.1 Archangium sp. | reverse complement strand
GTATCAAGACCTCCGCGAGCAAAACTAAACAACGTTGAATACCCAGGCTCATCTCCGCTGTTGAGCCCGCAAAAACTCTTGTACATGGCAGTGGTGCCGTTGAAGGCACGAGCTTCCGCCAGGAGCCCCCGCGTTGGAGGCGGCAAAGGACCTTCTTCATACACTTCTTCTCCGCCTCCAATGATGATTCGCAATTTGCGCACCGGTTGCTGTGGCGGCGCAGCGGGAACAATCACGAAACCCAATACATATTTTTCCCCATTGGTAGAGGGAGTCGGCCAACCCTGTGGAGCAAAGACAGTCGCATCTCCTGTGATTCCATCGGGGCGAAATTTGACGTTGAACATTCGACGCGCCCGCCCGGGGCCCCAGGGGTTTCTGAGTTCGCCCACCAAACCCAGACGAGACTGGAATTCGAGCTGGTAGGCGCGAGTCATTGGTTTATCGATGCCTGCGATTCGTTCAGTGCGTGACTGGGCGCCATGCCAAACGGTGCCATGCAGGGCTTCAATCAGGGCATCTCGAAGCGTGTTGTCGACGCCCCCACCGCCCGCGCCACCGCCAGAAGCGTTCCCTCCACCTCCGCTCCCTCCGGTTCCACTTCCACCACCCAAGGCACCACTTCCTCCGCCCATCATCTCGCTCGTTCCTCCGCCCCCGCCCAGAGCCGTCCCGCCTGCGGCGCCGCCGCCCGTGCTTGCACTTCCGCCGCCCACAGCCGTTATTCCACCATCGTCATCAGCGGGCCCAGGCGCACCACATGCGCTCAAGACCAGGGCCAAACCCAGCGCGAGCGATGCGGGCGTACGCCACAGACGCGGCCCAGGAGTCGTTTTGGGGCGTCGCCTCGGGAGGCTCAGGAATCCCAGCAGAGCGAGCAAAGGTGCTGCAGCGCCAGTGCTCGAGCACCCGCCACAGCCGGAGGTAGGGTGTTGATTAACAGTTCCATTGCTGCCGCCGTCAGTGGAAGGCGCGCCTCCATCAATGTTGGGTTCCTGCCCACCATCATTGTCATTACCCGTTCCTCCTCCAGTATTGTCCGTGCCCGCATCGACGCCTGAGTCGATGATTTCTGGTGGAGGCGAAAGACCCATCAATGAAATTCTCAAACAAGGCGGTTGGGCGCTGTGAAATTGCGGTGGATAGCCTCGCGTAATCGACCCCCGTGGCCACTGCATCTGTATCAACGCAGTAAACGAAGTGTTCATACAATTGGCCACCGAAGGTTTGGTTGCGAATGCCGTGAGCGAGCCGTCATGACACTCAATAGGGCTGTCGTCGGTCACTTGGGCTCGGTAAGTGCCTTGGTTGTTCTGAACGGTAAGGAGCCCGGCGACGTCAGCCCCAAACGGAAAAACCGTCGGTCGCAAATACTCACATTGATATGGCTGCGCCCACAACGGGCTGTATGAAGTGTCAAAAGACGCAATGCCTGTATTGAATTCGCCGAAGACGGTGGGCAGCACCATTTTTTCGTCAGCCAAGGCCACGCTTGCGAAGTTGAAGGCGTGCATAAATAGGCCCGTTTCGAAGAAGTGATCTAAGAGAATGTTCCCGCTGAGATTCGGTGGAGCGGCCGCATTGGTTCTGGCGAGGTATTCGGCTTCGACTGGGGGCAGCGTGAGTTGATATTCGTTTAAAAAATCAACCACCTTGGCGTGAACTGTTTTGAATACGAAATCAATCAATGCTTGGCGAATAGGTGCAACATAAGGCTCAATGGCTTCTTGTATCAGTTCATCGATGTTGAGATGAATTCCCGCTGCTTCAAGCGCTTGATCAATTTCATTAAACCAATCGGGAAGTAGTTCAATGGTGAGCGCGTGATAGTCGATGGCTGTCGCTCGAACAGCCCACTGTTCCAGCGGAGTGAAAATCGAAGTGAGTTCACTGGGCGTAATGGACAGTGTGGGGGCCATGGTGGGAGAAACGGGCTCGTTAAATTTGTTCGAAAGATTGGCCACCGTTTGAAGCAAGGCGGGGGTGAAGTCTTCGAGCTGTTTGGTCACGCCTTCATAGATGACGTCATAGGCAGTCGCCAGCTCGCGCCCACCGGCGTCGAAGCGTTTGGCCATCAGGCCCACGGCCACGAAATATCGCGCATACAAACTGGCACACTTCGAAGACGTGACTGCATTGCAGCCGATGTCGTCATCCTTCGTGCCCAGCTTCCCGTCGTTGCCTGCGGTCACTTTGAGCAACGCTCCATCGGCATTGTTCCGGCTTTGTAGCCGAATGATTTCATCAGAAATGGCTATTCGTGCTTTGGGCAGCAGAATTTTCACATCATCAAGATATTCGGGCAATAACAGCACATGCTCGTAGGCTTCGATTGGAGCGCGGAGCAGCAGCTGGTGTAAAGGAAGGTTTGGGTTCTGGGCGCGTGCGGCACTGAGCTTGTTTCGTGCCCCTTGTGCGACAACCTGCCAAATCGGGCTTTTCAAATCAAAATAGGCTCTCTGTACAAAGCTGGTGGGAATGACGTGAAGCATCTTCGATGCATCAAATATTTCTCGGTCTGCTTGCCATGCGCCCAATTGAATCATCATTTCGGCGGCGATGTGGCGAACGACGTTGTTGTAGTTCGGTGTTCGCCCGGCAGAAACAGGAGCCAGGGTGAAGGTTTCGCCGCTCAGGTAGTTCACGAAGTGATGCGCGACAGCGTCAGTCGAACCATGTAAAAAACACCCTAGCGCGTAGGCCTTCTCTTCATCTGTGATGGCCATGCTGACCAGGGCTGAGCACTGTTCAAAGGGCAAATAACCCAATGCATGGCTCGCATCGGTCAAAAGCGGAAAAATGGTATTGTCTGGCCCGATCGAGCCCGCGCGGAAATAGATGAGATTCTCGCGAATGATTCTGACTGTGTCTGGGGGCAACACCAAACGCGCGTTGGTGCCCAGCATCGGCACTGAGCCGTTTTTTGAAAGAACCAGTTCCTGATGCACTCGATTGGCGAGCAAAATATGCACTCGCGTGTTGAACCCATGCGCGCTGGAAGCAAGGGTGGCGACCAGGGCGAAGACAAAGAATCGGTTGATCATAGATTGCCGGCACGAAGGCTTACTCACAAAGGGTCGAGTTTCGTAGCCCGTGCACGAAGAAGAAAGGAGCGCTGCGGCAGAGCGGGCCCTGCTCGGGTAAGCAGTTGATATCGCTAAAAAAGTTATCCCTATTTACCGGGGCTTGTGTCCAACACCTCAGGCTGACTGGTTCCAGCGTCTGGGACCTCGATGTTCTTGAGCGCCTTGGCGAATGCCAAAACACCTTCAACATAAGCAGGCTCGTGGTTGTAATCGTAGACTGCTTTGTTTGGGCTTTTTTTGAACCCAGCCGACGCCAGGTATCGCCCCACAGAAGCAATGGCATCGTCCATATTAAAAAGGTCTATTTGACCGTCTGCGTTCCCGTCTTCGGCCCAACGCAAACTGGCAGGCATGAATTGAGGAAACCCCAAGGCGCCGGCCCAACTGCCTTTGACAGAAAGTGGGTCAATGCCCCTCGCTTTGCAACCCCGAATCAAAACAAACAAATTCTTCAGAGCCCGATTGCGAATGGTTTCGACGCGCCGCTCTTGAGTGCCGGCAACAGAGACAAGTGCCTTCTCGTCTTTTTGACTCAAGGCGACCGCGTTTGCTTCGTCGACGAAATAGGCCTGAGAAGCCAGAGCGTTAAAGGCAAAATAGTCGCCGGTGATTGTGCCCAACTTCGATTCCCACATCAAAATACCGATGATGACGTGGCGATCGACCCCGGTACGTTTCTCGGTGGCGTCGAGCGTCGCTTCTTTTTCTTGAGCGAATTTGGCGCCCGCGGCCACCCGTTCAGGTTGCAGAAAGCGTTTCATCAAATCGAGGTGCTCTTGGCGGTGGCGACTGACCATCGAAGGCGCCACAATTGAGACTGTCTTATCCCCGTAGATGAGTTCTGCACGCGGGTCTTTCAGCAGTTCTTCGGCCTCAGCCGACGTCAACGCTGCTTCCCCCGAATTGTGACTGGGTCGGGTGAGTTCGCTGATGAACGTCTGTTTCAACGCTGGTGCAAGTTCCCATTTGGCTGACAGTCGCCACGTTCGGGGCACCGTGGGGTCAAAGCTGGCGTCGACTTCGCCTCCATCGGTCAGAGCCGCAAGACAAAGTACCCACACGATTGAATGCATGGAAGCAGCCTACAGGAAGACTTTTGTTTTTGAGGATTACCGTGCGCAGTGAAAGACAGCTGCGGGTTTCGGGGAGCACTCTGGGTCGCTTCGTCTTGGTTAAGAATTGGTGATCCGATGCTTACGCGCGGCGCCTGAAATTGATTTTCAGCGGGAAAGAGTGCTCACCAGTTGTCTTCTTCTCGGGTGAACTTTAGGGTCCGCCTCTCTCTTATTGTTGGGGGCAACACCATGTCTGTTTCTGGAAAGAAATCGTCGTCCTTCGATTTGCATCGTCGTTATTTCGACGCGAACAAAGACGGAAAGGTAACGGAGAAAGAGGCGGTAGATGGCCTCCGCAAACTTGGAGTGGCTCCAGAAAAGGCCAATGCGATGACGAAATCTGTCGTCGATGTTTTTGAGCCGGCAGAGACGAAGTTCGGTTTGTTTGTTCGGCCGGGCATGAATGCGGCCAAAATAATTCGGCAGCAAGACTTCATCGGCGTCAACCCCGACCCGCAATGCAAGGAGAGGGATTTGCCAGCGGAGAAGGCGCAAGAATGCATGCAGATGGACGGAGTGCTAGGGCAAGACGAACTGAACGCCCAACGGGTTACCGCGTACCCAAACGCCCACGACCAAGGAAATACGAATGCATTTCGCCGAACATTGACTGCATTTGGCAACAAGGTTCCTGAGGCAGACGGCCAATCGGTCGACGAAAAACGGGCCGAATTGAAAGAGGTTCAAGACCTGGTGATGGTGGGGGCGACAACGCCTGGTGCCTTGAAAGAATCAGACGTGCAGAATGTCATCAATGGGTCTTTGTTTTTCAAGAAGGCTGGCGAAGCGGTCCCTTCTGAGGAATGACGTTCTGCCTCTCTACGCCTGCGGCGTGACCCATCAGGCGACAGGAAGAAGACGTTTGTTGTTGAGCATTACCGGGCGCAGTCAACACAGCTCCGGGTTTCAGGTATCGCTCGAAGGCGATCTCGCCCAATTGCTGAGTTGCATCGTTCGCAACGGCCCCATGTGCCCGTCTCTATTCGGCGCAGCGCGAATTGAAGCTCTTCCAGTTCGTTTTTGACGGCATTGTCTTTGAGCTTGGTGTGCAGCTCAAAGCAGCGCGCTCGCAATGCGCGTTGCGCGTCTTGCATCATGCCGCTGGTGCCTCCGCCGTGCTCATCAGTCGAGAGCATGACAGCGCATTGTGCAAAACAACTGCCGGAGGTACCCTCGAGCAGATCAGCCCTCTCGGCCCAAAGTCTGCAACTGAGAAAACCTATGAAAAAAATCCTTGCTGCCGTCGATGGCTCTGATGCGTCTATGCATGCGGTGCGCAAGGCGCTTGAGATTGCCGACAAAATGGGTGCGGAAGTGACGCTCGCACATGTTGTTCCTCATGTTTTCGTTCCCGCAGAGGTTCCTTTTGACGCGGGTAAGTTGGCTGAAGAAGCCTTTCGTGCAGGGGAGCATTTGCTCGGCCAAGCGGCCGCTGAGGTTGGTAAACCTGGGCTCGCTCGGGTTTGTCTGAGGGGTGGCCCCGGCGAAGCTTTGGCAGAACATGCCGAAGCAGGTCATTTTGATTTGGTGGTGGTGGGCAGCAAAGGCCGTGGGGCAGTGGCCAGAATGTTGGTCGGCAGCATCACCGATAGACTGGTTCACATCTGTAAACAGCCCGTGCTGGTGGTGCGCTGAGCCGAAGAGATTTCGCTATTCTCTCAATGAACGCAAATTATGCACAAGGAGTGCCGATGAAGCATCGCATTTTGGTGGTCGACGATGAGCAAAACGCGCGCGACGCGCTCAAGACCATCTTGGCGGAAGAGGGCTACGAAGTGAAAGAGGCTGCTGATGGAGCCGCGGGCCTGGCGCTGTTGCCGACCTTCCGCCCTGACGCCGTGCTGTGCGACATCAAAATGCCCCAGATGGATGGGTTGGAGCTCCTCACTCAGGCGCGGGCCGACGGGCATACTTGTGTGTTTGTGATGATGACCGCATTCGCGTCGCTTGAGACTGCAGTACAGACGATGAAGGCCGGTGCTGAAGACTATGTCACCAAGCCAGTCGATGTCAGTTCTGTCCTGGCGAAGTTGGAAAAGGTATTGGAAAAGAAAGCGCTGCGACAGGAAAATGAGCTGCTCCGTGAGCGGTTGCGCGAGAAGCACAAGTTTTCCAACATCATTGGAGAGTCGACGGAGCTCCAAAGCGTATTCGATGTGGTCGTCAGAGCCGCCCCTACGCGAGCCACCATTTTGGTTTTGGGCGAATCAGGTACCGGTAAAGAACTCATCGCGCAGGCTATTCATGAAGCCTCACCGCGACATGACAAGCCCTTTGTCAAAGTAAACTGTGGTGCGCTGACCGAGACGTTGCTCGAGAGTGAATTGTTCGGGCACGAGAAGGGAAGCTTCACCGGTGCGGCTGGGCGTCGAGAAGGGCGCTTTGAGCTGGCTCATGGCGGCACTTTATTTCTCGACGAGTTGGGTGAGGTGAGTGCTGGCTTGCAGGTCAAGCTGCTGCGAGTACTGCAACAGCAAGAATTCGAACGCGTGGGGGGAACACAAACCATCAAGGTCGACGTGCGCGTGGTGGCGGCCACCAATCGTGATTTAGAAGCCGCGGTGAAGTCGGGGCATTTTCGAGAAGACCTGTATTACAGACTCAATGTGGTGTCAGTCACATTGCCTCCGTTACGTCGTCGCAAGAGCGACATTCCCGCGTTGGTGAATCATTTTCTCGAGCACTATTGTGATGTGCATGGCAAGCGCCTGAAGGGCCTGGCTCCAGGCACGCTCAATGCGTTGTTGTCTTATGATTGGCCGGGCAACGTGCGTGAATTGGGCAATGTCATCGAGCGAGCAGTGGTATTGGCCCGGGGCACGGAATTGACCTCAGACGATTTGCCGGCTGCCCTGCGTGGCACCAGGAATCAATGACTCACCAGACCGAGCGGTGGGCCTTGGGCCACACAGGG
>JAYUVR010000107.1:0-10796 GCA_043753955.1 Archangium sp. | reverse complement strand
TTGCACCTCGGGGCGTTTAAGCTGCAAAACGTCACGAATTTTCTTGGTCTTCTCTTCGATCGACTGAAACCGCTCTTTCACGGCCGCGGACCATAGCGCTTCATTATGCTTTTGGCTACGAATAAGCAGTTAAGTCGATGATCTCGCTTGTAAAATTGAGGCATTCTCGCTCTCAACCAAGCCCCCGTTCGTCGAGTTCATGCTCATCGAGGCCCAAAAGGTGACCGACTTCATGCAGCACGGTGATCTCAATTTCGTGCAGAAGTTCGGCTCGATCGCGAGCAAAGCGCTCGAGGTTTTTCTGAAACAAGGTGATGTGCGCCGTCTGATGATGCTCGGAAACGGTGTCGAGGCGCTCGTCGAGAGGCACTCCTTCAAACACGCCGAGCACAGTTGGAGAAAGCCCCGCTTCGACCTCTTCATCAGAAGGGAAAGGTTTGACGGTGATGACCGTATTTTCCAAATGCGGTCGAGTGTACGAGGGAAGTCGATCGATCGCCTCGGCGACTGATTCTTCAAATTCCAAAACGGAAAGTGGCGTGGGCGCCGGAAATTCTTCTGGGTCAAGGCGATTCGCTTTGTCGAACCACGACTTCGCGTCGAGACCGCGACGCTCAGCAATCAAGCCTAAATAATGAAAGGACCAAGGTTCCTGAGGGAAGGCTTCAATCAAGCCCTGAAAACCCCGTTGCGCCTCATCGAAACGGCCTTGTTCAAAAGCACACAGTGCTCCCTCAAGTTGGGCCTCGCCGTGCTCGGGGTCAAGACTCAGTACCTGCGAAAAAGCCTCGAGCGCATCGTCGAATTCACCCAAGTGACTGAGGGCGATGCCACGAAGGAGATGCACTTCAATCAACAATGTCTCTTCACCTTGCGCGAGCGGCTCAGCCTTTGACAGCAGCGCCAGCCCCGACTCGATGCGGGCCACATCACCTTGTGCCTCGCGAATCTTTGCGTCAGCCGCCGCGATGAGGGCGGTGACATGAGCAGGCTCAAGCTTGAGAAGAATTTCAAAGGTGCTCTCAGCAGCCTCGATTTGCCCCAATTCAATCTGCGCAAGGCCCTTGAGCTCGAGCGCATCGATGTCTTGAGGCTCTTCGGTGAGCACCTGGTTTACCAATGCAAGAGTGGCTTCTGGGTCGCCATCTTCCAACGCTTGCTCGGCTCGATGTAACAGCGAAAGCGACATAGGCAGAGCTCTTACCAGCCACACGTTTTTTCGTGTTATGGGCTTTGTCAAACATGGGGGCGATGAAACAGCACGGGCCAACCACCATTCTCATCGTCGATGATGACGAATCGATTTTGGTTCTCTTAAGTACTTTCCTAAAGCGCCAGGGGTACCGGGTGCTCACTGCTTCTGACGCGATGCAGGGGCTTGAGCTTCTCGCCGCTGAAGAAGTTCATCTGGTGGTGACTGATTTTATGATGCCGCACGTCGACGGGCTCGCGTTTACCCAGAAGATTCATCAAGTCGAGCGATACGCGCATTTACCGGTCATCCTCATCACGGCGTTCGGCAGCGATACGGTCTTCGACCAAAGTCTGCGCACCGGGGTCGCCATGACCTTGTCAAAGCCGATCGAATTGCCTCGTTTGTTAGACCTCGTGGGCTTCGCTACCGGAGGCGTTCCACCGCCTTCGCAATAATGCTTCGTTGACATTTGGCTTTCGATTCTTAATTTGGCGCTCGCCAGGTACGAGTGCTAACGCTCAAATACACAATAACGTTGTTTTTCAGGAGGTTGTGAAAATGGCTGCAAAAGAAATCTTTTTTCATCAAGGCGCACGTGAGGCGATTTTACGCGGAGTGCGTGTGTTGTCAGATGCCGTAGCCGTCACCTTGGGGCCTAAGGGCCGCAATGTGGTGATTGAGAAGTCCTTCGGTTCGCCCACCATCACCAAAGACGGCGTCACCGTCGCCAAAGAAATCGAACTCGAGAACAAGTTCGAAAACATGGGCGCACAGATGGTGAAGGAAGTGGCTTCAAAAACTTCTGACGTCGCCGGAGACGGCACCACCACCGCAACGGTCTTAGCTCGAGCCATCTACGAAGAAGGTTTGAAGCTCGTCGCTGCAGGCCACAACCCGATGGACTTGAAGCGCGGCATCGACCTCGCGGTAGAAGCCATCGTCGCTGAAGTGAAAAGGGTCAGCAAGCCGGTCGACGGCAAGAAGGGCATTGCGCAGGTAGGCACCATCTCGGCCAACGGCGACGAGACCATCGGCAACATCATTGCTGAGGCGATGGACAAGGTTGGCAAAGAAGGCGTGATCACCGTTGAAGACAGCAAAGGTCTCGAGACAGAGCTTGATGTTGTCGAAGGCATGCAGTTCGACCGTGGCTATGTTTCGCCTTATTTCGTCACCAATCGAGAGCGAATGTTGGTCGAGCTGGAAGACCCTTACATCTTGATCTCTGAGAAGAAGATCAGCTCCATGGCAGACATGGTTCCTTTGCTGGAGCAAGTGGCTCGGGCAGGTAAGCCCATGCTGATCATCGCCGAAGAAGTTGAGGGTGAGGCGCTCGCGACGTTGGTGGTGAATAAATTGCGCGGTGTATTGAACATCGCTGCGGTGAAGGCTCCCGGCTTCGGAGATCGCCGTAAGGACATGCTCAAAGACATCGCCACACTGACCGGTGGCACAGTGGTGAGCGAAGACTTGGGCATCAAGTTCGAAACCTTGACGCTGTCCGATTTGGGCCGAGCGAAGAAGATCACCATCGACAAAGACAACACCACCATCGTTGATGGCAGTGGCAAGAAGGCCGATATCGAGGCACGCATTAAGCAAATGCGCGCTCAGATTGACGAGACCACGTCTGACTACGACAAAGAGAAGCTGCAAGAGCGATTGGCGAAGATGGTCGGAGGCGTCGCCGTGATTCGCGTTGGTGCAGCGACTGAGACCGAGCTGAAGGAAAAGAAGGCTCGTGTTGAAGATGCCATGCATGCGACCCGGGCCGCGGTGGAAGAGGGCATTGTTCCTGGCGGCGGTGTCGCGCTCATTCGCGCCCTCGACGTACTCGATGCGCTCAAATTGGGAGGCGCGCTCGATTTCGGTGTGGCCATCGTCAAGAAGGCCATCACCCAGCCTCTGGCGAAGATTGCGCAGAACGCGGGCCAAGAAGGCGCAGTGGTCATCAACAAGGTGCGCGAAGGCGGTAAGGGCGGCTATGGCTTCAATGCTCGCACTGACAAGTATGAAGACCTTTTGGCCGCAGGCGTGATCGACCCAGCCAAAGTGACCCGCTGTGCGTTGCAGAACGCTGCTTCTGTGGCTTCGTTGCTGCTCACCACCGAAGCGATGGTGGCCGAGAAGCCGAAGAAGAAGTCGGGCAAGAGCGCAGGCGGTGGCGCGGGCCCTGACTACGGTGGCGACGATATGGACATGTGAAGTTCTGATTGAACTTCGCTTTCGCGCCTCGTTTCTCATCATGAGAGACGAGGCGCATTTTTTTCAAAGGAGTCGTCTCGATCTGAGCCTGCCTGCACCGTATGGTGGCGCTCGCTATGAAATGGCTTCTCTTCGTTGTGGGTATCGGGTGTTTCTTTTGCAGTTGTGACAAACAGGGCGACGAGAGTCCGAAGGCAGATGCGGGCGATTCTGAACTGACTTGCGACCCTCTCGGCAACGCGACGTTAGCGACTCACGTGCAGCCGATATTCGACGTTAAGTGTAAAACTTGTCACGAAGGCGGCACCGACTACGGCGACTTCACGAAAGCCGAGAGAAGCGCTGTGGTCGTAAACAAAGTTTCCGTCTACGCAGGGGCGGCAAAAACGTTGAAGGTGGTTGATCCCGGTTCGCTCGAAAACAGTTCCCTCTGGCTCAAAATTTCAGGAGGCGCGTCGGCAGGGCGAACAGGGCCCAAAGGTGAAAACGTTTTCGGCAAGATGCCCAACGATTCGACCATTTTGACTGCTGCTGA
Source organism: Archangium sp. (assembly GCA_043753955.1). GTDB lineage: Bacteria > Myxococcota > Myxococcia > Myxococcales > Myxococcaceae > Archangium_A. Next base: position 6,861 of record JAYUVR010000107.1, on the reverse strand, counting down.
AAAGAAGATCATCAAAGACTGGATCTGCTCAGGGGCGCAGTGAAGCGCTGCTTCGGTGGAACGAGGCATCGAAATAGACTTTTTCGAGGTTTGCTCCCAAGGAGATCGAGCGCTGTAGTTGCGGTATGGCAACGACTGCTCGAGTGTGCATTATCGACGAGGAAGATCGCCCCGTCTTTGACGATGAAATGTGTGCCTCTTTGGGCCTCGACGACGACGGTTTTCTCGATCTCGACCAAAGTTGGTCGGCACTTCAATCGATGATCCAGAGTGTCACCGCGGGCGACTTTATGGGGCAGGAAGGAGTCAGCGCAGAGGACGTTTCTCGGTTGGCCAAGGTGTTGCGCCCGATGACTTGGACGAAGGCGTAGGATGCATGCGAAGCGCCGGAAGACGAGGACCTCGATTACGTCGAGCCTTACTTCGATTCTTTTCGCGAACGCGTTCTCGCTGCGGCAGCAGACGGAAATGGCATTCGTGGGAGTTCACGTAGCAAGTGAAGGTGCAACGATGTGAAACCACACGACTAAAAAAATTTCAGTGCTGTTGTCGATATCTGGGCAAGTGAATCGTTGATGCATATGCAGCACGAAGTCATCACCCTCACTTCAAGAAATGAACTCCTATGAAATACCTGATTCTGATCAATGACGCTGAAAGCATTTGGGCCAACATGCCGAAGGCCGAGGCCGACGCCATGATGGGCCAGTATTACAAGTACACACAGGAACTGCGCGACGCCAAAGTGCACCTGGCTGGTGAAGCACTGCAGCCGGTGCATACGGCGACTACAGTTCGTATTCGCAATGGCAAAACGGTGCACACCGATGGCCCTTTCGCTGAAACGAAAGAACAACTCGGAGGTTTCTACCTCATCGACGTGCCGAACCTTGACGAAGCGCTGAAGTGGGCGGCGAAGTGCCCGTCGGCGACGCTCGGCTCCATCGAGGTTCGCCCGGTACAAAACTTCGGCTGAAAGATTGCCTATTTCCTTATTGAGCTCCGCGGTGAAGTTGGCTTCGCTTCGAATCTCGTGAGCGACTTTGCCGCGGTGTTCAAACAGGAGGCAGGGCGCGTGGTCGCGCGCCTCGTGCGCCTGCTCGGTAGTTTCGAAGCTGCAGAAGACGCGTTTCAAGATGCGTGCGTCAAGGCGATAGAACATTGGTCAAGAGATGGAATGCCTGAGCACCCTGGTGCCTGGTTGGCTACCGCCGCGAAAAACCGAGCCTTCGATGTCGGGAGCTCAGCGTCAGCCAAGCGAGATGTCTCCATCGAAGCTGCTGCCACAGACGTAGCCGATTTCCACATCGACTTCGATCGACTCGATTCTGGCGTTGACGATGATCAACTTCGACTCATTTTCACCTGTTGTCACCCGGCGCTGTCACCGGAAGCTCAAGTTGCGTTGACGCTCCGAACGCTCTGTGGTTTGTCCACCAGCGAAATCGCCCGTGCCTTTCACGAACCCGAGCACACCACCGCCCAGCGTTTGGTTCGTGCCAAATCAAAAATTCGTACCGCGCGAATCCCCTACGAAATTCCCTCGAGTGAGGCGTTGCCCGAGCGCCTCGACACGGTGTTGACCACAATCTATTTGGTGTTCAACGAAGGCTACGCGGCAGCTGAAGGAGAGCATCTCCTGCGTGACGACCTGTGTCTTGAGGCCATTCGCCTAGCAAGATGGCTCCATCGTACGTTGTCACATGAGCCTGAGGTGACCGCGCTTTTGGCGCTGCTTCTTTTGCAGCACTCACGAAGCCGAGCGCGAATCGACGAGCAGGGCGATGTGGTGCTCCTTGAATCGCAAGATCGTTCACGGTGGGACCGGGCTGCAATCGATGAAGGGACGCGGCTCTTGGACGAAGCCCTGCGCTTGAAGCAGCCAGGTTCATACCAATTGCAGGCGGCAATCGCTGCTCTGCACGCTGCTGCTCCAACTGCCGAGGCCACCGATTGGAAACAGATTTCACTGCTCTACAACTCCCTTTGGGTTCGCGTGAATACGCCGACAGTGGGGCTCAACCGCGCGGCGGCGCTCGGCATGGCCTGGGGGCCGAATGCGGGGTTGGCTGCGCTCGAAGGGCTCGATGAATCGACATTCGAATTGAGCCACTGGTATGCCGCGGCTCGTGCTGACCTCCTTCGGCGGGCCAAGAGGTTCGACGACGCTGCTCACGCATACAGAAAGGCGCTGACAAAAGTAATGAATGCCCCCGAAAGGCGTTATCTCGAACGGCGTCTCGCCGAGATGACCCTCTTAAAACAGTGATGTGTACAGCTGTCTTCGCGACCCAGCTCTCGCGCCCGATTCAGAAAATAGGAAAATCATTTTACCTTCTGCCCCGTACCTCATATTGGGCCACCCCTCAAAGCCTCCGCCGGTTTATGGCGGCATAACTTCTTGGAGTGATTGTCATGTTCGAAACTCGGACACTTCTGTCGGGAATTTCATGCTTGTTGCTTGCGTCGTCTGCACTTGCGAGCGGGAAAGGCTTCTCTGATGGTCTATCGAGAGATGAAGTAACCAGGCTCACCAAATCCCTAGGGGCAATGGAAGCGAAATACGACGAAGCCAAGCCAGCGATGGACAAGCTCAAGAAAAGCCCTGAGATACGCAAAAATGCCAAGCTGACTGCTGCGGCGAGCGACGTCCTCAAGAGCTATACGACGGTTGGTGTATTCATCAACGAGATGGAGGCAGGGCTGAAGAAGCGTGACCCTAAGGTCAATAGCTACGAACTCAAGCTTAAGGGCGAAGTCGACACTCTCGAGCTGAAACTCGCCGCGCTCACAGAACAAGCCAAGATGTCCCAATCACCGTCCGTGGTAGAGATTGTAGTGGGGGCAGTCGTCATCGCCGCCGCCCTCGATACTCTCTATGTAGCGTTCGATTCATATTACGACGTTGCCCTGGCGGACGTCGACCTGGTGTTGATACCGGCTTACGATGTTTATGATGTGGTCCATTACGAGAGTCCGTATCTGGTCGTTTACCCCGACGTGGATGATGGCACTGATGTTGCCGAAGTGGTTGAAGGCGACTGAACGCCGTCGCATCACATGGGGTGTGCTCGCGAGTCGTTGAATCAAGAGTTTTGGCTCATGTGAGAAGGCAAAATTAAGTTCGAATACATCTTCGGGCGTCTGGGCAGCACGGCTCATCCCGCGGCGACGTGGGCCCCGATTCCCGTCACATTCATACAGCGGCGTACTTCCTCGAGGCAGCGTGAGGGCTCTTCTTCATGCGGCCAGTGACCAGCTCGAGGCAGCTCAGTGACAGTGGCGTGTGGCCAGGCTTGACGGAAGCGAGCAAGGGTCGCAGGCGTGAAGGCATTGTCGGCCATGCCCCAAACGAAATGGATGGGTACGTGAGCCAACCGATCACGCCTGTCCCAAAGCGACTGAAAAAAAGCAGTCGAACCGGCGAGACTTTTCGCCAGCGCCCACAGCACGCGCTCTCGCGAGTCAGGCTCGGGAAACACGCTCGTGTAGTGTCGCCACATCTCTGCTGGTCGAGGCCCTGTGCCCCAGGCCGACTTGCTGATGGTGAACGAGAAGTTGAAGGTGCGATAGAGCCAACGAAACAAATCACTGCCGGCCAAGCGGGCCATGCGTCGAGAGCGCGGCTCGTCGGTGAAAGGCCAGGCGATGGTGTTGAACAGAATGAGCCGCTCGATTCGTTCAGGGCGATTGAGTGCATCGTCAAGGGCAATAGGGCCTCCAAAATCGTGCACCACCAGGCTGTAGCGCGACAGTTCAAGCACATCGATGAGTCGACTGAATCGCTGTGCATGGGCTTCGGGTGAGTAGTCTGCCTCGGGCGGGCGTGCTGAAAGCCCGAAGCCCAGGTGATCGGGCGCGATGCAGCGGTGAGTGCCGCGCAGTCCCAAGATGAGGTGCCTCCACTCGAAAGACCACGTGGGCGTGCCGTGGGAAAAGACAACCGGCGGGCCCTCGCCCTCATCGACCACGGACAACGACTCAATCTGTCGAACCGCAAATGGGTATTCCGTTCGATTCAGCCAGGTTGGGAAGCTCATATTAAATAGTCAATCGTGACTGACGATAAAAGGTCAAGTATGATTGACTAAATGAATCTAAGACCCCAGTTAAAGACCCTCTCGCGTCTGCAGGCAGGCAGCCTGGGCTTCGTATTGATTCGCTGTGGTCAATTACTGAACGAGCGTGGCATCGCGCGATTGAATGCCGCCGCGGGTAAGCCGATGATGCGCGAGGCGCATTCGCGACTGATTCCCCATCTGCAATCACCTAAAGGTATTCGCATAACCGAACTGGCCCGTCGTATCGGTATCACCAAGCAAGCAGCGCAGCAGTTGGTGAGCGATCTGATTGAGGAAGGAGTAGTGCGGCTCGATCCCGACCCAATTGACGCGCGTGCAAAGCGGGTGAGGCTCACCAAGTCAGGAGTGCTGACCGTAATACAGGGTACAAAGACGTTAGTTGACATCGATACCGAGGTGGCCGCGTTACTGGGAAAAAAGCCGGCAAAACAGCTCCATCAGTTACTGCGCCGACTCTTGCCGGTGATCGAGGTGCCTTCCGTCACGAGTGAATCACTACTGCCCAAGTAGTGTTGCTTTGAGTCGAGCTCCTGCGACGTGCAGGTACGCTTCACGCACGAGCACGGAGAGCTGTTTCCAGTTGGGCCTGTTGTCGAGCACGACGCCGACCCATCCACTCGGACCTACGTAGGGCGGTTTAAAATAGAGTTTTGAATTTGCTAGCACGAGCGCTTCTTGAACTGCCGCTGGTTGCGGTAGCCACACCGAGAGGTGGTCGGCTCCGTGATGGTGGTTGTCCAGCATGGCGAAAACTTTTCCTTTGCCTGCAAACCAGCACGGCTCGCCGTGAGACATGCGCTCGTTTGCGGCGGGAAAGCTCATGCAAATGGCACGAAGGCGACCAATGATTTGCACAGACTCATGTTTGGGCATGATGACTGATGGCCCTAAGCGCTGCGTTTCTTACTGGCCATTTGAGGACTGCGGCGCATGTCTGGAGTGCTGAGCGGAAATTCGACGAAATCGCACATTTCGCACAGACGGCTGTAGATGCGGTCGCCTACGCGGTCGCAGAGCAGCTTTGAGTCTTTGCCTGCCTCAAGCGCCGTCTCAGTGCCAAAATACCCTCGTTGCACGCGCTCTTCAGGGGGCTTGAGCGAATAGTTGGTCGCAAAGAGGGTCACTTTCCCTCCGTTGTATCGACGAGCGATCAGCTCATCGAGCGTTTCGAGTTCGAACTGACTGCCGCGACCTTTGCCCAATTCGTCGATGGCCAGCACGTCAACTGTAGAGAGTGGGCCGATGATTTCCCCTCCCGACTTGCCGTCTTGAAATCCCCGGCGTATTTGAGAGTACAGAAGGCTGATCTCGACGTACGAAACTCTGACCCCCATCTGCACTGACAGATGTTTCAAGGTGGCACATAACAAGTGCGTCTTACCCGTGCCGACAGGGCCACTGAGGACGAAACCTCGAAGCTGCGGCCACCGATGAGAGAACTCTTTGACGACCTGGAGCGCTCGATGCTGCTCCCCATTCGATGACTTGTACGAATCGAAGTTGGCGTGCGCCTGTACCGCCGGCAGCCTGGCTTCATTGAAGCGCTCAGTGCGGCGCTGCATTTTGGCACGAGGGCATGGCGCTACCACTTCGTATTCCCGACCATTTTGCTGCGTCTTCGTGCGCATGAGCCCGGTGCCGCCACAGTCTGGGCACTCTTCGAGTTTTTGCGTCAGTCGAGCCGTCGCAAAATCACCAGTGCGATCGAAAGTGATGTTGGCCGCTTCAGTTGAGTTAGACACTTTCTTTTAAACTCCTCACCACAAAGTAGGCAGCGCCCACGCTTGTCGCACCAATGCCGCACGATGAAAACGAAGCGATTCTCTCCGGGTAACAGGTGACATCGAAGTAGCGGTATTCACCAACACGCGAACTTGGCGCAAGATGACCAGTCGTTGAGCAAAGGGCAGGGCGCGGGACATGAGACTGAGCGTGAGTAACTCTTGTCTGTCTCCAGCCGCAAACTCGGTCGGTACCGGTAACTGCGAGAGCCACGAGGGCACCTGAGGCTTCATGGCTTTCTTGACTGCCGCGACGAGTTTCTTGTGTCGAGCCAAATGAAAATCGGTGTTCGAGATCGACTCAACCGCAGTGTGGCGAGCGCTTCGTTGTTGAAATTTGGTAATTTCGAGACCCACGTGTCGTCGGCAACTGCGCAGACTTCGCAAGCGGCCTTGACCTTGAACAGCGTCCCACAGCGCAGCTTCGGCAGCCTTTCGTAAGCCTCGGGCGATCACTTCGAAGGGCACTTCAGACAGCGCCCAATCATCGAGGATTTCCAAATCGACGGCCGAAAAACTTAAACCTTGCCCGCGATAGGCCACAAAGCAGTCTTGAACTCGCTCGTGAAATGTGGCGCCTTCGGGGAGGAAGCTCATAGAAAGAAAAGCTACGAGGTCTACTGCGTTCTTGACAGCAGATGATGCCCATCGATACAAGCCGCCCACTTTTCTTTTCGCGTCCTTAGCTCAGTGGTAGAGCACCACCTTGACACGGTGGGGGTCGATGGTTCGAAACCATCAGGACGCACTGACTATCTCGAGCGTCAGCCCATTGAGCGTTCGATACGTCGTTTCCTTTTCCCTCGGTTGTTTCAAGCGATATGGAGAGCGCCCATGGGTGCTTTGGTTGCGGTGACGTTGCCTGACGGCTCGAAAAAAGAGGTCGCGTCGGGTATTTCTGTCTTTGATTTCGTCAAAAATCACATCGGGCCTGGGTTGGCAAAGGCTGCGGTTTTCGCTCGAGTGAACGGACAAGACGTCGATCTCTCGCGGTCCAT
>JAYUVR010000106.1:0-5666 GCA_043753955.1 Archangium sp. | reverse complement strand
GAAGGAGACACTCAAGGGGTAGAAAGCGAAGTGCTGGGCACGATGGATGATGGAGCTCCCGTCTTTCTCGCCAGTCGTCGGGGTAAAGGGAGGTTGTTTGTCTTTGCTTCCAGCGTCGACCGCGATTGGTGTGATTTGTCTATTCGCACTTCATTTCTTCCTCTGATGCAGCGCGTGGCGGGGTGGCTGACAGGCACCCTTGATGAGCGCGAAGAAGTGAAAGCCCTCGTCGGTGAGACGGTGGTGTTGCGACCAGACCCACAGCAGGCACCCGCTTCTGCTCGGGCACCTTCTGGAGCAGAAGTCGCTTTGACGGCAATGCCCGAAGGCAATGCTGTCGTGAGCAGCCCGCTGCCGGAACCTGGGCCGTACGTGGTGCTGGATACTCAAGGTGCCATTTTAGAAAAGCTGGGCTTCGCTGCGGCCATTGACCCCGGAGCGAGCAATTTAGCTCGACACAGCCTTGACGCGCTCAGTGATTGGCTGGGGGAAGAATCGGTGCGCACTCAAGGGAGTGAGGGTCCAAAGTCAGCGACTCCTTTGTGGACTTGGCTCATCATTCTCGCGGTGCTGGCTTTCTTCTTTGAAGGTTTACTTTTGCGGAAGTGACAACCCCTTCATGTCTGTTTTGGTCAGTGTTGATTGGGTGGTCACACGTCACAAGGGCTTCAAAGACAACCAAATCAAAATTGCATTCAAGAGATGCGCGGGCTCTTTTCTGCTTTAAAGGGCGACGGTTCATCACGGTCTTTTTTTCCGAAGTCTTCGAGGTCCGCACTATTGGCAGGGGCCTGGGAGAGACTCATGGTTTGCGCGAACGAGGCGGCCAAGCATCGCCGCGGCATGGGTGACGGGCGAGGGTCTCCAGCAACATACTCTGTGAGTACGTTTCGATTGGATTGCCAGTTTTTTTCGAAGCGGTGCTCCGATGAATAAGCCGATGTCATCCCAGAGTATGTTGCCGGAGACCCTCGCCCCCCTGCGGGTGCTGATTTACCAATGGAGTCTCTTGTCAGCATCTATGGTGTTCAGGGACTCGTTGAACGAGATCTCGCACTTGTGCATCTCCTGACGCTTGCGTCGCTCAATCGCCTCAGCGAGCCCTTTTGAACGTCTACTGCGATCCGACCACTCAACCAGGCGACCTCGCCCAAAAAACATTATCGCTCACCCTGTCGCCCCTAAGCAGTTTTCATCAGCTTAAAGTTCACGTCTCTTACGTCGAACGAAGAGGCATGGACTCATCACTCCGTTTTTGCTGCATGCCCAACGCATACACAATCGTGACGCAGGCCAAAATAAAACGGCAGACATTCCTAAAAACAAGTTCGTTCGTCGACGCGACACTCAGCCTGCCTCGAGAGCCATCTCTGAGGTGTCATTTTTTGAAGAGATAACTTCTGCTATGACGCGAGCATGCATTCTTCGCGAGTTGGCGCACTCTTGATATTGATGGCTGTCTCGGCATTCGCAGCCGAATTGCCTCCTCTCACTGAGCCGCCACCACCACCACCTCCTCCTCCGCTCCCAGCCTCAGAGTCAGTCGCGCCGCCGCCTCTGCCACGACCAAGCGATGCTCCTTTTTTAGAACCTCTGCCGGGGCGACGTGGGGGTCGCTATGCCTATGAGGGAGGCGATGTACCCGCGGGCTTTCATCTGGTGACCCGCCCCCGCACGGGAATGCTCGTCGCGGGTGCTGTCGTCTTCGGAGTCAGTTACCTCATCACTCTTTACGTAGGTCTTTTGCTGGGTGACGGTTGGGCCGTTCTCCCCCTGGCCGGCCCCATCATCGTCGGCGTGAATGTTGCTACCCCTTCTTCTGTGGGCGTGGTCGCATTTTTGTCGGGCCTCCTGACCTTGACTCAAGGTCTCGGCGTCACTCTTTTCACCCTTTCCCTCACGAACCCCTATCGCTGGCTGGAAAGAAACGGGGGCCTCCAGTTGAGCGTCGTGCCCACCCCTGGTGGAGCCGCCGTACTCGGTCGATTCTAAAAGCGCATCAAGTTGTCGTAACAGGACTTGTATAAACTACTTACGACAAGTTACGTTACGACAAATGAATCACTTTATTGGGCGAACCCAAGAGCTCTCTCTCTTGGAAAAACAGCGAGCCGCCGCTGGTGGGTCCTTCGTACCGGTCTATGGGCGTCGGCGCATTGGCAAAACCGAGCTGTTGCGGCACTTCAGCGCCAAACATCGGGGCGTGTTCCACGTCGGCAAGGTGGCGCCGGCGGGCTTGCAGCTGAAAGAATTTCTACTCGAGGCCTCACTCGCCTTTGACGAGCCCTTGCTCGCTGAAACCGCCATTGATTCTTGGAAGAGGGCGCTCGAGTTGGTGGTGGGTCGATGGAAGGGGCCGGGGAAATTGGTCCTCATTCTCGACGAATTTCAGTGGACGGTTGAAGCCAGTCCTGAGCTCCCTTCAGTGTTGCAGGAATTGTGGGACAGCTCGTGGAAACGAAGCGGCAAAGTCATGCTCATCGTCTGCGGCTCGTACATCGGCTTTATGGAACGTGAAGTGTTGGGGCAAAAAAGCCCCTTGTTCGGGCGGCGCACCGCGCAGATTCACTTGAAGCCATTTTCCTTCGTTGAAGCCCGACAATTTCACCCTCACGCTTCGATTGAGCAACAAGCGTTGACCTGGTTTGTCTGCGGAGGCGTCGCTCAATATCAAGCTTCTTTTGATGGGCGCGCTTCATTTCGCCAAAACGTCGAACGCACGTTGCTTGATGAATTCGCACCGCTGTTTCGAGAACCTGAATTTTTACTGCGTGAAGAGTTGCGCGATGTGGCGCCCTATCACGCGGTGTTGATGGCCATCGCATTGGGCTCACACACGCCAAAAGACATCGCGAAAGTGTCTGGAGTGCCTGAGCGCAATCTCCACTACACCTTCGAGCAGCTGGTCTCTTTAGGGTACGTCTCGAGGAAATACCCAGTGACAGGCATCAAGCCGCGACGCACTGATGTTCGATTTGTACTCGATGATGCTCTGTTGCGATTTTGGTTTCGCTTTGTCTTTCCCCATCGCAGTCAACTCGCACAACTCGACCCTCCGTTGGCCTTTGAGCGTTTGGTCGAACCGCAACTCGAGGCTTGGGCCGGTGGTTGTTTTGAGCGGCTATGTCGCGAGGCGCTGCCTCGATTGCTCAATGATGAAGGCGTCAAGGCAGGAGTTGAAGTGGGCGGCTTCTGGTCTCGCGAAGTGGAAATCGACGTGGTGGGCGTGCGCACTGACGGCGTGACTGAACTGGGCGAATGCAAATGGGGGGCCTGTACTGCGGCAGAGCTTGGTCGACAGCTCGAGCAAAAAGTGTCTCTCTATTCAAACCCAAAAAATCACACACTGCGAAGGCATGCCTTTGTGCGCACGTGGAAGGGAAAGGAACCTGAGGGCGTCGAGCTCCATCGGCTCGTCGACCTCGGTCGGGCGAAGCCTTGATTGATTCAAGGAGGAGTACTTCAAGGTGCGAACACCTATTGGGCTTGTGCTCAGACTTTGATGATCGTCAGAGTGGGGTCCAACCGACCGATGTCGTCAGAATCGCTGGTGACGACGACGCGCCCATTTGCCCAGGCCGCAATGACCACCGATGCATCGACGATGTCCGTCGTTCCACTCAGGCCACACAGTTCACCTGCAGCCTGCGCGCGGTTTCGGGTCAGGTCCTCGATACTCACCATGGTGGCACTCAGCAGAATCGCTAACCGAGCCTGACGCGGTCCGCGAGCGCGCCAGACCTGGGCGAGCACACCCGAGGGAATAATCACTCGGCGCCGCAGTTCCTTGGCACGCTGGAGCAAAATGCTCACTCGGCGATCCTGTGCTTCAAAGGCGATCAACGCCCCACTGTCGAAAATCAAGCCCGGAGTATCTTGTCGGCCCACTTGCGCTCCCTGTTCGTCATCGGCGCTTTTGCCCAAACTTCATCGAGTGCTTCCTGTAGGCGATCGCGTTCGAGTTTCTCCTCGACGGCATCTGAGATGAATGCACTCACTGAAGCCGCATGGCGAGCTTTGACTTCGCTCTCGACCGCCTCGACGAGCTCGCTTGGAACGGAGACCGCGAGCTTCCGGTAGTTGCTGACCGCTCGACGACGCTGAATTCGCTTCGTAGTCATACTGGAATACTACCAATCGGTACGGTGGGTCGTCAATCGGTGAGCTGCGATGGTCTTGATTCTGAAGACAACATTGGGATGAAGCCACTGGTCGCCACGAGTGGTGGTGGTCAAAATGAGCCCAACACCAACGACGAGGTCAAAGCCGCAGTAGTGATCGTCGCTCCTAACGATCTGCCGTAGGGCTGAAGCTGGTCAGAATGGGCGCCGCGAACGAAGTCATGCACCAGCAGGCACCCCAAAGCTTGCCAACGCTGCTCATTCAGCGGCGTATGCGAGAGGTCTTCGTCTGTGATGCCGTAAGCCAATCGCCAAGCTGCGCCCGGGCTTCTGCCTCTGACATGCTTTGAGCAGCTCTTTTTACTTCCTCAGAAACCCATTTGGGAAACGGCGTCAGAATATTGCGATGAGCACCAGTCTGAGTGTGTTCCTGCTTGATAGCAGTCACTTGGTCTTTCTTGAACTCGTTTGCGATTCGAACCAGCGCCGGCCACAGGCGACGGTGGACGAAGGTAATTTTCCCCTCTACCAATCGAAAACACAGCACATCGCTTGAATCACTGAGCACGTTCAATGCGTTGAAGATTTCGGTGCCCTTCTTGTGACCCCACCAACTCCCTCTGATGGGTTCGCCTGCAATCGCTTCTGCGAGATTGGGAATAGGCCCCTTCGCTGCGGCCAGAATGATGCCGTGGTGCGTGATGAATTCGATTGGATCAATCAAATGTCTCATCGCATCACAACCTAAGCCTTATAGCAGTCGATGCAGTAGATGTTGCGGCTGAATCGACGACACCGCAGCCCTCAAAAACAGCCCTGAGGATTCCGAATGAGTCTTTTGACGTCTTCGCTCAACGGCAGCTGTAAAACGTCGCTCGAAAACCCCGCCCAGTCAGGCCATTTCCACGCCAAGGCGGCGGCACCACAGACGGCCGTAAGATGGCCTCTCTGCATCGCCGGGCGACTGAGTACCGTTCGAAATGTGGCGAGAACTTTGGTTCGTTCCTCGCTTGTTTTGACGCCGATATTCACGATGGGGGTAATGACGTCACGAACAACATCGGTCACTTCTGAGCCTTCAAGAAGGCCAAGAAAAAAATCTCTCCACGCCGGTTTGTTCGCTTCGGGAAAAGTCGACAGTTTTGGGTAAGCAATCAGATTGCGCACCGCCATTCGCCGAATGCGCGTCGAATAACCTTGTTGTGCGACGCGGCCCCAGACTGTCAAAGCGACATCTGCAGGCAGCGGGAATTTTGACAAATAGCTGACTTGCCGCTCTGAGAGCGTACCCGTCGCAAGCCCGCTCTCGAGTTGTGCGTAGGCCTCAGGCTGTACCTGGCTCAACGGGTATTTCTCTGCACATCGACTGATGTCGACTTCGTAGAGACCTTTCCAGAAAGGCTCGCCAGCCAGCCACGGCATCACCGTCGCACCCCAATCGGTCTCTGACCCACGGCAGGCCGCAGCGATGGCCTCAGTCTGAGCGCTCTCAGAATCGAGGTCGGCTAAGAAGTTTGAAAACAATTCCGGCGTCACCGTCGAGGG
>JAYUVR010000105.1:0-9563 GCA_043753955.1 Archangium sp. | reverse complement strand
CAAGTCACGAGCGGTCATCACCCTGACGTCGTGAGCGGCGAATTTCTGCGCGATCAATTCAGCGTAGAGCTCACCTTCGCCTTTTGCCAAATTGACTGCGTTGAGCCCAGGGAATGCGAGCGTCAGCGTCTTCTCTGAAGCAGGCTCGACAGCTAGAGCGATAACCAGCAAAACGGTAAGCATCGTGAGCGGCGCTGTACCCAATGAACTGGTTCGGCGCTACGGTTCAATTTTCAACGAGAGCACACGACTGCACACTCCTTTCGTCGATTTCGCAGGGAGATTGGTGTAGCGGCTCGACGGTTGACTGCTCGGCACTCTCGGAGGCGCCGATCGACGTGATTTTTTAGAACATTCTCGAGACGGAACGGCCACCGTTTTCCGACGCTCCTGTTGAGCTCGCATCGCCAGCTTGATACCAGTATTGATCAATGCGCCAGCCGATCATCAATTTCATCGTTGCCTTCGCAGTTATTGGATCTATTCAGTGCGCACGACACGCTCGACCATTTTCTATCAAAGACTTCCTTGAACCCAAGATCCACCCCAACGCCGCGACCGCAACCCAGCAGTGTCATGAGGGGGTTCGGTCTGCACTAAAGGCGGGTGAATTAAACCTTCATCAAAGTGTGATCGCTGCGTGCCGTAGTTTGTACATAGAAAACCATTGCCGTGATGCTTTGACTCTCTCATTAGACACGACTCCGGGAGATCGTGCTTCTCTGATTGCAAACGCGTGCGCAGAGGCTTACTGCCCAATCTTGACTGAGCCAAAACCAGTTTACTGTTTGGCTTTGAACGCTCGTCCGCCACGCACTGAAGGCAACCGCCAAGTAGGCGATCTGCATTTGGCGATTCTCACCCACGACATCGGCGTGAGCAGTGCGCTCAAGGTGATGTCGGCTTACGAAGACCTCGCCGAGAAAGGCACCAAAGACCAACCACTGTTTTGGGCCGATACCTCTGAGTTGCTATCGGAGTTCGAATCAGAAGGCTCTGGAGGTCTCGACAAGGACCTCATCGGCAAGCAGATGACAGAACGGTCCAAGGACGTGAAAGCCTGCTACGAGCACGAACTTGTCGGCAATCCAGATCTCGCGATTGGCTTAAGCGTCCGATTTGTGATCGGCCCAGAGGGAAAGGTCATCAATTCACGAGTGATCGCCGCAACAAGAGCTCATGCGCTTCTTGAGAAGTGCGTGCTGAGCATCATCGACTCTGTTGAATTTCCGGCGCCGCAAGGTGGGTCTTTCGTAAGGGTAACCAAGCCCTACGTTTTCGTTACAGAGGCAGATTGAGGGGGAAAACTGAGCCGCATCTGCGTTACGGACCGTATCGGGGCGTCGCTCTGCGAGCGCACCACTTGCGATGACCTCGCGGCGAGGCGGTTGGTGCGGCTCTTCTTTCGGCTTGCGTCCGTACACTTGCTCACTCCAACGAAGTGCAGCCGTTTGGATCTGCTCGCAAAATCATCGCGTCAAACAACACAGGACTATCGTTTCACGCGCGTCAAACGATAGAGGGCTATTGTTTCACGCGCCTTCGAAATCCTTGAGTTCGTCGCCTCTTTGACCAATTAGACTCACTGGTCTACACTGCAAGTCTAACCAGGTGGTCTAGATGCCGCGTTCGCGCTACCAAAACGTCGACCCTGCGAAAAAACGCAAACTCCTCAACGCCGCGATAAAGGAATTCGCTGACCACGGCTACGAGCTCGCTTCGATCAACACCATTCTTAGCCAGGCGGGTCTTTCGAAGGGCTCTTTCTATTATTACTTCGACGACAAGGCTGACTTGGCAGCGACGGTGTTCCTCGAAATTGGGCAACCGATGGCGATGGTCGGTGAATTTCACACCCCAAAGACACGCAACGAATTCTGGAAAGAATTACGCAGAATCAGCTTTGAGCGTCTCAAACACATTGAGTCAAACCACACTGACTACAGCTGTCTGATGCGCCTTTCCAACGCGATGGTGAACGACGCCGCTCTCGCTGCTCGGGTGATGCCGATGTTCGCTCCGGGACGGAAGAAGATGGCTGGCTTTCTCGAGCAAGGGGTCGCAATTGGCGCGATGCGAGATGACATACCGTTAAGCACCCTGATGGCGATGCTTGAGGCGGTAAAAAGCGCTGCTTACAAGAGTCTCTTCCCGGGCGACAAAGTGCTCACTGAAGCCGAGCTCGAGTCGTTCACTGACCTGGTGATTGATTTAGGCAAACGAATTACGGCTCCTCCGAAAAGGTGACTTATGACGGCTGCACTGCTTGCACTGTTTCTTGTCGCCGCTGACGTTCCTCCCGCCGACTTGCCAGTGTGCCCGAGTCAGAGTGAGACCCCAGACGTCGTTCCGCTCATGCAACGCACTGAACGCGTGCTCGAGGGCCGCTCGTCGATGGCGGTGATGACGATGACCATCAAGACGCCTTCCTACGAGCGCTCGGTGAAGATGAAGTTGTGGAGCAAGGGCCGCGACTACGCATTGGTGCGCGTGCTCGAGGGCGGCCCGCGTGAGACGGGCATGATGACCCTCAAACGCGAGAAGCAATTGTGGAACTACCTGCCTCAAGCAGGTCGCGTGATGAAGCTGCCCACCGGAATGATGGGCGACAGTTGGATGGGTTCAGACTTCACCAATGACGATTTGGTGAAGGGCAGTTCCATCGCTACGGACTTCATTTCTAAAGTGGAAAAGACCATCGAGCACGAGGGGCGCAAGGCTTGGTTTGTGACGTTGACGCCTAAGCCCAGCGCCAAGGTGGTGTGGGGCAAGGTCGAGATGTTGCTCGATCGTGAGACCTGCATTCCCCTCGAGCAGCGCTTCTACGACGAAGAAGGCGTACTCGCCCGGCGCATGGCTTACTCAGACATCAAGAAGGTCGGCTGGCGTAATTTCCCCATGAAGCTCTCAGTGTTCCCGGCAGAGAAGGGGCGTTCAACCTCGATGTCGTATCAGTCGATGGAACTCGATCTCGATGTGCCAGATGACACCTTCAGTCTTCGCCGACTCCAGCAAGGGAAGGACTGAACATGCTTGCCGCAATGGCTTGGAGAAATGTGTGGCGCAACGCTCGGCGCTCCCTCATCACCATGACCGCGCTCAGCGTTGGAGTGGCCGGCATCGTCGGCCTCTACAGCTACCGCGAAATCGCCAACGAGATGATCATTCGCGACATCACCACCGGGTTGATGGGCCATCTTCAGATTCACGGAATCGGGTATCAAGAGGCGCCTTCCATCGGCACGGTGGTGCAAAACCCAGTGCAAGTTGAAGCGGCGCTGCATGGAACGTTGCCGCACGCCATCGCAGAGAAGCGCGTCATCGGTGCGGGTCTTGCCGGTGCGAAAGAGCGCTCAGCGCCAGTGATGGTTCTAGGTGTTGAGCAGTCGACCAGCTTGTATCACCTTGAGCAGGGCAAGAATTTCGCGGCCCAAGGCGAAGTGTTGATCGGTCGTGCACTCGCTGAAGATCTCGAGCTCGGCCCAGGCGATGAACTGGTACTGGTCAGCCAAGGCGCTGATGGCTCGGTGGCCAACGACCGCTACACCGTGGCCGGCACCTTCACTTCGAGCAGTTCCGAAATGGACGCGAGCGCCGTAGCGATGCCTCTTGCCGAGGCGCAGAGCTTCTTCGCGCTGGGAGAGGGTGTGCATCAAATCGTGGTTCGTCTCCCCACAGATGAAGAAGACGTCTCCACTCAGGTCAACGCACTCCGTGCCGCACTCGACTTAAAAACCCTCGAAGCGCTGTCCTGGAGCGAGATGCTCCCACAGATAAAGGGCTCAATAGAAAGCAAGCGCAAGAGCCAAGGCGCGATGGACTTCGTCATCTTTCTCATCGTCGGTTTGGGCGTGTTCAACGCCATGACCATGTCTGTATTTGAACGCACTCACGAGTTTGGGGTGTTGGCCTCGCTGGGCACGCGGCCTCCCCGACTGCTTGGCATGGTGCTTTTAGAAGCGCTCTGGCAGGGCACCATCGCCTTTGTCGTCGGAGTGGGTCTCGCCGCCGCAATTCTATACGGCATCGGGACAGTCAACTTGGGCGCCCAGTTTGGAGGCGACGTGATGGGCGTGCGCATGCCCGACCATCTGACGCTCGGCCTTTTTCCCGGTTCACTCAAGGGTGCGGCCATCACCGCTTTCTTCACCGCCATGCTCGGAGCGCTGATACCGGCCTTTCGCGCGGCGCGGCTCAAACCCGTCGAAGCGTTGAGGCACACATGAGCGGCGCACTCGGTCTGGGTTGGCGGAACATCTGGCGCAATCGCCGCCGCACCTTCATCAACATGAGCGCCATCGGAGTAGGGCTGCTGCTCGTCATTTTCTACTCGGGGATGGTGGGCGGAATGATGGGCGATGCAAAGAATCAACTCGACGATGCCGGCATGGGTCACGTCGAA
Organism: Archangium sp.; assembly: GCA_043753955.1. Taxonomy (GTDB): domain Bacteria; phylum Myxococcota; class Myxococcia; order Myxococcales; family Myxococcaceae; genus Archangium_A. The sequence goes on along the minus strand of JAYUVR010000105.1, from coordinate 5,161 downwards.
GTGTTCGCCTCTGGCTACCGACCCAAGCGCGACGTGGGCACGACAATGCCAGACGCGGCACAATGGCAGAACAAAGTTACTTTGCCTCCAGGCGCCGAGATGGGCTTGCGCGTGCTTGCTCGAGGGCTCGCCACCAGCGCGCGCGGCAACGAGCCGGTGCACGTATTCGGCGTCGACTGGGAAAGTGAGAAGCGTCTCTCGGCCCACCTGCATCAACTCGACTCGGGCGCGCTGCCTGAGGGGGCTGATGATCGCGGCATTCTTATCGGTGCGCAGCTCGCTGAGCGACTGGCCTTAAAAGTGGGTTCGAAGATGCGCTTGATGGTGCAGCGCGCTGACAACGAGATGGGCGCAGATTTGTTTCGCGTGCGTGGAGTGTTCCATTCCATCGCTCCTTCGATTGGGCAGCGGCAAGTCTACGTTTCAGAAGCTGCTGCTCGCGGCTTGCTGGGGCTTGAAAACACCTCGCATCAGCTTGTCATTCAACTGGCCGACCCAGCTGCGGCCGACGCACTCGCGGTACAGTTGAAAGAAGCGCTCGGAGAGCAGTTTGAAATACTGACCTGGGCTGAGTTGCTGCCTGTACTCAAACGCATGGAAGCGCTCACCAACAACGTGGTCTTCGCCATGGCTTTCTTCGTGTATCTCCTGGTCGGCCTGGGCGTGCTCAACACCATGTTGATGTCAGTTCTCGAGCGCACCCGCGAATTCGGAGTGCTGATGTCGTTAGGCACCAGGCCCTCGCAGATCGTCAAAGTGGTGTTGGCGGAATCGTTCTGGGTCGCTTCTTTGAGTGTCATCATCGGCGCCGCGCTGGGCAGCCTGCTGACGTGGCACTTCTCTCGTACGGGTTTGAGATTCAGCGCCAGCGGCGAGTCGTTTCAGATTGCAGGCGCTACCATTTCGACCCTGGTCAAAACTCGATTCAACCCGGTAGACATCTTCAAGGCCGCCACCTTTGTGTATGCGATGGCCCTGGTGGTTGCCCTGTACCCCGCGTCGCGCATCACCCGACTTCAACCCGCTGAAGCACTGCGCCGCACCTGAAAGGAAATCGTTATGGCTGTCGTCGAAGTGGAAAACGTGACTCGCGTGTATGAAGAAAAAGGCATGCCCTCGGCGCAGGCGCTGCGTGGCGTTTCGCTCAAGGTTGAGAAGGGTGAGTTCATGGCGTTGGCTGGCCCTTCGGGTTCGGGAAAAACCACGTTGCTCAACATCATCGGAGCACTCGACGCCGCCACCTCGGGCGAAGTGAAAGTCGATGGGCGTCAACTGTCTGGTTTGTCGCGAAGTGCGTTGGCAGATTTACGCAGAGATCGCATCGGCTTCGTTTTTCAATCGTACAACTTGGTGCCAGTGCTGACCGCTGCCGAGAATGCGGCGTATGTGCTCGAGTTAAAAGGCATGAAGTCGTCTGAGAGAAGGGCCAAGGTAAAAGCCGTATTCGATCGCATCGGCCTTTCCGCTTTTATGGACTCACGGCCCCTCAAAATGAGCGGAGGGCAACAGCAGCGGGTCGCCGTTGCTCGGGCCATCGTCTCTGAACCGGCGGTGGTGCTGGCCGACGAGCCCACTGCAAATTTAGACCAAGCCACCGGTGCCGCGTTGATGGACTTGATGCGTGAGCTGAACAAGGAACATGGAATCACCTTCATCTTCTCGACGCATGACCCCATGGTGCTCAGTCGCGCTGATCGCGTGGTTCGACTGGTCGATGGGAAGATAGAGAGCGAATGAGGTTCGCGTTCGCCACGATGCTGCTCATTGCGGTCGCGGCGCACGCGCGCGAAGTGGCGCGCGATGAAAAAGCGGTGCTCGAGGCGAGTGGTTTTTACAAGAATTTCTTATCGGGTTTTCTGCTTCAGCCAGGTCTTGTTAAAAGTTCTCGGTCGCTTGGTCTTGAGTTGCCTGATGCGGGTGCGGTGGATGCGCACCTCACTCGCTTTGCGGCGACGTTTCGTTTCGCCGACACCTTTGAACTCAATGCTGCGTGGCAGCTGAGTTTACTGCTCGCGTCAGATTCAAATTTTACCAATGGCTCGTCACTAACTGGAACGGTGGGTGGTACGGGCGCAGGTCCCCAGCGCCGATTGATACCGCTTGAAGGCACGCTGACTCAGGGGGCAACGACGCGGGTTGATCACAACCTCGACCGATTGGCCATCAAGCTGGCGCTGCCTTTCGGAGATCTCACCATCGGCCGCCAAGTACTCTCATGGGGAACGGGAAGATTTTTTAACCCAACCGATGTGCTCAGCCCATTTCCACCAACAGCTGTCGACCGCGAGGTGCGCCGGGGTTTCGATGCCGTTCGAATGGCCATCGCGCTGGGGGAAACGACGCAGCTTGATGTGCTCTACCTTCCGCAACAAAAGGCAGAAGACAACGGAGGCGTCGTTCGTTTTCAAACAAACCTGCTCGACTGGGACGGCTCAGTCTCGTTAGGCAAGTATGTGAAGGACATGGTTGCGGGCTTCGACTTAGTGGGCGATATCGGAGTGGTGGCCGTGCATGCCGAGGGCGCATACACGCTGGAACTCCAGGGCTTCGGCACCGATTCAATTTCTGTCGGCGAGCACTTCTTTCGAGGCGTGTTGGGTGCAGATTTCAAGCTGCACGAGAGGGTTATTCTTGCCACTGAGTACTCGTTTAATGGCTTTGGCTCTCAAGACCCTTCGCGTTACGCCAGCATTCTCTCGTCGTCGCGAGCGCTGCGAGGCGAGGTCTTCGGAGCAGGCATGCACGTCGCCGCCATCGCTGCGTCATATCGGGCGAGCGATTTGCTTTCAGCACAGCTTGCGGTGCTGTGCAATGTGACTGACCCAAGTGCGCTGGCTTTTGCTTCGGTCGAATATTCGTTCACTCAATCAGTGCTGGTGCGGGCAGGTGCGTCGGTGCCAATTGGCCGCGGGCCTGACCCAACTTCGGTACTCACGTCGAGTCGTGGGTTGCGCACCGAATATGGCAGTGGGAGCTACAGCGCCTTTGTACAAGTTGGTCTGTACATTCCATGACCGTTCCCGGCACCCGAAAAGTGCGTTCCAAGGACACATGACTCGAGCAGTTAGTGCGCTGGTTTGACGCCAAATCAATGTGACGTCAAAATGACATCATGACTCGCACGCAGATCCAACTCCCTGACGAACTGTACCGTCGAGCCAAGGCCTTCGCCGCGGCGCGTGAGCTGTCTTTGGCTGAGTTGACCCGTCGAGGGCTCGAGATGTTTCTGGACCGCTTTCCGTCGGGCAAAGCGTGGAAGCTGCCGCGCATCAACGGGGGTCTCAAAGTTTCGATTGCGCGACTTCGTGACCTGGTTCATCAAGAGCAAGACCTGCGTGGTCTCGCTCGCAAGTGATTTCGTTCGACACGAACATTCTTGTTCCTGCGATCGACGTCGACAGCAGCGACCACTCTCGGCTGCGGCTTTCCTCGAGGAACTTCAGGACCGCGAAGATGTCGCAATTTCTGAGTTCATTCTCTTGGAATTGTACGGCTTGCTCCGAAACTCGGTGGTGTTCAGAAGGCCGCTGAGCGCAGCGCGTGCCGCGACGATTTGCGAGGAATTTCGGCGCCATCCTCGCTGGCAGGTCATCGGTTTTCCGCCCGACAGCAGACGCTTTTATGATGCCTTTTGGCCGCGCCTTCGGAAGGAATCATTTGCGCGTCGTCGCGCCGATGACTGGCGAACCGCGCTGAGCCTTATTGAGCAAGGCGTAACCGACTTCGCAACCGTGAATTCGAAAGACTTTGTGGGCTTCGGCTTCGCCCGGGTGTGGAACCCACTGGCTGAGAAGTGAAGCGCTTTCAGCTCCTGACCTTTTCAGAAGGCCCAGCGCTGATAGAAGCTGCGAATGGTTCGACTCTACGAGGCGCACGTTTCAGGCAATTGTTACAAGGTTCGACTGCTTCTCCATCAGCTTGCAATTCCCTTCGACACAGTGGAACTCGACCTGAAAGGTGGAGCAGCCCAAACCGTCGACTTCCGCGCCAAAAACTCCATTGGCCGGGTGCCCACTGTCGAGCTTGAGCCGAACGTTTTTCTCGCTGAGTCGAATGCCATTCTCTTTTATTTTGGCGAAGGAACAGCCTTCGTGCCCAAGTCACGACTCGAGCGGGCGCGCATGCTGCAGTGGATGTTCTTCGAACAGTACAGCCACGAACCGTACGTAGCCGTCGTACGAGCGTGGGTCGCTTATTATGGCGTGCCTTTGGGTAAAGAAGCCGAACTCGAAGAGCGTCGTAAGAAGGGCTACGCGGCCCTTGAGGTCATGGAGGGCGAGCTGAGCCAGCGCCCCTTCTTCGCAGGCAATGAGTACTCGTTAGCCGATATCGCACTCTATGCGTACACACACGTGGCGCACCAAGGAGGCTTCGATCTCGGGGGGTATCCCGCTCTCCAGGCTTGGCTCGAACGTGTCAAAGCCCAACCCAGATACATTTCGCTTGAGACGAAGTGATGCTGTGTCTGGCTGGCGGAAGAGCTCCGAACCGTGTCTCGGGAAAGGGTGGTTGAAGTGACGAATCAATATACTGTTCGGTATGAGCGAGACGAATCTGGGTGGTGGGTAGCTCAGATAAGAGAAATGCCCGCGGCCATTACTCAAGGTCGGACGATTACTGATGAGGGCCCAAGACGACCTCTGAGCCCCTCAGGGCCGTGTAGTCAAAAGCAGCCTGAAGCTGATCCCTATTGCAGGGGCTGCTACCCGGTGGTACGCGCCGCCCGCCATGAGCGCTTCCGTTACCTCCACTGGTCGCATCACTCAGATCCTCGGACCCGTCATCGATGTCGAGTTCCCGCCCGGTGGGCTCCCGGAGGTCTATTCAGCTCTCAAAGTCTCGAACCCGTCCATCAGCAATGAGCCCGACAACCTCACCGTTGAGGTCGCCTCTCACTTGGGTGAGAACACGGTGCGCTGCATCGCCATGGACACCACCGACGGTCTTTCTCGCGGCATGAGCGCCAGAAATACCGGCGCGCCCATCTCGGTGCCCGTCGGCCCGGCCACCCTGGGTCGCATCTTGAACGTCACCGGCCAGCCCGTCGACGAACTGGGCCCCATCGCAGCCACGAAATTTTGCCCCATTCACCGTTCGGTCCCCACGTTCACCGAGCAGAGCAAAAAGATTGAGATCTTCGAGACGGGCATCACGGTCATCG
>JAYUVR010000104.1:0-3291 GCA_043753955.1 Archangium sp. | reverse complement strand
TTTACGCCAAGCCAACTTGCTGCGCGTGAACAAACCCGGTCGAAGTTCACCGTCAATCGTCTTTCTCGATTGGGAATTGTCTTTCTGGGGTGACCCCGCACGCGACTTGGGCAGCTTGCTGTCAGACTACATCTTGGGGTGGCTTGCACCGGAACACCGCAGCGAAGTGTTGGCTCGAGCGACGCTTGAAGGCTTCGCACATGCGTTGCTGACGGGGTACGCACGCGCCCGAGAACCTCATTTCAAACTCGATGCAGATTTTCAGGAACGCATCGTGCGTTGGGTTGGCACGGCATTGCTCATTTCTGTCTATGGCATTTCCCACTATGAGCAGGTGCTCGACACGCGCACCTTGAGCGTCGCAAAACACGCCTTAGAAATGTTAGGAGAACCTCAAGAGTGGCCCAAAGTACTTTGGGGCGAGGTGCGCTGATGACACCTCATGCAGCCGTCGACCCGAAAGTGCGTTGGTTTCATTCACGACGTTTCAAACTTCGCCCGGGCGAGGGGCCCACGCTTCAGCGGGCTTCAGGCGATTCAGGGTTTGTGGCGCATCTCACGGCGTGCACTCAAGGAGCCACGGGGTGGGACTGGTCTTTTCGATTGGTTCGACCCGGCACGGGGTGGGCTTTCGTCAGCGACGGAAAGCTGATGCTCTTCGTCGACGAGCCAGGGCAGTACGTTCCGGCTGAAGCCAAAGCCGGAGAAGTGGTCGCCCTGCGACTGCCTCGCGCTCGCGAAAATTTGTACCCTCACCGCTTCTCACTCTTCGGTGGGCAAGGCGGCTGTGTCGTGGGGCACGGTTACGCGAAACTCTTCATTCCCATCACCTTTGAGGCGGCTCCCGCATTGGTCGAGGCCTGTGCCGGCCCTGCGGCTGATCAACTTCGTTTCTCGCTGGCCCTTGCCAATTCACCTCATGATTTTGACCGTGCCGATGCCGCGCTCATCGACGTAGGCCCTCAAGACGAGCCCGGCGTGTTGCGGCTGCTCGAATCATTCTTAAGGCAGCACCCGGCTTCGATTACGGGGCGAGGAATACCGTACGGCACCGTCGCAGGCCCGCTGCACTTGGCTCGAACCGAAACAAAGGGGCGAGGCGATTTGTGCGACGGGTTCGGCTGGCGTCGGAGCGCAGAAGCGGTGGCCTCAAAAGCGCTCAAAGAGTCGTGAGGTAACGACTTGAAGTTCGCGGCATAGACAGAAAATGTGAAGATGAGCGATGCGAAGGTGGCTGGCGGCGGGAATGCTGGTGTCCCTAGTGCTCGGCACCGTGCTCGCCCTTCAATATTGGGCCAATGCTCCATTGGCTGTCGTGTCGCCTGCGGCGAGTGGTCGATGTCAAAACACCAGCACCCGGCCTCTTTCTCTGCTCAATGAGCTCACCGCGGCGCCGTTGGTGCTGGTGAAAAGCCCTCAAGTTCAACTGTCTGTCGATGGGCTGCCCGCTGGGCCCACCGTGCCTCCAGGGCGACATCAACTGAAAGCCACTGCCCCAAACGCCATCGCGTCTCTTTTCGACATTGAGGTCGAGCCATTTATGCCCGTGCTGTTGGAAGCTCGGGTGAGTTTTGGAACGGTGACCGTGATGATGCTGGGCGCTCGATGCGCCAGCTGTACGGAGTCAACAGCAGACATGGAACTGGAATATCGACCTGAGATTCCACTGAATTTGCCAGACATCGCCAAGGCCATTTCTACGGGCGATTGGGCCAGAGCTGCGCAGGCGATGCGAAGCATTGAGCCGTCGGCGAGGCAGAAAATAGATATCATTCGCCTTTTCGCAATTGTGTATGCCTTTTCGGGTCATGCAGCAGACGCCAGAAAGCTCCTCAATCAGCTCCCTCCCAATGAGCCCTTGCGAGGGGCTTTGGCCAATCGAGACTCGCTCGAAAGCCTCATTCCCAGTCAGAGATTGGAGGCAGCGATGGCCCGATGGAACGCCACGGTTGAACGTTTCGCGCGATTGACTGAAAGATTCGTCAACGATGCGCCGGAAGCATTGACAGCCCTTACGCACACCTTCGATTCGCTCTCAATTCGATTGAGTAACGGACTCAAACAGCATGACCCCAAGGCCTGCGAGGCCACCATCGAAATAGGCGTGCAACACCTCAACAAAACAGTGAGTGGTTTACGTGCGCTGCACGCAGACGATTGCGCGTGGCAGCAGCGCGTGACTGATGCACTCTGAAATTACAGTACCTCAGCACCGAGGGCTAAACGCTTCTCGACGTACTTCTTCAGCATCTTGAGGTGCTCTGAGGAAAGTTCGAGAAATTCAACCCCAAAAGTGCCATTCACTTTCGAGACGTAGCGAATGCGCGCTTTAGCCATAAACGCCTTCTCACCAGGCAGCATGGTCATCACTGAAACCTGGGCATTGGTATCGCAACCTTCAAAGTTGTGAAAAACGCCGACTCCGAGACCGCCTTCACTCACGTCGATGGCGTTGACAGATTCCATGAATCCATCACCCATAATTTGAAGCCGTACTGGAGCATCGCGCGCTGGTCGAACCCGTTGGCTTTTCCGCCTTTCCTGCATCGTGGGTTCTATTTCGACAGGGAACGTGGCTCCGTACAAGCGAGTTTTAGTCGGCCTTTCGCCCACACGGATGCTCTGCGCTCACGTCAACCGACATTCAGTCTTCTCGACGGCTTAAAGCAGTCCGCATAAACCGCGCTGCTCTATGCGACTGCTCCAATTTGCGTACAGCCCTTATGCCGCGAAAGTGCGGCTGTATTTGGCGGCCAAGAAACTCTCTTGTCAGATTGTCGATGTTCCTTACCTCGATCGACGTGAAGTTGTTTCAGCCACAGGTAAATTAGTAGTGCCAGTGCTCATTGACGGCGAAACGGTCATTGATGACAGCCCTCAAATTGCCGCTTACCTCGACCAAAAATACGCACCTTCGTTCCGAGAAAACCCATTGGGCATCATCATTGAACAATGGGCAGACAGCCACTTTGAAGAGGTCGCATTCCGTTTGGCATGCCCAGGGCTTGAACTGTGCGTGGGTAGAAGCAACCCCGAGCGAGAGAAGGAAGCCCGCGCGCTCTTCAGATTGGTCAAAGAACGCCGTTACGGGAGCGGGTGTATCGATGCATGGAAACGCGACGAGGCGCTGTATTCTGAACAAGTCGTTACCCTGCTTGCACCGCTTGCCCAAGCACTCGAATCACGAAGCCATATTCTCGGCGAATCTTTCTCGTTGGCTGATGCCGCAGTTGGAGGTCAGCTGCACATGGTCGAGTCTGCACTGCCAGGCTGGCTCGCCGCAAAGATGCC
>JAYUVR010000103.1:0-20378 GCA_043753955.1 Archangium sp. | reverse complement strand
GTAACCGTTCAGGGGATGGGTTGAGGTCGAGATGTGCGTGTGCAATTCGAAAGGGATGAGAACTACGCTTGAGCAGTTGACGAAGCGAATCGAGCAGCTGATGCGAGAGCATGTGGCTGGGGTGCAACTTGCTGCTGTGGAGGCAGTTGCCCGAGCCGTCGTGCGGGAAAACCGAATGGGGCGAGAGCAACGGTCAACGGCCCGCTCGACAGCGAATAAGCAGCGGCGGACTGAAGGCGAGATTGCCGCGCTCAGTGAGAGACTTTACGAAGCCGTGTGCAAGAAGCCGGGCGAACTCATGGCTGTTTTTGCAGCGGAGCTGAATTCGTCAGCGAATGAGCTTCAGATGCCGATGCGACGTTTGAGAAACGAAGAGCGAGTGCGCAGCATCGGCGCCAAACACCAGACGCGCTATTTTCCGCTGTAGAAGTCGTAGCACGCGTTTCATTTGCCAGTAGTGGCGAACAATGACGGTGCTGCGATACCTGCGAGCTTGGCGGTGCAGCACGCTGTGAGAAAAGCGAGCACGTTTTTGTTCTGCTTGCGCGCTGTGTGCGCGACGCTCATCAGTCGTTCAGCGAAGAGGTGGCCGCGCTCGCTCTGGGCACCGAAGCAGCGCTTTCGCCAAAGCACGAAGGCGCGCAATTCTCTCTCGGCGTGGTTGTTCGTGGGCTCGACGTCGCATTGGTCGACGAAGGTCCAAAGCGCAGCGCTGTGGTGGAGAATGTCCTTACACGAACCGGAGAGCTCGGGCAGCTTCGCAGCGACGGCACGCGCGAGGCAGGCCTCGAATTGCAGACGCACCGGTGCCATTTTCGACACAAGTGCAGCCCGGTCGAGCTTGCCGTCTTTAAAGTCATGCCAGTACCGAAACACCAGGGCGGCATAGTCGATGAGCTCTTCGCCAAGCTGTCGCCTCGGCCCATCTCTTTCGGAAAATGAGACAAATTTTCTCAAGAGATGGCTCCAACAAATTTGCCGGTTGGCCATGTGCCAAAACGAAAAAACGGTGGCTCTGTCACTCACCAAAATGCCCATGCAGTCGCCAAAGAGGGGGCGCACGAGAGGGCCGGTACCGTTGAGCAAAATTTTGAAGGCGGTCGCGCACGAGGTGGCAACAGTCCACAGCGAGCGAAGCTTGCCGGCGTGCAGCCAGCTGGTGGCATCGGTGTGTTTCACCGTCGCGGCAGTGACCTTCGCCCAAATCTCAGTCCACGAGGAGGCAACTGCGTCGCTGACGCGGGCCTCGATGGCGCTGACGGCGCCCAATGAAATTTTGACGCCTAAGACATCGTGAAGCAGCCCCACCGTACGACGTCGACTCAGGTGGTAGGTGCCGACGAAGACTCCAATCAATGCCATCAGCCGAGGCCCAAAAGGCGACAAGGGGACGACGTCGAGTTTCGCCTGCGTGATGTACCCGCAGCAACCGCATGTCACTGCGTTGCGCCGGTACTCCGTCGTCTTAGGGACGATGACCGGCACCTCAGTGACTTGGTACCGCTCTGCGTTGTCGTCGCGCGTCTGCGGCAGCGAGACCCAGCAGTTCTCGCACTTGGTAGGGTACATCTCGATGAAGACGGTGACTTGGTCCACAGGCACCAACTCGCGCTTGCTGCCTTGGTGACCTGGCTGACCGCCTCGACGCCGCTTCGACTTGTCTTTGCTTTTGTCGCCAGAGCGAGCGCCCGGGCCGTCGCTTGAAGGAGGCATAGATGAATTGCTCGAGTTCTGGCCTAACTTGGCCATCAGCTCTGCCACCTGGACCTTGAGCTGCTCTATCTCGACCCGCTGCGCCTCGATAATCGCGTCCCTGACAGCGACTTGCGCCTCGACGTCGCTGATGGGCTGGCCGCTTGGGTCCACCCAGTAGCGTTGATCACATCACCTGGCATCGTGTCGATCCCCACCTTTTCTTCCCACCCAAGTGATCGGAATCACGCTGTCGGCTACACGCCTGAACGGTTACGTACCCGAGGCACTGTGGCGCGTAGACGACGCCTTGCCCATTTGTCTTCCTGCCCCCACCGACCACGACGTGGTGAGGATACTGCGACGCACCTTGAGGCTGACGGGGAAGGACTTGGCTGAGGTGGAAACGGCCTTTCCAGAGACAGCGTACGATGAGACTCAAAACCGACACAGCCAATAGCCATGTTAGGACTCATGGTACAGGTCACAGGTACGGATGCGGCCACCGGAAGTGAGGTGGAGCTAGTTCGGCTCGAGTCGGATCATTACAACCCAGAACAGCTTGTGCGTCAGTGCGTGCTCCAGGCTCTGACTGGAAAGCCGCAAGAGAGGAGCAAGTTCCAAAAATCAGGCGTATTCGGCTCAGCAGTCGAGTGCACCTGTCCGTTTCCAGTGTTTGACGGCGGCTCTTGACCGAGAGCACCACGTTTCTGTGCGGCCCCATCTATGGGATGAAGGAATATTTCTTTAAGATTGAAGAGAGAGAAAAGGGATCACATTTCTAACATGCGCATGCGAAATAACGTGTTGACTACAGCTTTCATTCGCGAGCGGTACGGACGATTGACTCAACTCATTGCAAGGTTGGCGTTAGTGTTAGTTGCGACCAATACATTGGCGAAGGGGAATGGCTCCTTCCTAGTCGAACTCAAAAGCGCCGTAACCGTCGATGGCGTTACGATCGCCCCGGGGGTGGCGGTAATCGAATGCCGCGGGGAGGATTATAAATATCGCTGCAACATGTCTTCTGACTGGAAGGCGAGCGAGGAGCAGCCGAGAGCGTTTAGCGAATGCCCGGTGCGGCAAATTGACCTCGATGAAAAAATGAAAATGAGGATTCTAACTGGGCGATTGGCCTTGCCGGTGGCTCACGACCTCGGCTTCGAGATCCCAGCGGGAACCATCGTAGAGCGCACTTCCGCGGAGTTTCCAGTTCATCCCTGGTTTGTGGAATCGCTGAGTCAGGAGGTCATCGTTGATGGTTGTCATTTGGCGCGCGACTCGAGCGTGATCGACAGCACGGTGTTCAGAAGTGACGTCAATCAGCCCATCGCCAGTGGTGAGCTCACCATTCAACTTGCTTCGCCTTGCTCAGTCGGTGGCGTACCCATGGCGGCCGGTGAAGTGCGTTTGAGACCAAGGCCAGGGAACAAGTTTTTATCCAGCAGAAACAGCGTTGTCCTGAGCGGCGTGCTGCAGTCAGAAAGCCAGCTCCGCTTCACGGGAGCAATAAGGTGGCCAGCAGGCACGTCATTTTGGATGGGTGAAAAGGAGTTTTCTTCTACGGACGATACGGAGTTCTTTGTGTGTCCAAGCCAGCCCACGCCAATCAAAAAGGGAATCGTTTGGGCTCCCGATTTACATTCGTGTTCAACCTTTGACTCGGCCGGGCGCCTGAAAGAGGCACATTTTTCCCCCTCTGCGACTTTCCACGGCGTCGCTTTCACCCAAGCCACATTCGACTCGCTTGGTCGGCCCACGGAGGGGACTCTCACAGCCAAAGGGGCAAAGATCGGCACTGTGTCGTTGGCGCCCAATTCGAGAGTTACGTTTTTTCAAAACGGAACTGTCAGGTGGGGCTCTCTAGGAAAAGAGTATTCTCAAGGGGTGAAAGCTCCGCCGGGCGCCGAGGTGGAATTTCACTCCAATGGAAGACTGGCTCGCGTGGCGATGCCGTATAGCAAGCCTGGGCAACGCGAAGACACCTTCACCCTACGAGGGTGGAAGGTGTGGGCGGCAGAATTTGATGAGAAAGGCATCTTGGTTGAGGTCGAATTGTCCAATGCCGTGAAGCATCGCATTGACGGCTACTCTGTCGAGGGGATCTGTCGATTTTATCCCGATGGTCGATTGTTGAGCGCGTATCTGTCGGAAGCTATTCGCTTGGGCGAATACGAACTATTGCCAGGCGGAGTGCAATTCAGTGAAAAGGGCGAGCTCGAAGCCTTTAGAACAGCAGTCCCCTTCACCACGATTCATGGGCGGACGCATGCCGCCGGCGAATATGTCAACCTGCGGTAAGCGAAGATAATGGTCTGGCGCGTCTTGTAAGCGGTCGCTGGGGAGTGAGCTCATTGTTCTCTCTCAGCGAGCCGGTCGAGAAGAGATACTTGCCCCGAAGCTTTCCGGGCATGAGCTGACCTTTTCATGCGTAACGGTCTCCAAGAAAAAGACCTCTGCCGTTGAGCCACCAGTGCTGAAATTCTAAAGGTTTCTTTGCAGCGTACGTGGTGCTCGGCCGGGCGATGGTCTCCGAGAACGTATCCTGTGATGACGTTTCGTTTAGATCTCCTGATACTTTAAAAACCTTCCCCCGAGAAAAGCGCGACGTCATCACTGAGTACGTTGTCGGGGACCCTCGCCCCCCCGCAGCGCCGTCCAAGAGCAGTCTTGCATCTGTCGAGATCGCTGCTTCTCGGAGAACTCTTGCAATTGCGAGTTTTCGTCGACTCAGGTGGGCTGCACCACCGTCGAACTCGCGCGAGCATTGTGGATTATTCTACTCACGCTGGTAGCCATGAGAAACCCTCGGCCCAGTTGCCCGCGCCCCGTACCCTTCTGGATCTCCGGGCCACCCGCGGAGGCAGCGTCAGCTTTGACGACAACACACCCCACCCAGACGCACTGCCTCATGCAGCACCGCGACGGCGAGAACGTTCGTGGCCTCTGCGTAGCGGGGACGGGTGCTGACCGCGTAAAGCGCCCAGACACTCGCAAAGGCGTTAAGGCCCCCGGGCAGACATCAGCCAGAACCTAAAGAACCAACACGCCTCTAGCACCCGAGTGCCGTTACCTTTGTGCCGACTCGGCAATTCCTTGCCGACGTGGTTGCTACAACTCGCCGGATCTACGATGGGTCGAGGCTGGCTGATTTCTTGAAAACGTTTGAGTCGTCTCACAATGGGACAAGTCACTTTTTCCAAGGACCCTACGTCATGAAGTTAAAACTCGCATTGTTGTCGGCCGCTGCAATTCACCTCATGGGCTGCGGTATTGACGCAGTGGAAGAGACGCAGTCGCCTTCAAATCACTCCGAAACGCTCGGGAGCGCGGCGAATTCGAAGATGCGCCGGAGCGATCGGCGAGTGCCTGGTCAGTACCTAGTCGTTTTGAATGATAACGAGGCGCAGTCAAGCGCGGTGACTGACGAGTTGGCCGGTCGAGCCAGTGCAAAACCGCAGCATCGGTATGAGCATGCTTTGAAGGGCTTCGCGGCCCGCATGAGCGAAGCCAAAGCTCGGGAGCTGTCAGACGACCCCCGAGTGGCGTACGTGGAAGAAGACGGCGAAATGACGGTCGACACGACGCAGACTGGAGCGACCTGGGGCCTCGATCGTATTGACCAAGTAGCCCTGCCGCTGTCAACAACGTACACCTATACAGGTACCGGAAGCAGCACCCACGCGTACGTCATCGACACCGGTATTCGAAAGACGCACTCTGAATTTACTGGCCGTGTCGGCGCCGGCACCGATTTTGTGGGCGACGGGCAAAACGGCAACGACTGCAACGGACACGGGACGCACGTGTCGGGAATCATCGCTGGAACGAAATACGGAGTAGCGAAAAGGGCAATTGTGCATCCCGTGCGCGTATTGAGCTGTAGTGGCGGCGCGTCAACTTCAACCGTCATTGCGGGTATAGACTGGGTCAAAGCCCATCACACGAAACCAGCCGTAGCGAATCTGTCATTGGGCGGTCCGGCGTCGACCGCGCTTGACTCAGCGGTGTCGTCGCTCGTTGCCGCTGGCGTGACGACGACGGTTGCGGCAGGAAATAGCAATGCCGATGCGTGCACGCAGTCACCTGCCCGCGCGGGGGTTGCGCTGACCGTTGCCTCGACGGGCTCCTCAGACTTCAAGTCGTCGTTTTCAAACTGGGGTTTTTGCGTAGACGTCAATGCGCCCGGTGAGCTCATCACTTCAGCGGGAATTGCGTCTGACACAAGCACGGCGGTTAAGAGCGGAACTTCGATGGCGGCGCCCTACGTGGCCGGCGTTGCAGCAATTTATCTGACCAAATTCCCAACGACGCCTCCGTCTGGCGTCGGGACTCAGATCACGACGAAAGCTTCTTTAGGACCGGTCAAGGGGCTGAACTCCAGCACCGTTAACAAGCTCCTCAACACCGCATTCCTCAACTAACCGGGTTTAGATCTCGGGATGACTTGCTGATGTCGTCTCCCGTGACGTTTATTGACACGGTTGGTGCCTGCGCTTGTTGAGGTTGCCCATTGAAAGAATGGCGGTGGTGTTCGGCTTTCCACACACGCGCGAGCACCACAGGCCATACTCCTCGGCCGTCTAATGCAGCCCGCTGCCCACCCGAGGCCTGCAGCGCTTGTCGAGCAGGGCTCACAGGCGCTCAGCTCAAAGAAGTTACAGCAGCAGCGCTGCAGGATTTCGGGCTGACTTGGGTAGATAGAGGAAGCTCGGAAAACATAGTGGCTACCCAATTGGGCCCTGTAGCTATTTCACGGGTCGAGTCATTCGCTCGAGAGCATCGTGACGCTTTAACGCGCCTTCATGTTGAGGTGATACCTTCAACGCCTGGTCTACCCATTCACGTGCCTTTTGTTTCTCACCCAGTGTCATCGATATGTCGGCCATCAAAAGCATGGCCTCTACATGATACGGAACCAGGTCGAGTGCCTTTTGCAGTTCTGCTTTGCCACGAAGGGCGTCGTTTCGTCGCATGGCCGAAGCGGCCAGCATCAAATGAGGTCGTGCCAGAGACGCGGTTTCAGGCTGTGTTGCCAGTCGCTCAAGGGCGGCGTTCGCCCGGTCTCCAGCAACCAAACTTAAATTGACCGCGGCCCGTTCACGAACAAGCATCGATTTGTCATTGAGAACACTGGCGATACTGTCGGCCACTTCTCGTCCTTGGGCAGAGCCCAAAGCCTCAATCACCCGCGCGCGAAGGAGTGGCTCGGAGGCCTGAAGATACGGTGTGAGAATTGGGCCTGCCTGTCGCGGAAACCGCTGTGCCAAGAGAATGGCGACGGCGCCCCGAAGTGTTGGCGCTTCATCTTCATCACGAAGGATGGCTACCAAGGCTGGCTGACTCTGGGCTGCAGTTTCCTCATCAATGGCATCCGCGAGCCGATTTCTTCGCGACATTCTCGCCATCGCTCTGGGCCACATTTTTTCAATCGCAGCCACCATGGCTTCTGGCTTTTCGTTCGCGTGGCATGAATTGCATGCATTAGGCACTTTGTGGGCAACGGTATTTCGTGGGTTCGGCACGTCGATGGAATGGTCCGGAAATGTATCGAGCACGCCACTGATGATGCGAGGCATATGACACGCCACGCAGGTTTGCGCCTTGGCTGACACGTGCTGGGTGTGGCTCTTCACAGCCTGAGCAATACCTGGGTGACAGGTGCGACAACTCTCGTCCATAGACCCAGGCTTCATGTCATTCGCTTCATGTTTATGATGCGGGGCCGTGTGACAAGAAAGACACGTCGCTTTACCTTGGCGCCAACAGCGCGATTGAAGGAGCGCCTGGTATTCAAAACTTGAACTACTCGGGCGTCCATCAGCGAAGAATTCACCCGAGCGCGCCTTTCCATCTACAACGACCAATGCCTCAAACTTGTCATCGTAAGATTCTCCTGGGCGAAACCGGTGTTTGGAATCAAACAGCGGAAAAAGTGGTTCTCGTGGGCCGTGGCATTGGCCGCAAACGGCTAAGTTCGCTTCGGGAGTCAATGCACTGGGCCGCACGATGTCAGCCTTTTTCTCGGTAAACGAGTGCAGCGCTCCGGGGCCATGACAGCTTTCACATGCGACGCCTGGGTCGACGAAAGAGGTTCGCCATTGCTGAGTACTTCGCTCGTAACTGACGTCGAGCCCGGTGACATGGCAGGTCAGACATTCATGGCTCGCCATACGCCTAAAATTGGTCCAGAAAAAAGGGTGCTTCGGCCCAATGATTCCTTGTTTTTTTTCGTTGTAGTCAACCCATTCGCCCTTCCCTGTGACATGGAAATAGACAGGCAGCACTTGCCAGCGCCCGTCGGGGAAAACGGTGACAGAGTCTTGCATTCGCTTGCCGCCGATGAGCCACTGAACAGGGTAATCATGAGACGTGCCATTCTCGTCGGCGGTATGCATAAAGAGCGTACCTGCCTTTTTGAGCATCGACGCATCAGATGACGACCCGCGGTACCGAGAGCCATCGTACCGTCCGACAGTAAATTGCGGCTGCGGGAGGCTCAGGGCTCGGGCATGCCAACTGAGCGACCAACGTTCGTATTTCTTCTCATGACACTCTTTGCAACGCTCTGCTCCCGCAAATGCATTGCGGCTCGGGAGCGTTTCCCATGCTTCGGGTTCCTCGATGGCTGCATTTACCGGTTTCTTTGGTGGGGAAACCTTTTCAGCCAGTTGAGGGCGTTCGTTTGTTCCCTGCTGGCAGGCCACCAGCATGAGAAACAAGGCACCGAGTCGTGCAGTCAATTCTCATCTTTCGTACGGAATGTTTTGTGACATGAACTGCAGGTACGACCAACTTGCTCAATCTGCTTCGAAACCGCCTCAGAATCGTTTCGAGCGGCAAGTTCCAGCAGTCGACTCGATTCTCGTTCGAGCGCCGACGATGCAGCGTCAAATTCACTGCGCTTTTCCCAGAGTTCAGGTTTTGAACTGGTTTTGACTTTGTCTGGCTTCGTCGAAGCCGGAAAAATGTCGCTCATGAGTTTTGACTGTGCGAGTAAATTCGAAGCATGTATGGCCACATGTTTTTCTAAACTCACTTCATGTCTCTTAATAGCCGATAAATTTCTCATTTCTGCCGCCATGCTTTGCATCAAGGCGACACGATACCTGACCAGCGCCGCGGGGTTTTCAACACGTGGTGTTTCCGCGCGACTGCTCTGGCCCAAGACCGCGAGCAGGCCAAAATAAAATGAGATGCGCATGTCAAAGTTCTCCTCAGAAGGCACTCTCCATAGGTATTTGTAGGAGAAGTCTCGCGTATTTCATTACTGGCCCTTTAGAGAATGAAAAATTCACAAAGGTTAAGAGGGAAGTGCTTTCTGTGGGAGATTGGATTTTCACCCTCCGGTAAAAAGCAATGAGGAATTTTTTTCATAGATTTTCCTTGCCGGGTTTCTGCTAGCTGCAGCCAGGTGACTGCGAAAGCCCAACGCAAAGAAGAAGAAGTGCGCGTTCAAACGGTGAACCCCATGGAACAAGCTCAAGTCGCTGAGGAAAAGTGGGAAGCACCCGGCAAAATGAGTCGGGTCTCACTGGGTGTGATTGTGGCAGTGGTTTTGCTCATCAATCTGCCCATGCTTCACTACTTCTTAGTGCGCTCGCCCGTGTCGGCGAACCAACCGCTCCCTTTTCGCGATGACTTTTCTGACCCGTCGACGGTGGCCAACAAATACTTCAGCACCGGTGGTTTGTGGCGAAGCGTTCAGAGCAATGAAAGCGACCCCAATCGCTGGCTTCTTTCCCCTGGCGTGAAGAATAACCCGCTGTGGCTCCGAGCCAGTTTGCCCAATGATGTGGCGGTCGAATTCGACGTAAAATCGATGTCTCCAGAAGGTGACATCAAGGTTGAAATTTTCGGTGACGGCAGTGACCATGCTTCGGGGTACGTGCTCATTCACGGCGGCTGGAACAATTCAGTGAGCATCATCGCAAGACTCGACGAGCACGGGCCGTCACTGGCTTCGTTGCAAGCGCAGGCGAAGGGCCAAGACCTGGTCGGTGCTGGGCTGTACCGCGAAGACACTCGAGTACGGGTGGAAGCGAACCCCTTTAAGGTTGAAATCGGTCGGCAATATCACTGGCGCATTGAGCGACGCGGGAATGCCATCTCTTGGCTCATCGACGGCCAACCCTTCATGCGCTTTGAAGACCCCTTACCTTTGACTGGCAAGGGGCATGACCGATTTGCTTTCTCGGGCTGGGAAGCGCAGCTGTACTTCGACAATCTCAGCGTACAGGCGTTGTAAGACTTTTAAGACCTCACTCGCAGTTCGGGTTTTCGTGGATGGTGGTGATGTCGCAGTAGCTGGCGTTAAAGTTTCCTGTCAGTTTGTCTCCAGAGCCAAACGTGACGTCGAAGGAGCCGCCGGCACCTCCACCTGCTTCGGACTTGATAGACTTGACAGTGATGAGGCCACTCTTTCCATCGCGTGCGGTCGACGCGATGGTGTTTACGCAGTTCGCATCGTTGCGCCCGAAAATTGCGCCCGCGTGAAAACCAGCACCCTTTATGTCTGAGCCCGTCACCGTGTACTCACCTACGTCGGGTGCCAACACATCGGTGTCAGAGAGGCGATACAAAGTAAAAAGAAGATTGGTAGAGCCTTTTGCCTCTCGATTGGCTTTGTAATTTTCACACAATCGAGGTGCGTCAGAGAGCAGTACTACGGCACCACGCGACTTGCCGTCATTGTCTTTGATCACCGCAAAAATGGCATCAGACACACTCAGCGAAACCCCGCCGACCGTCCCTGACACCGAACCTGCACAACCGCCCAAAGTCATCATCAACACTGCCGAAACAAATTTCTGCATCATGTGTGTTCCTCCCAGTTCAAGCCGCTCCTTATGGCGCGCGACTCAATGAGGGAAGAAAACAAAGCAATACACTTACGGCATTTCAGTTTGCCCTTGGCGGCGCAAGAACGTGGGAATGTCGTATTGATCTTCATCTAACGTCACTTCTCGCGCTGAAGCCTGCCGCGCTGGCGTGTGTGCCCGATGTTCCCCTGAAAGCGTGCGCGAAGGAGGAGCCGCCAGAGACGACTTTCCTGGCACTAGTGAGCCCACTTCTTCTCTCAACTGCAACGGCACGGGCATCGCTGGAGCAGCGGTCACCGTCGGTGCATGCGCTGAACGAAGCAACGGCTGCTGCTGCGGAGCGGCTCGCGGCTGTTCGACCACCGTAGCCCGACGAGGCGCAATTTCTCGCGAAATAAAGCCCGTCGCAATCACCGTAATTTTCACTTCATCTTTGGCGTCTTCATCAACCAGCGAACCAAAAATAATATTCGCTTCAGGGTCAGCTGCATCTTGCGCAATGCAAATGGCCTCATTGATTTCTTGCAAAGTGATGTCGCGGCCGGCGGTGATGTTGATCAACAAGCCCCGCGCACCATCAATAGAAACATCTTCAAGCAACGGTGAACTCACCGCCTGTTCCATCGCACGCAAAGCGCGCTTTTCGCCTGAAGCCCGACCTGTGCCCATCAATGCCAGCCCTTGCTCACTCATGATGGTGCGCACATCGGCAAAGTCGACGTTGATGTAGCCGTGGTACTGAATCAAATCAGAAATACCCTGCACTGCATTGAGCAGCACTTCGTCAGCGCGGCGGAACGAATCGAGCAACGGCAACGGCTCAGCCGACATCGTCAACAAACGCTGGTTGGGAATGGTGATGAGCGTGTCGACCGCGGCCTTCAATTCTTGCAAGCCTTGCTCTGCGGCCTTGCGACGACGGTTGCCCTCAAAAGTAAACGGCTTGGTGACAACGCCAACCGTAAGACAGCCCAACTCGCGAGCAATATCGGCCACCACTGGAGCCGCGCCCGTGCCCGTGCCGCCACCCATGCCGGCGGTGACAAACACCATGTCAGCGCCCTCAAGGAGCTTGGCGATTTCTGCCCGCGATTCAGTGGCCGCCTGTCGACCCATTTCAGGGTTCGCACCTGCGCCCAACCCGCGCGTCAGCTCCTTGCCGATTTGCATACGCACTGGGGCCTTGTTGGCCGCCAACGCTTGAACATCGGTATTGAGGGCGATGAAGTCGACCCGTTCGAGGCCAGAGGCGATCATCGTGTTGACCGCGTTACAACCGGCGCCACCAACGCCGACGACGCGAATTTTTGCAGCCTGCTTGCTCTGTTCGAACTGGTCCATGTTGAGTCCCTTACGGAAGATGTGACGAGCATGCTTGAGCCAGCGACGCTCGCAAGTTTTAAGCTACGAGGCTGTAGCGCCTCTCACCTTTAGAACACTTCTTGAAGCCACTCGCCCATTCGCCGCTTGACCTTTTTGAACACGTTCTCTTCGCGAATACGAAACATGCTGCGATCTTGATGGCGCGCGCCGTACACCACCAACCCCACTCCGGTGGCGTACACCGGGCTTTTCACCACATCGACCAACCCGCCAATGCCGCGAGGCACGCCCCGGCGCACGGGCACGCCCATGATTTCTTCAGCCAGTTCGGTCATGCCCGGAAGCAGCGTTGAGCCACCGGTGATGACGACTCCTGAAGTCAGCAGCTCAGAAAAGCCATTGCGCTCGACTTCATGATGCACGAGCTGAAAAATTTCTTCGACCCGCGGCTCGAGAATCTCAGACAAAATCTGCCGCCCCATCACTCGCGAATCGCGGCCACCCACTGAAGGCACTTCAATCATCTCGGTCTTGTCAATCATCGACGTCAACGAACAGCCGTACTTTTGCTTCAGGCGTTCAGCGTGGTCGATGGGCGTGCGCAGCCCCACGGCGATGTCGTTGGTGAGGTTGTGACCGCCCAGCGCAATCACGGCAGTGTGCACAATCGAGCCATTTTGAAAAATAGCGATATCGGTGGTGCCACCGCCGATGTCGACCAAGCAAACGCCCAGTTCTTTTTCTTCTTCAGTCAGCACCGCTTCGCTCGACGCCAGCGGCTGAAGCACGATGTCTGAGACGTTGAGGCCCGCTCGGTTGGCGCACTTGATGATGTTCTGCGCCGAAGCCACAGCGCCAGTCACGATGTGCACCTTCGCTTCGAGGCGCGCACCCGTCATGCCCAATGGCTCACGAATGCCACCTTGATCATCAACGATGAATTCTTGGGGAAGCACGTGAATCACTTCGCGATCGACGGGAATGTTGACCGTCTTGGCCTGCTCAATGACACGAGCCACATCGGCCTCTCGCACTTCTCGGTCTTTGAGAGCCACCACTCCGCGGCCCCCGAAGCTCTTCACGTGGCCACCGGCGATGCCCGTATAGACGTGCGTAATCTCAGTACCCGCCATGGCTTCTGCTTCATCGATAGCGCGCTGAATCGAAGTTACGGTGGTTTCAATGTTGACCACCACGCCTTTCCGCAGCCCCTTTGAAGGGTGCGAGCCGATGCCAATGATGTCGATGCCGTCGTCGGTCAGTTCTCCGACGATGGCGCAGATTTTGGTGGTACCGATGTCGAGCCCAACGAGAATTTCGCCACCCTTCTTGGTTGCCATTTCTTCCCTTTCGCTCGCTCTTTCGAGGCGAGAGATGTTTCAAACCGCACTTGTAAGAAGCTCTTTTCAGAGTTTCTTCGCGGCAATCTGCACAGCTACCCAGGCTGGTCGCGTTCGGTTGTCGAGGCGAATGACCTCGGCTTCCATCGAGCGAGCGTGCAGTTCTTCCCGCACGCGGGCGAGGCGCTTCAACTTCGGCGCGACGTCCCCTTCACCAAATTCGATTTCTTGCCCACCACTGGTCACCGCAGTGACACCGTCTGCATGAATTTTGACTTCTGAGAGCGGATGTTGCGTCGCCCCCGCATCGGCCCCGTAGGCCACGATGAGTTCGAGCGCTTGATTCAGTGAAGTCAGCACTTCTTGACGGCGCTGCGCAAAACCATCTCGATCAAGGCCCGTCACCAAAGGTAAATCGACCGCGTCTCCAGGCCGAATGCGCTTGAATGGAGTGGCCTCGGCGTTAAGCAAATACAACTCGCCCAACGACAGCATCGCGATGGCGCGATGCTCAGTCACTTCAATCGACAACCGCGAGGGAAGATGACGTGACACTTTGACCGTCTTCACCCATGGGTGCGTAGCGATGGCGCGTTCCATGGCCGCAACATCCATCGCGACCAAATTCTGACCGCGCTGCATGCCGCTCAAACGCACGAGTTCAGCCTCGGTCGCTTCGACTTCTCCTGAGATGCTCACGTCTTTGAGTGCAAATTGCCGGGTGGTGATGGCCCACTGCCACCCTTCGAGACCCCCGAAGGCGATACCGACAGAGCTGACCAAAAGCGCACAAATTTTGAGCAGCACCAACGCATGGTGCTTCGCCACGGCTTTAATCTCGCCCGTTTTCTTCGCCACATCGAGGCGGCGGCGGTTGCGTTTTGGTCGAATCACGGTGGGCCTCGTCACGGTAACTGCCGTGACACCTCCATCGTCAACCCAGGAGAGCTCTCCCGCAATTTCTTGGCCACAGAGACGTGGCTGTAGCGCTCAAGTATTTTCATTTTGAAAGAAACCTTCCCAAGCGCTTGACTTCTGGAACCAGGGTCACGCCTTTTTCATCATGAACTCGGCGTTGAGCCTCTGCCATCAGGGCCACCACGTCACTCGCAGTGGCGCCGCCTTCATTCACTATCCAATTCGCATGAAGTGTTGAGATGCGCGCGTTTCCCACGTGGTGACCTTTCAGACCGACCTGTTCGATCAACGAACCGGCAAAATGTCCAGAGGGGTTCGTAAAAACGCTGCCGAAATTTGGCTGCGACAAAGGTTGAGTGCGCTTTCGGTAGGCCAAGTCAGCTTCCATCTGCTGCGCAGATTGAGTGGTATCTCCCTCTCTCAAAGTGAACCGAATTCGTGTCACCACCGCGCCTTGCGGAATTTCGGTGTGTCGATACTGATATTGCACGCCGGTCACCCACCCCAGCCCGCGCGACGTTGCCAGTTCAATCGCGTCGACCACACTCATGCATTCACCATTCTTCGTGCCTGCATTCATGGCCACAGCGCCACCCAGCGTGCCGGGAATACCTGCCAAAAATTCTGCCCCGACCCAACGTCGCTGCTTCATCACCGTCACCAAACGAACGATGGCTGAGCCAGCGTTGAGCGTGACCTGCGTTCCCGAAATTTCCTCTGGGAAATAGTCACTCGCCAATTTGAGTGTGACACCCGGCACACCCGAATCGCTCACCAGCGTGTTGGCTCCGCCTCCGAGAATCGACAGCGAAATGCCCTCGTCAGCAACGAAGCGCAGCAGCTTTTCAAGCGAATCAACCGACTGGGGTTTCACCAGCGCTTCTGCCAACCCGCCTACACGTACGCTGGTCAACCCTGCGAGAGGAGCGTCTCGTTTCACTTCACCAAGCGTGAGGTGCTCGGCGAGGCGAATCACGGAGCCTTTCCCAAAAAAGCCAACAGCTCTGTGCCCGTGTTGGTGATGTCGCCCGCTCCCAAAGTGAGCACGATGTCACCCGCCTGAAGACGCCCCGCCATCGCCGAAACCAAACCTGCGCGCTTGGGCACATGGCTCACATCGGGGTGACCATGCGAGCGCACTGCTTCAGCCAGTTTTGCACTGGTAATACCTTCGAGCGGCTCTTCGCCCGCGGCGTAGATGTCGGTGAGAAAGAGCACGTCGGCATCGTTAAAAGCGGTGCAGAAGTCATCGAAGAGATCTCTCGTGCGGCTGAACCGATGAGGCTGAAACGCAACCACCAGTCGGCGACCGAAGGCCTTGCGGGCTCCGGCGAGCGTGGCCCGCACCTCGGCTGGGTGATGGCCGTAATCGTCGACCACCGTGATGCCTCTCGTCTCACCTCGCACTGTGAAGCGTCGCTGCACGCCTTCAAAATTTTCGAGCGCAGCGCGCACTGTCACCAAAGGCACATCGAGCTCTTCGGCCACCGCGATGACGGCCAAGGCGTTCATCGCGTTGTGGGCTCCTACCATTTGCACGGTGAATTCGCCCAAGTCTACCTCGCGGCGAAAGACACGAAAACGAGTCTTGTAACCGTCGAGTTTCACCCCTTCCAACCGATAGTCGGCTGCATGCGAACTGCCGTACGTCACGAAGCGCTTCTCAAGTTGCGGCAGCAAGGCCTGCACGTTGGGGTGATCGAGGCACAGCACATTGAGGCCATAAAAAGGCACGCGATTGCAGAACTCGACAAAGGCGTGTTTCAAAGCATCGAGCGTCTGGTAGTGGTCCATGTGCTCGGGGTCGATGTTGGTCACCACGGCAATCGAAGGGTGAAGGTGGAGAAAGCTCCCGTCGCTTTCGTCAGCCTCGACCACCATCAATTCGCTCTTGCCCAACTTGGCGTTGCTGCCCAACACATTCACTTTTCCACCCACCACCGCGGTGGGGTCGAGGCCAGCCGCATTGAGAACGGTGGCCACCATTGAAGTGGTGGTGGTTTTCCCATGCGAGCCGGCGATGGCCACCGCGTATTTCAGGCGCATCAATTCAGCGAGCATTTCGGCGCGAGGAATGACGGGTATTTTTCTTTTCTTTGCTGCCACCACCTCGGGGTTGTCTTTTTTTACCGCCGAGCTGATGACGACCACGTCGACTTGAGTGACGTTCTCTTCTTTGTGCCCCACTTCAATCTTCGCCCCTAAAGAAACGAGGCGACGCGTGACATCTGATTCTTTTAAGTCAGAGCCGCTGACCAAATAGCCCAGATTCAAAAGCACCTCGGCGATGCCCGACATACCGATGCCGCCAATGCCGACAAAATGTACCCGAGCCGCGTGACGCGACTTGTAACGGCTTCCAAGCGGAGTCACAGGCATCGAGCTCACGAAGGTTTCTCCACACGTTTTGAAGGCGGCCGTAAGGGCTCACCCACGCGCTCTTGCCCGGTCAGGGCGCCCCATTTTCTGAGACACAGCTGCTGCAAAACGTCAGCGATTTCTTGAGCCGCTTGAGGGCGCCCCAGCACTCCTGCCGCTTTTTCCATCTTCGCTAAGCGCGCGGGGTTGTCTTTGAGCTCGCGAATGGTAGCGGCCAATTTTTCCCCCGTGAGCTCGCTTTCGCGAAACATCACCGCCGCACCAGCGTCAACCAGCGCTTGACCGTTGAGTGCCTGGTGGTCATCGGTGGCGAAGGGAAAGGGCACTAAAATCGACGCCTTTTTACAGATGGTCAATTCGGCGAGCGTGGTGGCACCGGCTCGGCACAACACCAAGTCGGCCCCGAGGTAGGCACCGGCCATGTCATCGATGAATTCTCTGATTTCAGCGGGAAAATTTTGCTCGGCATACCCTTGAGTAACGCGTTGGAGATCGCCCTCACCCGTCTGATGAATGATGTGCAGTCGCCCTTTTAAGTCATTCAAATACGGCAATGCGGCGAGCACCCGTTCATTGATTCCTTTGGCTCCCAGAGAACCGCCGAAAACCAACAGGGTGAAACGCTCATGCGCATTCTTGGGCCGAAGAAAATTTTCAATCATGCCTCGACGAATGGGGTTGCCCAGCCCGTACGCTCGCGCACGCGGGAAAAATTGCACCGCAGTTTCGAAGCTCAAAAAAACGGCTTGGGCAAAGCGGCCTAAAATTCGGTTGGTCAGCCCGGGCAGCGCATTTTGTTCCTGAATGGCGGTCGGTACGCGCATGAGCCAAGCCATCAGCACCACGGGGCCTGATGAATACCCACCGACGCCGACGACAACGTCTGGTCGGTACTTTCGCAGCAACCGCGCTGCTGAAAAAAAACTCACCGGCAGCAGGGCCAAACCCAACCCCATCTTCGCGAGGCCCATGCCCTTGAGGCCTCGGCTCTTGATGGCCTCAAAAACAAAGCCATTCTGGGGAACGATGCGCGCTTCGAGCCCTCGTTCCGTGCCCACGAAAACCACATCGTTTCGCGGGTGCCGAGTGACGATTTCTTCGGCGAGCGCGATACCTGGGAAAAGGTGACCTCCGGTACCACCGCCGGCGATGAGCACTCTCAAGCGGTCGCCTCCATTCCACTGCTGTTGATGGACACCGTCGAGGTTTTCGTCACCTTGCGTTTTCGTTTGCCGCCCGTCTGCGGGGTGGCGCTGATGGACAACAGTAGACCCGCCGAGCCCATCAACATGATGAGGGAGCTGCCTCCGTACGAAATGAAGGGGAGCGTCAAACCCTTGGTAGGAACCAACCCCATCGCCACCGCCATGTTGGTCACCGCTTGAAACCCAATCAACGACACCACCCCCAACCCCAAATATGTACCAAACGCCTCAGAAGCGTTGAGCGCCGCACGCAGCCCTCGCCAAATGACGACGGCGTAGAGCATGATGAGCAACCCCACTCCGAAAAGACCGAGCTCTTCACCGATGATGGCGAAGATGAAATCAGTGTGTGCTTCGGGGAGAAAAAAGAGTTTCTGTCGACCGTCACCTAGGCCCAAGCCGGTCAGACCTCCTGAGCCGATGGACATCAACGATTCGGCCACTTGGTAGCCAGAGCCTTGTCGATTGGCCCAAGGGTCTAAAAAGGCGGTGATGCGTTTCATGCGATAGGCCGATGAAGCGATGGCGGCGTAGGCGAACGGAATCGCGGCCAACACCATGCCGACGATGTACGAGAGCTTGGCGCCCGCGGCGAAGAGCATGATGAACATGAGGAATAAGAGTGAAACGGAACTCCCAAAATCAGGTTCCATCATGCACAAGACAACAAGCAGCCCGGCAAGGCCCAAATGCGGCACAAAGCCGATGGAAAAATGTTTCACTTTTTCGCGTTTTTTTGCGAGCGAGTACGCGAGGTAGATGACCCAGGCGACCTTGGCGATTTCTGCGGGCTGAATCGAGATGCCTGGCACGCGCAACCAACGCTTCGCGCCTCCGACGGTGGTTCCAAACCCGGGAATGAGCACCACCACGAGCAAAAGAATTGCAACCACGAGCAACGGGTACGCGAGCCGGGCCATACGGCGATAGCCAAGCTTCATCGCCACCGCCATGCCGAATAGACCTAAGCCCGCGGCCACTGCTTGGCGCTTCAAGAAGAAGAACGAATCGCCGAGCTTGTCTTGAGCGGTGATGGCGCTGGCGCTGTAGACCATCACCAAACCGAAACCCACCAGACCGAGGACAGCTGCGAGGAGAAGTGGATCATACGAAGGGCGTCGCTCAGTCATGAGGTGAGCCCTCTGTCAGTCAGGCGAGTGTTCATGACAGCGCCCTCACCAGTGCCTTGAAGACGTCTCCTCGGTGTTCGAAGTTTTGAAATTGGTCGTAAGACGCGCACGCCGGAGACAGCAACACGGTGTCGCCTCGCGTCGAGATTTCTGCAGCTTTGGCCACCGCATTTTCAAGCGTGAGGCAGTCATCAACTGGACACAGGCCTCGAAATGCTGCAGCGATGAGCGCAGCGTCTTGCCCGATGGTGCACACGCTTTTGACCTTGCTTCGGGCAGCGTCAACCAGTGATTCATAAGGTGCGCCTTTGCCCTTACCTCCAGCGATAAGAATAATATTTCCCGGAAAGGCCTTCAGCGCCACCAGTGAGGAATCGACATTGGTCGCTTTCGAATCATTGACCCATTCCACCCCAGAGCGTTCACGCACGAATTCAAGGCGGTGAGCAAGACCTGGGAAGGCGTCGAGACCCCTTGCTATTGCGTCATCAGGAATGCCAGCGAGGCGAGCCATCAAACTCGCTGCCATCGCGTTGAGCACATTGTGCGAGCCGCGCAGCGACCGATTGGTGATTAAAAACGCAGTGGGTTTCTCAAAAGTGAACTTGAAGGTATTTCCCGAGCCGAGCGCGAGGCCGGCAAAGTGCGACTTCGAAACATCGGGGTTGAGTGAAAAGCCGTAAACGGGCACCGAGGTGGCGGTAGAAAGCGAGACCACCTCTGGGTCATCGGCATTGACCACCGCGAAATCGCCGCGCTGTTGAGCACGAAAAATGCGGGCCTTGGCTAACCCGTATTCGCCTTGGCTTTGGTAGCGATCGAGATGGTCGGCGGTCAGATTCAATATGGCCGCACCGTTGAACCGAGCCTGGTGCACCCCTTCCAACTGAAACGACGACAACTCGACGACATGCATCGCATACGGAGGTTCAGCAGCGCTCTTGTATGCGGAGGTAAACGCAGTGCCCAAATTCCCACCGACAAAAGTGCGAGGCAAGTGCTGCTTCACCAACTCGCCGAGCAAGGCGGTGGTGGTGCTTTTCCCATTCGTTCCGGTTACTCCCAGAATCGGCCCAGCGCCCTTGGGCATGGTGCGAAATGCCAATTCGACTTCGCCGTACACGTCGACATTCGCCGCTTTGGCAGCGACAAATTCTGGCCGCGACAGAGGGACCCCAGGGCTCACCACTACCGCCGTCGCCCCACGCCAGAATTCCTGCGGGAAAGGGCCCACTTTGAGTTCAAAACGGGCGTGCGTAAAAGGCGCCTTGGCAGCGACGTTTTCATCGAGCGCTAACACGTGTGCACCGCGCTCAAGCAGCAATTGGGCGGCACCGATGCCGCTCTTTCCCAACCCGATGACGACGAACGTCTGGCCCGTAAACAATGGCTACCTCAACTTCAGTGACGCGAGCGCAATCCCACCCAGCAGCACCGACACAATCCAAAACCGAATCACGATTTTGGTCTCACTCATGCCGCTCTTTTCATAATGATGATGCAGCGGAGCCATCTTGAACACCCGCTTGCCGGTGAGTTTGAAACTCGCCACTTGAATCATCACCGACA
>JAYUVR010000102.1:0-26455 GCA_043753955.1 Archangium sp. | reverse complement strand
GTTGGTAACTCTCTTCATAGTTACTATTGCAAGTATGACGCATCGGGGAATTGGACCCTTGACCATGTGAAAGCAAGGCTCGATGAGCCCAATTAGGGCAGGCGCTCGGCCGAACCTGTAAGAGCTGAATCAGGAGTCAAGCATCGCGTGAAGCGGCACTACTTGATTCCGTTTGCCGGCTCCAAGCCCGCTTGAACGCATCAAATCGACCACGTGACCAAATGTAGGGGTCCGTCGTGACTCTTTCCTGGGAGGCGCAAGTCGCGTACGGGGGACGCTATGGAGAACCCTGTTGCCCCTGTTGTTACTTTTGAGTCCTTTGGGCTCCGCGCCGAAGTGATCTCTGCTCTGAAAGGGTTGGGTTATGAAGAGCCCACTCCGATTCAACGTGAGACGATTCCCGCGTTGATTGCCGGCCGCGATGTGCTGGGCCAGGCCGCTACGGGCACTGGAAAGACGGCGGCGTTCGCTTTGCCCATGCTGGAAAGGGTCGACCCGAAAGACAGGCGTCCTTTCGAAGCCCAAGCCTTGGTGTTGGTGCCGACGCGCGAGTTGGCCATGCAAGTGGCTGAAGCCGTACAAAAATACGGTGCCGGCATCGGAGTGACGGCGCTCGCAGTTTACGGCGGCCAAGAAATCTTCAATCAAGTGCGCCCGCTCAAGCGCGGTGTCGATGTGGTGGTGGCCACTCCGGGGAGAGCACTCGATCACATCGGTCGCAAGACGTTGCAGCTTTCGAAGGTCAAATTCGTGGTGCTCGATGAGGCCGACGAGATGCTCGACATGGGCTTCGAAGATGACCTCAAGGCCATCTTGAATGAGCTCCCTCCGACTCGCCAGACGGCGCTCTTCTCAGCCACGTTGCCTTCTCGCATTGCCAAAATTGCCGAGAAGCACCTGAAAGACCCCATTCGCGTGTCCATCGCGGCGCGCTCTCTCGAGGCCGGCACGCTCCCGAACATTCGCCAAGCGGCGTATGTGGTGCAACGCAAGCACAAAGAAGCAGCGTTGATGCGAGTGCTCGAATGGGAAAGCCCTCAGAGTGCACTCATCTTCTGCCGCACTCGCAACGAGGTTGAAGAGCTCTCGCATGTGCTGATGCGTTCTGGGTACGCTCCTGCGGCGCTGCATGGAGGCCTCACGCAGGAACAACGCGACGGGGTGCTCAAGCGATTTAAGGAAGGTGCGGTACGAGTGTTGGTGGCGACCGATGTCGCAGCTCGTGGGCTCCATGTGGAAGCTTTGAGTCATGTGGTGAACTTCGACCTTCCCACTTCGCCTGAAGTCTACGTGCATCGAATTGGCCGTACCGGTCGGGCGGGAAAAGACGGCATCGCGTTGTCATTTCTCGATTCTCGCGAGATGCGGTTGCTCGGCAATGTTGAACGGCAGATTAAGAAGAAGGTGCCTTTATTGACGGTGCCGACCCGAGCCCAACTCGATGCGAAGCGCTCGGAAACGGTGGCGGCCAAGGTGAAGGCGGCCATGGAAACTCCGGAGGTGATTGAAAGCTTCACTGCGCTGGTGAACAAGGCTGCGGAAGGCGCTTCGATGGAAACGGTGGCGGCCGCGGCGATGTACTTGCTGCAGCAGCAGCTTTACCCCGCTCACGACAGCGATTCGGTCGAGTTTCCTCGTGGCGGCGCGGCCGTGAAGAGTGAACGCAGCAGCGAACGTCCTCCGCGTGGAGATAGACCTCAGCGCAGTGAACGTTCAGAATGGCCGAGCAGTAACCGCTCGAGAATAACGGCATTGAGTTTCAGCTTGGGCTCTCACGCAGGCGTGCGCCCGCAAGATTTAGTGGGTGCCATTGCCAATGAGGCCAATCTTCCCTCGCGGCAGATTGAAGGCATTCGGGTTGATGAATTCACTTCTCGAGTCGAAGTGCCCAATGAGGTGGTTGAGCGCGTTATTCAAGCCATGCACGCCACCAAAATTCGAGGTCGCAAAGTGCGGGTGACGCTCGAGGGTCAAGGCGAAAGCAAACCGTCAGAATTCAGCCCCAAAGCATCGACGCCTCGAGCAAAGCGAGAAGAGCCAGAGACGCGCGCTTCTTCGCCTCGACCTCGTGTCTCTGCGCCTCGAGTACCACGTGCTTCTACACCTCGAGCAATACGAGGAGAAGAGCCACAGTCGCGCGCTTCGACACCTCGGCCCCGTGTCTCTGCTCCGCGGGTGCCACGGGCTTCTGCTCCTCGAGCAAAGCGTGAAGAACTCGTGCCTCGCGTTTCAGCGCCGCCCGCAGACAAACCTCGCTTCGGTGCCAATGCCGAACGACGGCCACGGGTAGATGCAGCGAGTGCGCATCGGCAGAGTTCAAAGCCTCGTTTTGGCGATAGCGCTGCCCAGCGACCTCGATTCGGTGCGAAGTCGGGTGATAAGCCGCGCTTCGAGAGCAAAACCACGAATGGTGGTTCTCGCTTCGGCGACGCACGACCTTCCACTGATTCACGATTCGGAGCGTCGAAACGGTTTGAAAGCAAACCGGCTTCAGACAGACCTCGATTTGGTGACAAACCTGAGCGGAATTCGCGCGTAGGAAATGACCGGCCTTCGCGATTCGCCTCGGGCTCTCGGCCCGCTCGCGGCGGGCGAATGGAACCCAAGAAACGCTGAAGAGCGACCCCTTGCGCCAGTGACTTTCAATCACTGGCATGTGTGGTTCCCGTGGCGCTGTTTGTAATCCGGGCTTTGGGGAGCCCTCAGGGCTTTTTTTTAGAGTCGTCGCGTTGTGGCCAAGTCAATGCGAACTTTCTCTGGAAGCGAGCCGCTGCCAGGTGACCCAATCAGTCGACGAGGGTGCTGTATCTGTACAACCCATTTTTGATGTTGCCGCGATAAGGTGAGCTCGTGGTCGACCGCACCTATCGTCTAGAGCGAATTGAAGAGCAGCCAGGACATGCGGAGCTCTTAGTCCAAGGACGCTTGGCGTTTCAGCAGACTGCTGTGCTTTGGCAAGACTTGGTCGCCCACACCAGTTCGGTGCAAAAGGGCGAAACGTTGAACTTTGAAATGTCTCAAGTGGCATCGATTGACGGCGGCTCAATGGCGCTTCTGGTGCAACTTCGAGCTGAACTGCATCGTCGAGGTGCCACGTCAGAGTTCATTGGTGCCGCAGCGCACATCAAAGACATGGTTCATCTCTACCGAGGCGATGTCACCGTCGGCGCTCGGAAGAAAAGAAAACCGCAAGGACTTTTGAACGATGTGGGCAAGGCAACGCTGCGCATTCTCGATGAAGTTCGGCAAGTGCTTGGGTTCTTGGGCTTTGCATTGGTGGCGGCCATTGGCGTGGTGAGAAAACCCAGTTCAGCCAACTGGAAAGACCTTGCGCCCACCATGGAAAAGACGGGGGTAGATGCCTTGCCCATCGTCATTCTCATTAATTTTTTGGTTGGCTTTGTAATGGCCTTTCAAGGTGCGGTGCAGCTCAAACAATTCGGCGCCAATATCTTCGTAGCCGACTTGGTTGGGCTCTCTATCTGTCGTGAACTGGGGCCCTTGATGACCGCAATCATCTTGTGCGGTCGCTCAGGGGCCGCTTTCGCTGCTGAAATTGGCTCGATGAAAGTGTCTGAAGAGATAGATGCGCTGAGGACCATGGGCTTCGGGGCGATGCGGTTTTTGGTCTTCCCACGCATGTTTGCCCTCTTGCTGGTGATGCCGGTCTTGACGTTGATTGGCGATGCGATGGGCGTTTTGGGAGGCCTGGTGGTGGGGCTTTTGAGCCTCGATCTCACCATCGTCGCGTATGTCAGTGAAACCCAACGCGCCTTGACGATTTGGGATGTCTTTTCAGGCGTCATTAAAAGTGGCGTTTTTGCTTTGGCCATTGCCCTCATCTCATGTCAGCAGGGCTTAGCCACCACTGGAGGCGCTGAAGGCGTCGGGCGACGCACCACCGCTTCAGTGGTTTCGATTTTGTTCTCACTCATTCTCATTGATGCCACTTTCACCATTCTCTTTTGGGCGATCGGCGCATGAGTCAGACGCCACACATCAAGGTAAATGGGCTGACCATGGGTTGGGGCGATACCGTGTTGCAAAAAGATGCCAGCTTCGAAGTGGCACGAGGCGACATTTTTGTGATTCTGGGCGGCAGCGGTTGCGGCAAATCAACCATGCTTCGACATCTGATTGGTTTGGAAAGTCCGCTCTCAGGCACTATTGAAATTGATGGCGTGATGGGGTCTCACCTCGAAGTAGGGCGACCTCCGTACGGCGTGATGTTTCAATCTGGGGCGCTGTTGGGGTCGATGACGGTGGGCGAGAACTTGGCCTTGCCGCTCGGCGCATGGACTGAGCTCCCGGAAGATGCCATTTCGGCCATCGTGCGCGCCAAACTGCGGTTGGTGGGCCTGCAAGATGCCGAGAATAAATTTCCTTCTGAACTCTCTGGTGGCATGAAGAAACGCGCGGCCATCGCCAGAGCCATGGTTTTAGAACCTGATCTCATTTTCCTCGACGAGCCATCTGCCGGTTTAGACCCGGTGAGTTCTGTCGAACTCGATGAATTGATTCTCGCCTTGAATCAAGGTTTGGGTCTGACGGTGGTGCTGGTGTCGCATGAGCTTGAGAGCATTTTTACGATTGGTAAGAACTGCATCATGTTGGACAAAACGAGTCAGAGCATCATTGCGCGAGGCAACCCCAAGCAGCTGCGCGATTCGAGTGAAGACCCAAGAGTGAGCCAGTTTTTTAATCGGCGCTCGGGCGCTTCAGCTTCAGTACCTTCTCAAGGATCTCGTTCATGAATCCCACCAATCACTGGAAACTCGGCCTATTTGTTCTCGTCGGTTTCGTTTCGGCAGCAGGGGCGGTGGTGTTTTTAGGTGCCCGCAGTCTGCAGACTGAAAACGTTCGGTACAAATCGTACTTCGATGAATCGGTGCAAGGTCTTGAAGTGGGCTCGCCCGTCAAATTTCGCGGCGTGACGATCGGTACGGTCGCAGACATCGATGTGGCTTCAGATCACCGGCATGTCGAAGTTTCGTGTGACTTGGCGGTTAAAGATCTCAATGCCCTCGGGCTTTCAGTCGAAAAAGCAAAAGGTCGCGACACCAAGATGAAAATTCCCCCCGACTTGCGCGTTCAGCTGGTGGCGACAGGCATTACGGGGGTGCAGTTCATACAAATCGACTTCTTCAACCCCAACGAATACCCACCGCTGCAAGTACCCTTCGACGTTCCCGAAAACTACATCCCCACCGCAGCTTCAATGATGAAGAACTTGCAAACCTCGATGGTGCAAGCCGTTGACAAATTTCCCGTCTTGGTCGAGCAAATTGTGGTGATACTTGCGCGAATCGCAGACATTCTCGTCGACATCGAAGCGAAGAAAATACCAGAGAGAGCTTCGAGTACGTTGCTGCATCTTGACGCGGTTCTCGAAGAGATACGCATTGGGGTCAAGGCAGTCGAGCTGGGCAAGGTCTCAAAGAGCACCCGAGACACCTTGGCCAATCTTGATACCTCTTTGATTCGCCTCAATGAGGTGCTGGGCCGTATGGGGGGAGACAAAGGTTTAGTGGCCAGCGCGCAGCGAACGTCTGATTCATTGGGCAGCATGGCGCAAAATGCGAATCATGTCGGGCCGGCGCTGGAAGACACGTTGCGCGATGTTCAATCTGCAGTGCAAGCGATTCAGCGGCTCGCCAATTCGCTAGAGCGTGATCCAGACATGCTCATCAAAGGTCGAGCAAAAAGGCCTGAACAACAATGAATGCGAAGAGCGTGTTTGTGTTGACGTGCACCTTGGTGCTGAGCAGCAACTGCGCCTTGTTCTCGAAGGGCGAAGTAAGCTTCCCTCGCTATTTCACGCCTGATTTGCCCAAAGGCGCGACGAAGGTCGGCTCAAAGCGCTCGGGTGTCGAGTTGCGCTTGGGGCGGGTGAGTGCTGGTTCCTACATTGGCGAAAAAATCGTCTATCGCGAGTCTGACTATGAAGTTGGCTTTTACGACTTCCGCTTGTGGACGGAAAAGCCTGAAGTCTACCTTCGTCGAGCGCTGACTCGAGTGTTGTTCGAAGAAGAGGGGCTGATGAGCATCGTCTCTGGTGCCGCTCCCACACTCGATGTTGAACTGGTGAGTTTCGAAGAAGTCAGAGCGCCACAACACGTGGCCTTGGTGCGAATTGCTTTTTCGGTGCACGACGACCGCTCGGTCTCGCTGCAACAAACAATGGCCATTGAGCGGGCAATTCCGACGCCGGAGAAGGGTCGAGAAGCCGATGCAGTGGCTGAGGCTTTGGGCGACGCACTCCGCCAAGCGGTGTACGACGTCACTGGGAAAGTGCTTCAAGATTTGGCCAAGGTGACCGCTCCCCCTACTGAAGGAACGGCATCGCCTTAAGACTTTATTGAGCCTGTTTCTCAGGCATCAAGTCAGCTTCGAAATATTGCTTCGGGTCGAGAAATCGTTTGGCTGAGGCTTGAACATGGGCCGAAGTCATTCGGTTGGTGACGTTGGTGGGGTCGAGAACCATCGCTGGGTCTTCTCCGTAGTACGCAGCATCGAGCATGTGGTCGACCCAGAATTCATTCTGTCGCAGCTCGGTCTCTCGTTTGCGCAGGAATGCGGCTTTCACCTTTTCAAGATATTGGTCGCCGATTCCATTCTTCGAAATGTACGCAATTTCTTCGAAAGTCGCTTTGACCAATGCGTCGACCCGTTCAGGAGCGCATTCGAAATCGATGCTGAAAGTGCGCTCTTGTTTCGGGCCCCGAGAAATCGACCCTTGGGCTGACACTCCGTAAACGCCGCCTAAGTCTTCGCGCAGCAACTCACGGAGCCGAATCGAAAGCACCTGCCCCAGTACGGCCATGTCTCGCTTTTTGTCTCTCGACCAGGTTTCATTCCCGTGAAACAGCAGGGACACAGACGCTTTGGGTTCTTTCTCAAGCGCCCATTTCTTTTTCACGACCCCTCTGACTTTCCGAACGCCGTCGTCGCGCTCGCGCTCTTTGCGACCCTTTGAAGGGAGGCTGGCGAGGTACTTCTCGACGAGTGGTTTGAGCGTCTCGGGCGAGGCCGCACCTACGATAGCGAAGGTAAAGTCGCCCGCGTCGCTAAATCTCTCT
This sequence comes from Archangium sp., assembly GCA_043753955.1. Taxonomy (GTDB): domain Bacteria; phylum Myxococcota; class Myxococcia; order Myxococcales; family Myxococcaceae; genus Archangium_A. Next base: position 19,376 of record JAYUVR010000102.1, on the reverse strand, counting down.
TTGAAGAAAGCAAACGCTCGATTCACATCGATTTTCTCGACATCGTTCGCAGTCGGTATGCGTGCGCGAGGGTTTCTTTGAGTCAGTGTCTCTTGGCGCTTCAAATTGAACTGAAATTTTGCTGAACGTTGGGCCTCTTTGAGCTGCTCAATGAGATTCGTTCGGGCAACCGCAATCATGTCGTCGTCACGACGGGGCCGAGTGAGCCTTAGGTGAATCAATTGAAAGAATGTTTCGAGGTCGCTCACCGAAGCGTCGCCGCCGATCGACTCGGTTGTGCCTTGAATCGAGGTATTCACTCTTAAGTGTCTGCCTGCGAGAAGCTTACTCAGCGTCTCGCCATCAAGTGTGTCTACCCCTCCAATGCTGACCAGATTGTTAGCAAACAATGCGTTCATGAATTGAGCATCGTTCGCCATGGCCAAACCTCCGGGTGAAGTCGCACTTAAAGAAACCGAATCAACAGCAAAGTCCGTCGGCTTCACCACCACTCGAATGCCGTTGGAAAGTGTCCACGTGGTTGTGCCGACTTGAGCGTTGATGACTTCATTGACGATGCTGCCGGGCTTGGGTGGCTCGCTCATCAAGGTCGTCGCGCCGGCTTTTTCTTTCCAAGCGTCTAAGACGTGATTTTCGGCTTCTTTGGCGACATCAAGTACGCGCTGGCGAGGAGGAAGAGACTTTGCCTCTGGGCCTGAAATAAGAATCACTCGATTATCTGCGCCGCCGAATCGACTGGCGGTGGTGTTGATCTCTTCAAGCGTAATGCTTGGCAATAATTTAAGGGCCAAGGTTTTCTCGGCCGCATTTCCAATCATAAACTCGTGTTCGAAAAAGTTGCGGGTGATTTCCCGAGTCCACGCTCGGCTGTCTGCAGTGGCCGCTTCGAGTTCACTTTGAACATAGGCACGGTTGATGATGGCCTGCGCTCGCTTCAATTCGACTTCGCTAAAGCCGAGTTTTTCGGCGCGCAGTGCTTCAGTCAGCAATGTCTTCAAGGCGGGCTCAACCTGGCCGCCTTTAACAGTGGCGGCGCGGCCAAAAGAATCGGTCTCGCGGTTCAGTGCGCTGATTGCACCAGAGGCTTGAGCAAAAGGGGCATCACCTCGTCTGGCGATGATGCTCATGCGCTCGTTGAACATGGTGAGATAGAGGTTCTCGATCAAGATGCGACGAAAGTCGGCGAGCGTGGCTTCGTTTCGATGAGGCACCACGTTGACGATATGCACTGAAGTAAAAGGCAGCTCTGCGTCAGCTTCGATGGAAACCCGGGTGCCATCGGCCTTGGGTACGCCACCTTGAGGGCGCTCCCTTGGCGTTGAAGGCTGAGGCAAAACACTGAACTTCGCAGAAATTTGTTTCTCGAGCTCTGCTTCGTCGATGTCGCCCACCACGATGACTGCCATCAAGTCAGGTCGGTACCAATCGCCGTAGAATCGCTTGAGCACTTCGGGAGGCGCCTTCTCAATTGTATCGGCAAGACCAATGGGCTTGCGTTTGGCGTAGCGAGTCTCACCGAGCTCAATTTCGAGATGCTTGTCAAAGACTCGCTGCACGGCGCCTTTGTGCAGCCGAAGTTCCTCAAGAACCACGCCTCTTTCTTTATTGATTTCGCCAGACTCGAAGCTGACGTGCCCCGCCCACTGGTGCAAAATATCGAGACCAGCAGCGATGGGCTCAGGAGAATCGGTCGGCACTTCGAGTTGGTAAACGGTTTCGTCGTACGAAGTGTATGCGTTGATATCGGCGCCAAATCGCATGCCCATTCGTTCAAGTGCGCTGACAATTTCTGTTTTCGGGTACCGCTCAGTGCCATTGAACGCCATGTGCTCAGCGAAGTGCGCCAAGCCGCGTTGATCATCGTCTTCAACCATCGAACCCGCATTCACTGCGAGCCAGAGAAATGCGCGCTTCTCTGGTTTGCCATGCTTCAGCACGTAGTACTGAAGGCCGTTGGGCAAAGTGCCATGCTTCACCTCTGGCCAGAGCGGGAGCGGCTCAAAGTCAGGTGACTTAACGGCTTCCTTTTCGACAATTGGAACAGGGGCAACCGGGGTCGTGGTGGCACAAGCGCAAAGCCCCAGACACAGCAAAATATACACGCGTCGAACAAGATTCATGGCCAGTGAGTCATACGACCGATGAGAGCGACTTGACAGTGATGAACGTCGCTCGCGCTCTTAAATGGAACGCCGTCTTCGTCTGAGGCGTCTAGAGTGCCGCCATGGTTACTTTGATGTTGTTTTCTATGTTGGGGCAAACGCCGTCGTGGAAAGAAATCGACGAGCTGGTCAATCAACAGAAAGTTGAAGCCGCAGCCCATGCGACAGAGCAAAGGCTCGTGGCCGCCAAGAAGGGCAGCGACGATGCTGAATTGGCAAAGGCTCTCATCAGCCTGACCCAGCAACGCATCGCGCTCGGAGGCGCAGAGACAGCCGTCAAACAACTCAAAGGCGAAAATTGGCCTAAAGCGCTGGTACCTCGCACGGCGGTGGAGCTGTTTTATGTGGCAACGCTCTCGAACTATTTAGAGAGCTACGGCTATGAAATTCGCAAGCGCGAAAAAATAGACACCAAAGGAGCAGTCGATCTCAAAGCGTGGACTGCGGAAGATATTCGCGGCGAAATCTCGCGTACCTACCTCGCTGTCTGGCAGCGTCGCGAAGCGTTGGGTACGCAGCCGTTAGGAGTGCTCGAGGGCTACCTCACTCCCAACAATTACCCCAAAGGGGTGCGCGACACGCTGCGAGACGGGCTCACTTACCTGTGGGTGAGAGATTTGGCGCAAAGCTCGTGGTGGACGCCCGAGCATTCAAACAGCATTTACCGACTCGATTTGGTTTCCCTTATCGCGGGCGTACCGGCGAAATCGGCATCGCTGAATCTCGCCGACGCATCGGTGCATCCACTCGAGCGCATCGGGGCCATTCTTGACGACGTTGAAGCGTGGCATCGGAAGGCGAATCGACCAGAAGCTGCGCTCAATGCACGCTTGGAACGTCTGAGTGTGTTGAGAGCCTCGTTCACCGACAAGGCTGAAAAGGCGCTCATTCACGCCGAGTTGGAAACCAAAATTGCCGCCAGTCTGCAATTGCCTTTTTCCTCGTTTGCTCGGGCCACTCAGGCGGAATGGTATCGAGATGACGATGAGTTTGTGAAAGGTCGCGACGTGGCGGCCACTGGCGCCCAAGCCTTTCCAACGTCAATCGGAGGCCAGCGCTGTGCCCACTTGAGAGCGGCCTTTGACGCGCCTGAGTACACGCTTCAAGCCATGCGTGTTGACGGACCAGGCAAGCGCTCGGTGGAAATTCACGCGAAAAACCTAAGAAGACTTTTTCTTCGTGCCTATCGAGTTGATGCCCAGACGCTGGTCTCTGGGAAACGGAAAGGGAGTGTATCGCTCAACCAAGATGAAGTCTGGGCGTTGATGCGCAATGGGCAACCTGAAGCAGCGTGGACTGTCGACTTGCCCGCGACGCCGGATCTCAAGTCGCATCGAACAGTGGTGACACCGCCGCTCAAAGCGCTGGGTCTGTATGCGATTGTCGCCTCAGTGAACGACGCGTTCCTCGATAAGAGTAATTTGATTACCTGTGCGATGTTCTTTAGCTCTCGCTTGGTTTTGAGCGTTCGACAATCGCCGCCCGACAATGCAGTTGAAGTGGTTGTCCGCGACGGCGAGGCGGGCTCGCCGCTGGCCGGAGTCAAAGTCGAATTGTGGAGCATGCGGTGGGATTCTCCATCTCAGCAAGTTGAAGCCCAAGTCAGCGCAGCTGATGGCGCCGTGCGTTTCAAAGGCAAGCTGGGAACGGACCGCCAATATTTCTTGGTCGCGCGTCAGGGAGGCGACGTCGTCATTGATGAAGGCGGTCTGTATTTTTGGAATGGCGCACCCAGCGAGACCAATGCGGCGCTTATTTACACCGACAGGACAATCTATCGCCCCACGCAGAAAGTGCTGTGGAAGGTCGTCGCTTGGCGAGGTCAGACAGAGTCGGGAGCACTACGGAATCAACCAGGCACCAAACTCACCGTGCGACTCCTTGACCCGAACTGGCAAGAAGTCGCGAAAGCGAACGTCACCACCAACAACTTCGCCTCCGCCGCGGGAGAATTTGTGGTGCCCACGGGGCGGTTACTCGGTCAGTGGCGACTTGAAGTGAAGAAAGGAGATGACTCCTTAGGTCAATCGATGGTGCGGGTTGAGGAATACAAGCGACCGACATTCGAGACGACTTGGAAGGAAGGCGGCCCGCCAGCACGACTCAATTCTCCGGTGACAGTGACGGGGGAAGCCCGATTCTACTTTGGCTTGCCAGTGACTTCAGGCGCCGTGAAATGGAAGGTGGAACGCGTTCCCGTTTACCCGTGGTACTGGCATTGGTGGCATCCGACTGAATCGCGCGCTCATGTAGTTGCCGCTGGGCAAGCGCGTCTCAAGGACGATGGAACGTTTCCCATCACCTTCACGCCGTTGGCCGACCCCAAGTTGGCCAAAGACGTGAGTTACCGCTATTCCATTTCTGCCGACGTCACGGATGAAGGAGGCGAGACGCGCCAGGCCTCGAAGACCATTCGAGTCGGTAATGCGGCCGTTGAAGCTTCCTTCGACATCGAGACTGGTTTTTTCCGCGAAGACCAGCCGGTGGTGGTGAACATCAGACGAACGGATCTCAATGGCTCAGCCCGCGCGGGTAAAGGCTCGTGGCGCATTGTCGCACTCAAACAGCCACAGGCCGCGGTGCTGCCTGCTGATGAGCCGCCTGTTCGTGGTCCGTTGGCGGCTCCGAAAGGCCTCGTCACTCCGGGTGATGAAGTGCGCTCACGCATCAACCCTGCGTACGACGTCAGCGCAGTGTTGCGCAGCTGGGCCGATGGGCCAGAAAAAGCCAAAGGAGAACTGACTCATGGGGCTGACGGCTTAGCGACAGTGCAGTTGCCGTCGTTGCCCGCCGGGGCCTGGAGAGTGCTTTATGAAACGAAAGATGAATTTGGCGCCACGTGGTCGATGTCGAAAGAGGTGCTCGTTACCGGTGAGCGCAATTTCCCCGTCATGCTTCCCGGCTTGCTCGAGGCAGAACGTGACAGCGTTGAAGTGGGTGGTACTGCGCGATTGTTGATCGGGTCTGCCTTTTCAGGTCAGCGTGTGTTGTACGAAGTGTATCGCTCAAATCAGTTGATCGAGCGTCGGTGGTTCACCGCAGGTTCTGACAAGAGCATCATCACTCGCCCCGTGACCGCGGAAGATCGCGGCGGCTTTTCTGTGATGGTGAGTGTGGTGCGCGATTGGCAAGTGATGCAGTTTCAAAAATCGATCTTCGTTCCTTGGGACAACAAGACCCTGTCACTTGAATTCTCGACTTTTCGCGACACCCTGAAGCCAGGCGCCAAAGAGACATTTCGCATCACGGTGAAAGGGCAGGGGAAGACACTGGAAGCAGGGGCCGCGGAAGTGTTGGCCTACATGTATGATCAATCACTCGACTTGTTTGGGCCTCACGGCCCTCCCTCGATTCCTGGTCTCTACCCGAATCGCTCTTCGGTCACCCCGGCTCGTCTTTCTTTGGGACCTGCCAACACTTTTTCCCTGTCGCGCAATTTATGGTTTCAATTGCCGAGCTTTCCAGCGGTCCGTGATGATGCCCTGACGTACCTCGATCGCTGGGGCATCGGGGGGATGGGGGGAAGAGGTGGGCGTTTTAAAGGCGAGGGCATAGAGACGGCCATGATGGATGGCGAGCGGTCACCGCCTGCATCCCCGGGGCGTGCCATGATGGCGAAGGTTGCGCTTACCGAAAAACCCATGGTGAAGGGTGAGGCCGTGACCATGTTCGGTGGGGATCTCGCGGTAGACAAAGGACAAGGCGACGGTCCTCCGGTTGCATTGCGTTCCAATTTTTCCGAGACGGCGTTCTTCGCTCCGCAATTGTTGACCGATGGGAAAGGCGTCGCCAGCATCGAATTTAAAGTCCCTGACTCAGTGACTGCTTGGAACGTATGGGCCCATGCCCTGACCCGCGACTTGCGAGGTGGGAGCACCAAGCAGGTCAGTCGTTCAGTCAAAGACTTGATGGTGCGGCCCTACTTGCCGCGTTTCTTACGCGAGAGCGATCAAGCGACGATCAACGTGGTAGTGAACAACGCGTCGAAGGGCGACCTCTCAGGTCAACTCAGCTTGGACATCATCGATTCTGAAACGCAAAAGAGCGTGGCCGCTGAGTTCGGTCATAAACCCGGCTCACTTCCCTTCACCGTGAAAGCGGGCCAGGGCACGACACTCACGTTCCCCGTCGTCGCTCCGAAACGCGTGGGTCAAGTGGAGTTCAAAGTGGTGGCCACTTCCGGTGATACCTCAGACGGTGAATTGCGAGCCCTGCCACTGCTGCCCTCACGAATGCGCCTGGCGCAGTCGCGTTTCGTCACTCTGAAAGACAAAGACTCACGCACCATGAAGTTCGATGATTTGGCCAATACCAGTGACACCACGCGCATCAACGAGCAGTTGGTAGTCACCGTCGACGCGCAGCTGTTCTATTCGGTACTCTCTGCGCTGCCTTACTTGGTGCGTTACCCGTACGAATGCTCAGAACAAACGCTCAATCGCTTTTTATCGACGGGCATTGTGAACAGTGTGTTCCGCGACAACCCGGCTATCGCCGATATGGGGAAGAAGTTGGCAAAGCGGTCAACCCAGTATGAGACCTTCGACGCGCTTGACCCGAATCGAAAAATGACCCTGGAAGAATCGCCCTGGCTTCTGGAATCTCAAGGAAAACAGGGCCCAGAAAAAGATGAGCTCATTTCGATGCTCGACCCGAAAGTCGTCGACGCTGAGCAAAACAGTGCGCTCACTCGTTTGAGGAAAATACAAACTCCACAAGGGGGTTTTCCCTGGTTTCCCGGTGGGCCCCCCAGCTCGTACATGACGACCTATTTGCTTTACGGGTTTTCCAAAGCGCTGGAATTCAAAGTCGAGGTGCCTAAAGAAATGGCTACTTCGGCATGGACCTTTGTCGCTGAAGATTACCGAAGCACCGTGAAGAAGTGCATGAGCGAGAATAGCTGCTGGCAGTACGTCACCTTCCTCAACTACGTCGCGTCTGCCTTCCCAGATGACTCATGGCTGGGTGGAGCCTTGAGTGCACCTGACCGCCAAGAAATGCTGAGTTTCAGCTTTAAGCATTGGAAAGAACATTCTCCCTATCTCAAGGGAATGTTGGCGCTCACCTTGAAGCGGAGCAAACGCGATGGCGATGCCAAGTTGGTGTTCGACAGCGTGATGGACTCTGCGAAGTCAACTCAAGACGACGGTACTTTTTGGCAGCCAGAAGACCGCGCTTGGCTTTGGTACAACGACACCATTGAGTCACACGCCTTTGCTCTTCGCGTGTTGAATGAGCTTTCGCCCAAAGACTCACGTCGTGCTGGTTTGGTGCAGTGGCTCTTGCTCAACAAAAAGTTGAACCACTGGAAGTCAACCAAGGCCACGGCAGAGGTGCTGTATTCGATGGTGAAGTACCTCCAGTCAGAAAATCAGCTGGGCAAAAAGGAAGAGTCACACATTGAAGTGGGCACTCGCAAAGCCACCTTCACGTTTTTGCCTGATGAGTACACGGGCAAGAAGAATCAATTGGTCATTCCCGGAGACCAACTCGACCCCAAGACACAGTCCACCGTGACGGTGTCGAAGAGCACTCCAGGTTTTCAATTTGCTTCGGCCACTTGGCACTTCTCAACGGATCAACTGCCTGCAGAAGCGAAAGGTGACTTGTTTCACGTTGAACGCACGTATTTTAAGCGCGTTCGTCAAGGCACTCAGACAACGTTGCAACCCTTGCGCAACGGAGCGAGCTTCGTCGTCGGCGACGAGCTCGAAGTGCAGCTGTCGATTCGCGCTCGGCAGGCAGCGGAATACGTGCATTTGAGAGATCCACGTGCAGCGGGTTTTGAGCCCGAGAATGCGACTTCGAAGTACCAGTGGGACTTAGGCGTAGTGCGCTACGAAGAATTTCGCGACTCAGGCACCAACTTCTTCTTCGAAGCACTCCCGGCCGGCGAATACACCATGAAGTACCGAGTGCGCGCGGCCACCGGAGGCACATTCCGCGTGGGGCCAGCCACCCTTCAGTCGATGTATGCACCAGAATTCACCGCGTATTCTGCGGGGCAAACGCTCACGATTGCACCCAGCGCGAAGTGAACGCTTTTAGCGACTGCAAACAGCCAACACCTGTTTCATGTCTGTCTTCCCCTGCAGCGTCTTGATGATGCCGTCTTGAAGCAAGGTGGTCATGCCGGCTGCCATCGCCAGCCGGCGGATCTCGTTGACCGGCATCTTTCGCTGCAGGCCGGCCTTGATGGGGTCTGAGTTGATGAGCAATTCGTGAACGCCCAATCGGCCCTTGTAGCCCGTCTTCTTGCAGGTTTCGCAGCCAGGCGCTTTGTAGAGCAAGGTGGGCCCAGCGGGGTTGAGCCCAAATGGTTCGAGTGCGGCCGCGTCGCCACCGTAAGCGCTGATGAGGACATCAAGTTCTTCTTGAGGTGCGTGGTAGGCGACTTTGCAATCACTGCACAGACTGCGTGCCAGTCGTTGGGCCAAAACCCCCAGCAAAGCGTCGGCAAAGCTGAAGGGGTCGAGATCCATATCAAGGAGCCGAGTGATGGTTTCCGGTGCGCTGTTGGTGTGCAGTGTTGAAAATACCAAGTGGCCGGTCAATGAGGCTTCGATGCCCGTTTGCGCTGTTTCTTGGTCGCGCATTTCACCCACCATGATGACGTCTGGGTCAGCCCGAAGAAACGCGCGCATCGCCGTGGCGAAGGTCAAACCGATTTTTGAATTCATCTGCACTTGCCGTAGGCCCGGTTGCGTAATTTCCACCGGGTCTTCCGCAGTCCAAATCTTCAAGTCGACGGTATTGATGGCCCCTAAGGCGCTGTGGAGCGTGGTTGTTTTGCCTGAGCCTGTCGGGCCCACCACCAAAATGAGGCCGTAGGGTTTTCGAATGAGGGCATTAAATTCGCTGAAATTGCGATCGCTCAACCCCATTTGATCAAGTGGCGCTGGCTTGGAAGCCGCCAAAATACGCATCACCACGTCTTCGTTCCCATTGACGGTGGGAATGGTCGCTACGCGCAATTCAATGTCTTTGGTGGGAAGCCGAAATTTTATTTTTCCGTCTTGAGGGCGGCGTCGCTCAGAAATATCGAGCGAGGCCATGATTTTCAGTCGCGCCACCAGCGGCAGTCTCAAATTCGAGGGAATTTCTTGGTACATCTGACAGTCGCCATCGACACGAAATCGCACCGACGTGGTTCGTTCTTTGCCTGAAGGTTCAACGTGAATGTCCGACGCGCCGGTTCGAATACCGTCGATGATGATTTGATTGGCGAGTTTGATGACCGTGCTGTCAGCATTGGCTTCGCGCGCGAGCTTTTCGTCGTCTGCGTCGTCTTGACCGCTGCGCACTCCAGCGTCGCCGGACTCAAGTTGTTTGAGCAAAACGTTCATGTCTTTGAAGCCACTCGCTTCGGCTTCTCGGTGTTTTGCTCGGTACTTTTTAAGCTGTGAAGGCGTAGTCATCACTTCGATGATTCGTTTCTTCAACTGAAAGCGCAGTGTGTCTGGTGTGTCGGTGTCGAGGGGGTCGCAAATGGCGATAGTGAAACTCTTCTCATCGCTGTCGAGAGGCAAAAACATGTGCTTCTCAAGGAGCTCAGCTGACACCTCACTCATTGCCGCGGCCTTCATCGGATAGTCATCGAGACTGATGAAGGGAATATGAAACTTCTTGGCCAAGGTAAGCGCCAAGTCGGTTTCATTGACCAATTTCAGCTCGACCAATACTTCGCCCAAACGGCGACCCCGGCGAAGTTTCTGTTCTGCCAAGGCAAAATCAATGTCTTTCGCAGTGGCCAAGCCCGCTTCAATCAACACCTCACCAATGCGCAGTCGTTTTCTTTTTTGGAGCGCAGCGGCTTCTTCTAAAGCGTTGGGTTCAATCTTGTTTTGCTCAAGGAGAATTTGCCCGATGGGTACGACTCGGTCTGCCTGTTGCGCATCGATGCCGCGGGCCAGGCCGTCAGCTCTGACGACACCGTCTTTCACCAGCATCGCCCCAATGCTTTCAATGTTTTCGCGTGCGTTGACTCCGCGAGAAAAAAAGTAGAACTCGCGAACGGGCGAAGTGGCGTCGACGGGCGTGGCGTAGAACCCCAAGGTGCTCGAAGTGGCCGCGAGCATCGTCTTAATTAAGAATGAGCCTCCGCCAGCGACATGCACTTTGAGTGAAACCAAACCCGCACTTGCGTGAGCTTTGGGCTTGTCATCAGGTTGTTTGTGAAAAGAAACATATGCAACTTCGTCGGTGCGCAACGAAATTGTTCCTGAGCCTTGCACAGCCAACAAGATTGACGAGGCATAGGGCGAGAATTTCTCAATTCGGCCGTTCTGCTCTTTGCCGCTGAGCAACCCGACTGTGGCCATGCTGCCAATCATGCCTACGGCTTGTTCACCCATGTTTTAGCAACCCCCCGTGGTGCAGATACGCCTTGTCAGATTTGGCAAGTGTAACTGCTCAAAGGGGTGACCGCGACTAAGTCGTTCGCCCTAGGAAAGAGTGACTTTTTTGACGCCGTGCGCTTCGAGCCATTTCCCTGACCGAGCGCGCAGGTCTCCCTGCAGCACCAGGGCGGCTCCTTCTACGCTGCCGCCACAGCCGAAAGCCGCTTTGAGTTCCTTCAACCAGAGCTCGCGTTGCTCGACGGGAAGTTCCAAATGCTCGATGACGGTGACTTCTTTCCCCCGTCTCCCGCTGCGTTCGATTCGCACCACTGCTCGCGCAGGTGAGGTGTGTTTGGGCTCGCGTTGAACTTGAAGTCTGCCTTGAGGCAGCGCATCACGAAGATTCCCTAAAGCTCCAAACGGGTTATTGAAAGGCTTCTTGTCGTCGCTCACGTGAAAAAGAACCTCACGGAACAGGAGGCGGAGGGAGCTTCAAAAAATACGGCGCATCAGCGTCACCTTGAGACATCGCCATGCCCACGAGAAACACCGGGGAGAAAGGAGCCACCTTGCCATTGAGAAGCAGAAGAGGCGTGCCTTCGATGCCGAACTTTTTCGCGTAGGCGATGTCTTCGGCGAGGCGAGTGGCAGTTTCAGGAGATTGAATACAAGTCTTCAGCGTCTCTGTCTCAAGCCCGTGCCGGCTGGCGATGGTGAACATCAACGTCTCGTCGAGGTGTGTTTGGTTCTGAAACAATTCCCGTCGCATCTTCGAAAAAGAGGGGCTCTTTTCAGCGCAGATTTGCATTCGTGCTCCCAGGCATCGAATGTGATCTGTCGGAGAGCCTTTGAGCGGCGAAGCACATTCTCCCATCACCAGCGGAAAGTACCTGGCCTCGATGGAATAGTTTGCTTCTGGCGCCAGCTGCTCAAGTTCATGAAGTACCTCTTCGAGCTGCGCACAATGTGAGCACAAGATGTCGGTGAACTCGACCACCTTCAAAGGCGCATCTGCGCTGCCTTTTCGAGCGTGTACCGGAAAGGCCGAGACATCTCGAACTGGCGCTGCCTTCCATTGTGCACGAGCCCAACTCGCGGCCAATTTCTGTTGCTCTGGCACGGCCGCCAGCATGGCGTCGAAGTCGTTTCGTTCTCCTTCGTTCAAGGTCGGCAGCGACGGCTCGCTGCCTTTTGGTGTCTTAGAACCGGGGTAAAGCAGCGCAAAGTACGCCGCGACGGAAAGCACCAACGCCCAGCCCGTGCCCGGAATGAGTGCACTCATGGGGGGAAGAACGGGTTTACCAAGCAATACAAAGGCACCCATCGCAAAGCCCATCACCAAGACATACGTGCCCAAACAGGTGAGGCAGACGGCGTGTGCCTGCATCGAAGCCACCCCAAACGCTACACACGAAAGCAACCCCGCGAGGGCCCACCCTTTCACCGCTGCTGCGAAGATGCTTCCGCCCCGTTTGAGTAACATGAGGCTCAAGCTGAAAGCGACCAACCCCCACAAGACGCCCAGCCCAGCTACGGGAATGCCGAGGTACTCATGCACGGCGTGTGCGAAGGGCGAGTTCCACACCGAGGCACAATTGAAGGTGTCGTTGATGGCGCATGAAGGTACGCCTCCGGCTCGCACTTCAAGGAGTTCGAACCATTGGTAGACGGCCAACGCGACCAATCCTCCTGAGCTCAACAGCAGGGTGGCCAGCGCAGAAGGGGAGGGAACGGACGGGTTCGATGGCTTAGACACGCCCCAGCCTTATATAGCGGTGTACCTAAGAGGTGGTCATGTCAGTCGTAGAAGCGGTGGAATCAGAGTATCGGGCGGCCATCGACGCGTATGGGGTTTTTGATGCCTCTCTGCGGCAACAGCTGCGAATTACCGGGCCAGATGCCTCGAGTTTTTTGCAAGGCATGGTCACCAACGATGTTGAAGGCCTCGCTGTGGGGAGCAGCTGTTACGCCGCCATGTTGACGGTAAAAGGCTCGATGGTGGCCGATGTGCGCGTGCTGCGGCGAGAAAACGACTTCATTGTCGATACTGAACCTGGGCGCGGGCCCACAGTTTCGGCCTTTTTGGGCAAATATCTCATCAGCGAAGAGGCTGAGATTCATGATGCTCCTGAGTTGGCGGCCCTCGCTTTGGTCGGCCCTCGGGCTGCAGAAGTGCTTGAAAACAGCGGGCTCAAGACCGAGGGGCGGCTGGTTTCTCTCTTGGGCGGGCTCGATGTGTTGGTGAAACGCGAAGAAGTCAATGAGGCGCTGGCCACACTCAATGCCGTGCCGCGATTGTCTTTAGCCACAATGCAGGTGCTGCGGGTGGAACGAGGGGTGCCGCAGTTTGGGGTAGACATGACCGAAGTCACCATTCCGCTCGAGGCGAATTTGGAACACGCCATTCACTATAAGAAGGGCTGCTACATCGGTCAGGAAGTCATCGCCCGCGCCACATATCGAGGGCAGATGAACAAGAAATTGGTGAGGTTGTTGGTGGGCAGTGCAGAGCCGGCGTTCAAGACCGAACTCAAAGTCGGCGAGCGGAAAGTAGGGTGGATTACTTCGGTGGTGAAGAGCGTGAAATACGCTCAGAACTTGGCCTTGGGCTACGTGCACCGTGATTTTCTGGCCGCGGGCACTACGCTCGAAATGCTCGGAAGCACGGCCACGCTCGTCGACACCGCTTCAGCTGGCGAGCAACGCACTCAACCAGGTTGAAAATTCAGGGGTGAGCGCGACGGCTCGAATGCGCTTCGCCAGCTGCGCTGAAGCCAGTTCTCGAGCCATTTCAAGCAACCCCAAATCGGTGAGTACGTCGCCGAGCGAGCGGTGGCCGAGCCGTTCGAAGAGAAAAGAAGACATGGCCGCGAGCTGGGCATCTGATTCTTCAGTGGCGAGGTGCCGTTTGAGGCCCGTACGAACGATTTCGACCACCCCAGAGAGGTCTAAGTTGATGAGCTCTCGGGCCAATTGAGGCCCGGTCAGTTGCAGCATTCCATCAAAAAAGGCGATGCGCAGTTCAGCGGCCTCGGCGACGCGACGCGGGTCAGACACCACATCGGCCAATTGCCCAAGCACACCGGCCAGAGCCGCATCGACAAATTCTGCAGCGCGTTTTTCAAGCTGACGTTCGACTTCGCCACTGACTGCACCCATGAGCGTACCTAGGCCTCCGGTGCGAGACTTCACCGTGTCGCCAGCCAACTTCGCGAGTGAGCCGAGGCCCCGTGCCACCTGGGCCACAGGCGCACTCGCTTTGCGCCCGAAGGCCACCACGGCATCGAAGAGCAGTTGGCGCACCAGGTCGCGCGTCGGAGCGGTATCGATGATGGTCAGAACAACTTTGCGATCTGCCGTGTAGGGGCGCCCCAACACCTCGCGTGCAGCGTGCCGCAGTGCCGTGGGCACCACGTCTTTGAGGGTACCCCCCTCAGACTGGAGCTGGGCGATGACGGCCTCGGTCACTGAAGTCAACAAGGTGACTGCAGAAGCCGATTCGAGCCAAGCGAGCAAAATGCGGCGCAGATTCGGATGGAAGGTGGAAGGTGGAAACAATGTCGTCAACGGAGTCGACAGCGTGGTTTCTACGCAAAGGGTCGAAAGAGAGTCAGCTGCGTCTGACTGGAGCTTGGCAATGAGAGTCTGGGCGTCCACCCGGCCTTGCGTAGCACTGACTGACCGCTCGCGGCCAAGGGTGACTTCGTCTAAGTGTCCTTCATATGACCCCAGAGCCTCGCTTCGTATGGTGTGATTTAGAAATGACGGGCCTTGACCCCACCAGCAACGTCATCATTGAAATGGGGTTGGTGGTGACTGGCCCTGACCTAAAACCCATCGCCGAGTGGGAAACGGCCGTCTGGCAACCGAACGAGGCCCTCGACCGCATGGAACCCTTCGTCAAAGAAATGCACACCAAGAATGGGTTGCTCGAGCGGGTGAAGAAGTCTGACATGTCCCTGCGCACTGCCGAAAAAGAAGCCACCAAGCTTTTGCTTTCGCATTGCGATTACGGCGAAGGCATTTTGTGCGGCAATTCGATTCATACGGACCGCTCATTCATCAGCCGTTACATGCCTGGCTTTGATCGCGCGCTGCACTACCGAATGGTCGATGTTTCGAGTTTGAAAATTATCACCAAGGCATGGTTCCCAAATGCCCCAGGGCGGTCGAAAGTCGACGCCAGCCATACGGTATTGGCAGATCTCCGCGCTTCGATTGGCGAATTGGCGTACTACCAACAGACGTTTTTCAAGAAGGCCAGCGAGGTCTAAAGTAGCGCCGTGCTTCGCACTCTTTTCATCGGTGATGTACACGGGTGCGTTGACGAGTTGGGAGATCTGCTCAAAGTCGCCGGTTGGACCTCAAGTGATCGCCTGGTATTGGTCGGCGATTTGGTTGCCAAAGGCCCTGACTCGGCCGGCGTGGTGCAGCGAGCCAGAGAACTCAAGGCACTCGCTGTCTTGGGCAATCACGACGCGCATTTGCTTGATGTGCGCGCAGGTCATTCTCAAAAGTCGCATCACGCTCAAGTCGCCAAAACTTTGCGTGAAGATGATTGGGTGTATTTGGAGCAGCTCCCATTATGGCTCGACTTTCCCGAGCTCAATGTCTTAGTGGTGCACGCGGGTTTAATTCCTTCCGTTGAACTTGCGCGGCAACCCAGACATGTATTGCTCAATATTCGTTCGCTTGATGCTGAAGGGCATGCGTCGATGCGAGTCGACGGAGGGGTACCCTGGGCTTCTCGTTGGCCTGGGCCTCGGCATGTCATCTTTGGGCACGATGCCCTTCGTGGCCTACAGCAGTACCGCTATGCGACGGGTCTCGACACGGGCTGCGTGTATGGGAAAGCGCTCACGGGCATTTGGCTGCCTGAACATCAATTGGTCAGTGTTCCGGCGAGACAAGTGTGGCAAGGCATCGATTCTCGCGAGGAGACAAAAGGTTCATGAGCACAGAATGGGTTCCTTACATGGAAGGCGCATTGCCTCAAATGCGTGAGCTCGAGCGGCACCTTCAAACGCAAAACATTGAGGTTGAATTGGCGAAACCCCCTCCCAAAGCGTGCTGCGGGGGTGCGTGTGGGTGTGGTTCGAAACTTCAACTGTTGGTGCGTCAAGAAGACGTGCCTCGAGTGTCTGAATTGATGCAAGCACAGTGGCTCGCTGCACTTGAACGCGAAGGTACGGTGAAGTTCGCGACGGTTGAGCAATCGGCTGTTCCTGACGGTGAACTCCGGTGCCCAGCGTGCAGTTTTGCAGGTCCACTTCAGGCAGGTGCCTGTGCAGACTGCGGCCTCCAGCTGGAATAAACACGGTCAAGGGTCTGCGGGGTAATCGCCCCAAATCGCATCCAGCTCCAATTCCAATGCGTCGAAGGGTCGGACCTTGGGGGTATCTTTCGGGCCCCACGTTCCCAGACGAGTGTACGCATCGCCTGTACGCTCAAATGCCTCGAGCGTGCGCCCCGCTGGGTCGATGAGCCACATCCAAGGTACTTCGCTGCTTTCATACACCCGCCACTTTTTGATGCGGTCGATGGATGCAGTGGAAGGTGAAAGCACTTCGCAGACCCAATCGGGTCGGTGGCTCAAAAACTTCGCTTCGGGATCTTCCTTGAGATTTTCTTTGAGCCATCCCGCTAAATCAGGAACGAGCACGTGACGTCCGAGATGAACTTCAGGTTCGTCGAAAATCCACCATCCTCCGGGTCCACCGCGGCCTCGGTGAAATGGGTTGTACAGCTCTCCGCCAAGATTGCTGGCCACCCGAATGTGAGCAGTGGCAGGCCTCGGCCGCGCGTACAAATCGCCATCAATGATTTCACCCCTTAACTCAGGCGGTAGGCGCTGAAGATCTTCGTACGTAGCGTGTTTGAGCGCTGGTTTTGACACGGTCTTACGATTGTCTATCTCAACCGCGCCGACAAGATGTGCTCATGCCATTCTTTTACGTCCTTTACACAATGGGTCCCTTGCACAGACTGGCCAACCCAAATGTAGAAACGGGGTTTCCTGACGCATGCAGGGCCGAGAGCAACAAGTCATTGTTGCTCCGCCCACTCGCGTTGACGATGCGGCCGGTTTGAAACTTGCCCGCGCCTTGCCCTGCAAGAATGAAAGGAATGTTGGTGAGGAAATGGCCAGACGAGCTGTTGCTCCAGCATTCCATGCCCATGATGACTGAGCTGTTGTACAGCGCCGTCTGCCCTTGGCCGTCATCGATGCCCTTGAGTGCAGCCAAGAGGTTGGCAAATTTCTCACTGTAATACGTGCCCATGATGTTGAGCCCGGCGACGTTATTGCTGTGTTCCAAACTGTGATGGGCTTGAGTCACCCCGCGCTTGGGAGCCGTCTGACCGCTCGACGCACCCGAAAGCGTAAACGCCACAACCCGAGTGAGGTCCCACTCAAAGGCTAACTTGATGAGCGAAGTCATCGAATCGTGAATTGGTGAGAGGGTGTCTGTATTGAACAGGTTGGTACCATCACCGGTAGGCTTGCTGGTGGTAGGGCACGCCTGAGAGCCGCCGCCACCTGATGTTCCTCCATCGAGGGCAGCCAGTTGCGCTGCAGTCACAGACTCAACGTCGCGCCAACCCTCGAGCATGCCATCGAGTTTTCGCGAATGTTCAGAATCCAGACCCAAAGCTATTTTGGCTTGTTGGATATCTGCCGCGCGGAGATTGGTGAGCCGTTGTTTTCTCAGAAGAAGGGCGCGCTGCGCCTCGACTTCCGTGTTGGGTTGATTCGAATTGCTCGAACAAATGGTATTTATTCGTTGAACCAGCGTGTCGTAGACCTGACCCGGGCTTTGAACGGGAACGATGGCATTCCCATACTGCGTGTCGCCAGCTTGACGATTGCGGTAGGAAATGAAGCGTTGGCCCAACCCCACGCTGTCTGCGTCTGAATGAGCTCCAGCACCCACGTGCAGACTTGAAATGGGAATGCCCGCGAGTCGAGGCACAGTTTTGTAGTGATTGGCGATGGCAATGTCGATCGACTCGTGGTCTGTGTATGCGTAATACGAGTCATTTTTTGAATAGTGAATCGCATCACCAGTCACGCAGCCTAAGAGCCCGGCGCCATGCTCTTCTTGGTACCCGTCACTTTTGACAGAGCCACCATGAATGCTCATGTCTTTGAATAAGATGATGTCTTGTGAATGCGGTTGTAACGGCGCAATGGGGGTGCCCGAAAGTGCAGAAATTGAAGCGGGGTTGGTAGAGGCGGGGTGCAGCGAGCCGCCTACGAAAAACATCACAAAACGGGGCGCATCGACGAAAGAACCTCCCGCGATGTAACCCATTGCCCGGGCAATAGGAGTCAACGCGAAACCCAAGATCCCAAATCGTTGAATGAGAGATCTGCGAGTCATTCCAGAGAGTGTTCGTTTCATGGGGTCACCTTGCGTCGGTTCATGCTGTCTGAAGTGGCGAGGAGCTGAAGCAACGGTAAAAGGCTTTGTTCCTCACTGCTGGCCAAGCTGGTGAACATGTCGCGGAGTACTGGAATGTCAGCCGGCAACTCATCGCGGCCGACGTAGTAACGAAACAGTTGCCGCACGAAACACTGCTTGAATCGATTTGATTCGGTGAAGCGAGTCATCGATGCAATGGGGTCAATGCTTTCGAAGGGTCCTTCATCAAGAAAGGCCACACTGATGCTCGTGTTGATGGGGTGGCCTTCATCTTGAGTTCTCCAGCGGCCGGTGGCGTCGTAGTTTTCGAGCATGAAGCCAAAAGGGTTGATGTACTGATGACAACCCATACATTTGGCTTGGCTGCCGGTTGAACCTTCAATGCGTTCACGTTCAGTATTCCCGGGCAGCGTGGTGGTGGGAATCGTGCCCGGCGGCGGTGAGCCCAATGCCAGACACATCACTTTGCGAGTAAAGAATACGCCACGTTTCACCAGACGCGTGGTGGTGGGGCCTGAGTGAGAAGCTAAGAATGCACTGTGAGTAAAGAGGCCGCGGCGGTGGGTGGGGTCGAGTTCCACCAAGGTGGTTCCATCGTTGCCCGATGGAGAAAGGTCGTAGAAAGGTGCCAATGTATTCGGAACGAAAGACTGGGTTGATTGAGTGAACGCCTTCAAGCTGGGCGAAGGTTGGTTTGCTTGGAATTGAAGAAATCGCGTGGTTTCTTGCACTGCAGCCGCGGCCACTTGAGGGGTAAAATCAGGGTACGCGGTCGGCGCGAGGGTAAATTCTGCAGGGTCTTTGATTTCAAGCCAGGTGGAAAAAAAGCGAGCCAGTTTTTCTCGCGCTTGAGCAGAGGCCAATATGTCTTGTGTCATCTTCGCAGCAGGAACGGGGTTGTCAGCGTTCAAACCCAAAGCCTCAGGAGGAACGTCAGCCAAAGAGTAGGTCACGTTCTGCAGCGCCAATGCCGGCAACAACATTCCGTTTGCGTCTTTGCGCACCTCATCTCGGAAGGTGAAGCTGGGCGAAGTGAGTGCGAACGAGACGAGCTCGCTGGTGGCTTGAGCCAACCCTCCCGAGGCGACGCCTTCGACGAAGAAAGCGGCAGTCGAGTCGATGATGCCGGCAGCTGCACTACCTCGGAACGTGCGCGACAAGAGCGCTCGCGCTTTCGTGTTGAGGCACGCGCTGTCACTCGCTGAACAATTGATGACAGCGGTGGGGTTGGCCTTGGCCAAAGCTGACCAGCCATCGGCCCAGGTGACGAGGGGCGCAAAGTTCGAAGTATTGAAGGTGAGGTTGGCTGCGTATTCGTAATTTGTCTGCAGCGGGTCGCGAGGAAGAAGCGTGCTCGCTTGAGGTCCCGATAACGGAGCCAGCACCGTTTTGGCGGTGTTGTCTAATTGAGTTCGGGTGAGTCGGTACAGTCGGTCAGGAGCGACGTCGGC
>JAYUVR010000101.1:0-2142 GCA_043753955.1 Archangium sp. | reverse complement strand
ATGGGTGTTTTTCTGCCACAGAGCATTGTGAAATCGAGCGGCGTCGCTTTTGCCAACGTGCTGTGGCTGATTCAAATCGCTCAACAGATTGCATTCGGGCTGTTTTTTCTCATTCGCTCGCACAGTTCTTTTCGAGACATCGCCGGAAAGCTCGGCGAGCAGCAGCCCAACGAAGCCTAAAAGAGCGGAGACTTTCCCATGGTGGGTATCGACTGGGTCGCGGTGGTCGTTCTCGGAGGAGCCTGGGCCTTTTCAACTGTGCGAGCAGTTCCGCTGTTTCTGCGCCATTGGGTGTTTGCCTTGGCCTGCTTTGGTATCGCCGGTTTTCGGCTCTACCGAGGGGCGACGGGGGTGACGTTGCTCTTCGTGCTGGTGGCGATCATCATCGGGGTGCAGTACGCGGTGAAGGCGTTGCGTACTCCTAAAAATATGTAGCCCCTCAAATGCAAGGCCATCTCTCTGCTCAATCGAATCGACGTGCATCAGGTCTCTGAAGTGTACACTCCGGCAAAAATGTCTACGTCTGATCAAGAAACGCTTCGACTGACTTCGAAAGCGCACAGCGAAGGGCTGGTGCGTTGGCGAGTGGTCATCGTCGGCGAGACAGGTTCAAGCTGGGTGGCTTTGCCGGCTGAAGGTACGGTGATTTTAGGGCGCGCAGACGAGGCCGGCATTCGCCTCGACGACAACACGGCTTCCAGACGACACGCTCAATTGGTGGTGCATGCAGGAGAAGTGACGCTGGTCGACTTAGGGAGCGCCAATGGCACTTCTGTGCGCGGGCGTCAGTTGGCGCCTCACGAGCAGGTGAAAGTAGGCGAAGGTGATGCGATTGAAATCGGCACCAGCTTGGTGGTGCTGCAAGTCGACGGCGTCCTCGCCAACACGCGCCCTTGGAACTTGCACACGCATCAGCGTTTTGTGGAACTTCTTCACCAAGCAAAACCTCCGTTTGCAGTGTTACGTTTGAAAATCATCGCGCCTCCGGGTGTGGTGCAAGAAGCGCTGACCAGTGAGCTCTCGCCTCTCGATGAAGTGGCCTCCTTTGGGCCTGAGCAGTTTGAAGTGTTGGCGAAGGGTCGAGGGCCGGAAGCAGCGGCCGCATTGGTAGAAAAGATATCGACCCGATTGCGTGCGCGCGGCGTGCGGGTGCAGGCCAGCATGGCCAGTGCTCCTCGCGACGGGACCCAAGCTGACCTTCTTTTGGCCGCGTGTGCGAAATCGTCGAGCGCGTCATCAGACGGGTTTGTGGTGCGCAGCGATGCGATGGCTTCCTTGTATCGATTGGTCGATCGCATCGCGCCCTCGAGCATCAACGTGTTGCTGCTCGGTGAGACCGGGGTGGGAAAAGAAGTATTGGCGTGCGAGCTCCATCGTCGCAGCAAGCGCTCGCAGGGGCCCTTATTGCGTCTCAACTGCGCAGCGCTCAACGAGTCATTGCTCGAAAGTGAGCTCTTCGGGCACGAAAGAGGCTCATTCACCGGAGCCATCAAGCAGAAACAAGGTCTCTTGGCCGCCGCTCAAGGGGGGACCGTTTTTCTCGATGAAGTGGGCGAGATGCCAGCGTCGATTCAGGCGAAGCTTTTGCGCGTACTTGAAGAGCGCAAGGTGACTCGGGTCGGCTCGACCATCGCTGAAGCCATCGACGTTCGCTTTATCTTCGCAACGAACAGAGACCTCGAAGCTGAAGTGTCACGCGGTGTTTTTCGAGCTGATCTCTACTTTCGGGTCAACGGCATCTCGCTGATCATTCCCCCATTGAGGGAAAGGCCGCTTGAAATCGAGCCTTTGGCACAACAATTTTTGAGTGACGCGGCCAAGCGAGAAGGGTGCCCGAGGCCAGAATTGACGGCATCGGCCATTTCGACTCTTCGTGCCTGGCCTTGGCCGGGCAATATTCGTGAACTCAAAAACGTCATCGACCGTGCCATTCTGTTGTGTGTCGATGGGCGCTTGGGGCCCGATGCATTGGGGCTTGGCGGCCATCGCTCGATTTGGGTGGAAGAACCCAACCTCGTCTCGGGGAGCTCTCACTTGCGTGACGAGCGCGAAGCGGCAGAAAAGCGGGCAGTACTCGAAGCCCTTGAGGTCACCGCTGGCAACCAAACCAAGGCGGCTGAGATGCTGGGTGTGAGTCGGCGC
>JAYUVR010000100.1:0-10925 GCA_043753955.1 Archangium sp. | reverse complement strand
TTCTTCGAATTTCAACCATCCAAAACCTCGAAACTCTGGCTCGCCATCAGCGGGAAAACATACACGCTGCAGCATGACCAAACCTGTTTGGCGCTCTAGACGACCATCGAGTGAGGCTGGCATCTACTTCTCGAAATCGAGGTTCTCGGGTTCGTGGCGATGCCCATCTTCAATTGGCGTCGTCTTCGGAACCTCCTCAATCCGAACGTCGTCGATCCATACTTTGCCTGGACCATCGAGACCAATGCCGAACTGAAACGAGATTGCCTGGCCGTGAACGTCAAATACCATGTCGTAGCGCGTCCACTCGCTCTTCTCCGGCAGATTGTAGTGCGCGCCGCCCAGGCCCTCTCCATCTGCTGGCGACGCAGGGCCTTGTACACGGGACCAAAAATCCACTCGGCCAGTGGTGCCTTCCGTGCGGATCCATGCCGACAGACGGACTCGCTTGCCGAGCAAGTTCGATGGGGTAAACGCCTGCATCAGCGTTCCATAGCCAGCGGCCTTCGGGCCTGGCTGGAGCAAGGCGCTCGACTTTCCAGAATGCTTGATCTCCTTGTCGATGACGCTCTCGTAGCTTTTGCGTCCTCCGCCAGAGAGAAACCAGCCAGGGATATCGGCTGCACCTGCGCTGGATGAAAGCAACAGCAGCGCTGCACTGAGGAAACGAAACATGGGGTTGATCCTTTCAATTGAGTCGGCGGTGGCCGAACTGACGAATGAACGAAAGGGAGTGGAGCGCATATCGGTCACTCCTCGAAATCGCTGTTCCGCGGACCTACCGGCTTCTTGCTTCCTGTCGTCGGGGCCGAGTTGTCGACGACCTCGATTTTGCCATCGTCCAGCCAGACCGTGCCCTTCCCAGAGAGCATCACGCCAATGTGAAACCGGCTGGCATTCGCAGGCACATCGAGAACAACTTCGTGCTGTCTCCAGCCAGCGGATGACCGCAGAGGTCGATCCTGCATGTTATCAAACGCGAGGGTGTCACCCGGCCGCTTTCCTTCGACCCGCATCACCAAGCCCGCAAATCGCGTCACGTCTGCAGTTTTGACCCATGCCGTGAAGCGCACCCGCTTGCCTGCGTACTTCATGGCTTCGACAGATTGAATGATCGCGCCGTATCCTTTCGGCTCACCTACTGAGGAGATCTTCGCCGCGGCTGTGCCTCCATGCCTTACCGTCCTGTCTCGAAGGATGATGAACGCCGTGCGGTCTTCGCCCTCGAACGACCAACCGCGCAGCTCCGAAAGTGTCCCCGCGAGCACAGAGGGCCCCAGACTGAGGAAGACTGACAAGACGATGGTTGCCCGGAGGGATCTCATTCGAGTTCCCATTCGCGTACCAAGAGAGGAGCAGCACCGAGCAATGGTGGCCCCGCAGAGCTGGGGTAGTCGACGATGAGGCCCTGCCTATGCGTGGCGGCCACGCACTCGTGCTGGTCGGGGCCATCGGGACAAATGACCGCGGGAATTGCGTCTGCACTCTGAGACTCAACCCGCTGCTCTTTCAGCGTCGACGTCACGAACACGGCAAGCGTGGCGGCTGATGCGATCAGCGCTGCGCCAAGCGTGAGGCGGTGAGAACGTCGCGACAGGGATGGACGAGTCGAATTGGCTCTTCCCCCAGCCGGCCTCGAACGAGCGATGCCTTCAATCGCCTCCTCGGCCTTCGCGAACTGCATCAGGCGCTCGGCGCAGTGCGCGCAAACCTTTATGTGGGACGAGACACGTTCATCCTCCTGCCTCGAACTCATTCCGCCCGTAAAGGCGTCGAGGATGGAATCATCTAGGTGCTGATCGATCATGGCGTCTCCTTCATCGCGGCGCGAAGGCGTTGCCGAACTTCGCACAAGGTCTGTCGCAACCGCTGTGTCGATAACCCGAGCGTTGCTGCTGCCTGTTCATGCCTGACCTCCGGGTGTCGATAAACAAAGTCGAAGACTTCTCTCGCTCGCGGGCCAAGCTCTTCTAACGCTCTCTGTGCCCGTTCTAAACCTTGTCGCGCCGCAATTGTGCGTTCCAGATCAGGGCCCGGCGAATCGATGACCAACTCGAAGGAGGTCTCTTTGTCGCGCACCCGCTCCCGCCGCGCATCGCTCAAGAGAAACAAAGCCTGACGAATGGCCAGCCCCGGGAGTTCTATGTAGGCGAGTTGACCTTGCGAACGCTGAGCAATGAGGCGCGCCCAGGCTTCCTGTGCAAACTCCTCAGCATCATGCAGAGCGATGCCGCGAGCTAGCAAAGCCACGACAACGCGGCGACCATGCTGCGCAATGGCCTGTTTCCACGGGTAGTCCGTGCTCTGTGATTCAGGGAAGGTCAAGGCAGAAGTCGTAGCCCGCTGAACGAACAAGCGGCGAGACCATATCGGTCGATTTTTTCGGGCAGCATGCGGGGTCCCGTCTGTTCCTACCAGGCTCAGCAGCCCCATCCTCGATGGTTGCGCTCAATGCGAGTTCACACGACCCGCGGCACCTCTTCGCCTGCAGCTGCCCATCGGCCCCTTCCTCAACCGTATCCCTCCCCCACCATTGCCCCAATCCCCGGCTCAAAGGCAATCGGTACTCAGCCTTCCCTCCACACCACCTCCAAGTTTTCCCGCTTGTCGTGGCAGATCACGCCCGTAGCGCTGACCGTTGGAATGAAAGACCCCGACCCGGCTGCTGCGAAACGTGTGTTCGACGCGATGATGAAGATGCGAAAGATCGACGTCGCGGCGATCCGTCGAAGTTTCTGAAGTGCAAGCGGGTCCATTTCAAACGCGTCGCCCGGTGACGGTGACTTCATCGCGGTCATGGTAGAGCTGCCGCATTCGCAATTGCTTCCACCCCGCGTCCTGCAGCACATGTCGTATGCGGAACAGAGTCGGGAGCTTGTCTTTCATTGGCAACTTGATGTTTGCCACCAATTGCGCCGCGTAGCCTTTGCGAGCCCACTTCCCCAGCAACTGTGCGACTTCCAATGGTCTCCACGCCATGTCGCAGAAGAGCCAGTCGATGGGCTCATCAGGGGCGAAATCGAAGGCACTTTCTTTGAAGTGTTTGACTCGACTGAGCTTCAACACATCGGGGGAAAGGTTGGCCGGGTCGACGCTCCACACGCGAGCCCCGCGTTCGACCAATCGCCGCGTCCACCCGCCGGGAGCGCTGCCTAAATCAACGCAGAGGTCGCCTCGTCCCGGGCTCACTCCATACCAATCAAGAGCCTCATCGAGTTTCATCGCTGCGCGAGAAGGCGCCTCACTGCGCTTCATTCGAGCCCGACCTCCGGCAGAAAGTGAAAGCGCTTCACGAGCACGCACTCGCCCCACCACGCCCACTCCCGGGCCGATGAGACAGATTTGGCCCAGCCACGCGCCGCCTTCCGACGCTTTCCAAGGTGTCTCTGGGTCGGTCAACCCTTCGTCCTCTCGAATGGCTGCGATGGTGTCGGCCCAAGCGCTCGCTTCGCCTGCACGAGCGTTGGCGACGTCGGTGTCGGGCACCCAGACTTGCACCAAAGTCGGTTGATCAGGCAAGGCCGCCGCTGCATCAACAGGTGTGCGCACCACGTCAGCAATCAAAAACCCCATGCGCGCAAAAGCGGGTGGCTGTGGCAACGGGTTCTCGCCCGTAAAAGGAGCTGAAGCAACTAACGCCGGCCCCAACAGCACAGGGCTCTTTTTTCCCCACGCCAATTCTTCATACAGCTGCGCTTCAAAACCAGCTCGACAGGTCCACAGCCAGGAGCCCTCTTCAGGCACCAAGGTGACTTGAGGCATCGCAGGCACTTTGATGCGCTTGGGAGGTTCGACTTTGGGAGCGGACGCGCGGCGTTGCTCCGGAGACACATGCCACGTGTCGCGCTCTTTATGCTGTCGCTGATTTCCCTTCTTCATAAGCAGAGCCGGTAGCACAGAGCACCGAGTGTTGTACGGTGCCTTCCCATGTCTTTTGCCATTGCCGTTGCTCCGACACCCCAGACAGAAAAGAAACAACGCGCTGTCTCATTGTCTTCGTTGGTTCCTTCCGCCTGGAAAAATCGACTGAAAGAGTCGCTTGCCGCTGCATCGTTTCAACAGCTGGAAACATTTTTGGCCGCTGAGGAGGTTCAAAGCGCGGTCTTCCCTCCGCGCGACGAAATTTTTGCAGCGCTCAAACAGATGCCGCCTTCAGGTGTCAAAGTGGTGATTTTAGGCCAAGACCCTTACCCGACTCCGGGCCAAGCCAATGGCTTTGCTTTTTCTGTCGCCAAGGGCCAAAAAATACCCGCGTCGCTGCGAAATATTGATGCGGCACTCACTCTCGAATTGGGCTTCCCCAAGCCGACAAGTGGCGATTTGACGCCCTGGGCGAAGCAAGGCGTGCTCCTGCTCAACACGGTGTTGACGGTTCGGAAGGGTGAGCCCAATTCGCATCGAAAACGCGGTTGGGAACCTTTTACTGAAGCGATTTTGAAGACGGTGAACGAAGAGCGTGGACCCATCGTCTTTTTGTGCTTCGGAGCCCAGGCCCGGATGATGGCGGACAAAATCGTCGACACCACCAAGCACACCATCGTCGCCACGCCCCACCCTTCGCCGCTCACGGGCAAATCATTTCTCGAGGCGATTCGCAGAGATCACCCCTTTCAAACGGTCAATACCCTGCTCGAGCGCAGTGGCCGAGGCGCCATCGACTGGCATCGCTAAAAGAACCCGCCTTTATGATGGGTCAGATTTGCGTCTGGCGTGCCAGTGCTTAACTTGTTGCGCCGGCCTGATTTCTTGTGTGGCAATCGGCGCCCGTTTCCGAAAGAAGGCTGGTCATGATCGAGTGGGTTCTCAAGAAGATCATCGGTACGAAGAACGAGCGTGAGCTCAAAAAGACCTTGCCGAAGGTGGCTCGCATCAACGAGCTCGAAACCAAGATGCGGGCATTGCAAGATGAAGATTTTGCTCGTGAAACGGCTCGTCTCAAGAACGAAGTAAGCAACGGTAAATCGCTCGACGACGTGCTTTTCGAAGCCTTCGCGCTCACGCGAGAAGCCGGTCGACGCGTGCTGGGGCAACGGCACTACGACGTGCAGATGATAGGCGGCATGTTTCTGCATCAAGGGTGCATCGCCGAAATGCGCACCGGCGAGGGCAAGACGCTGACCGCGACTCTGCCCACGTACTTGAACGCCCTTTCAGGTCGCGGAGTGCACGTCGTCACCGTCAACGACTACCTCGCCCGCCGCGACGCGGAATGGATGGGCCGGGTCTATCGATTTTTAGGCATGACCACCGGTTGTATTTTGCACGACTTGTCAGACAAGCAGCGCCAAGCCTCGTACCACTCAGACATCACCTACGGGCAAAACAACGAATTCGGCTTCGACTACCTGCGCGACAATATGAAGTTTCGCTTGAGCGATTACGTTCAACGCGAGCTCAATTTCGCCATCGTCGACGAGACCGACTCGATTCTCATCGACGAAGCGCGCACGCCGCTCATCATCTCGGGCCCCACTGAAGACAGCACCGAGCTCTACGGCAAAGTTGACCAAGTCATCTACGGGTTGGTTCCCGAGCAGGACTACCAAATCGACGAAAAAGCGCGCTCGGTGATGTTGACCGACGCGGGCATCGAGAAGCTTCAGCTTCGACTTAAGATCAACAACCTCTATGCGCCTGAAGAACTCGAGACGCTTCATCACGTCGAGCAAGCGCTGCGGGCGCATACGCTCTACAAGCGCGACCGCGATTATGTGGTGAAAGAAGGCGAAGTACTCATCGTCGACGAATTCACCGGCCGCATCATGCCGGGTCGACGTTGGAGCGACGGCCTCCATCAAGCCATCGAAGCCAAAGAAGGCGTCACCGTCGAAAACGAAAATCAGACGCTGGCCACCATCTCGTTTCAGAATTACTTCCGCATGTATTCAAAGTTGGCCGGCATGACGGGCACGGCCGACACTGAAGCCGAAGAGTTTGCCAAAATTTACAACCTCGATGTTCGCGTCGTGCCCACCAATAAACCCATGGTGCGCAAAGACGTTGATGACGTGGTGTACAAAACTGAGAAGGCGAAATTCGAAGCGGCTGCAGAAGAGCTCAAGAAGATTCATGCCGCCGGACAGCCGGTGTTGGTGGGTACGGTTTCCATCAACAAGTCAGAAGTGTTTTCGAAATTCCTCAAGGCTGCAGGCGTGCCTCATGAGGTGCTCAACGCTAAAAATCACGCGCGGGAAGCTGACATCATCGCGCAAGCAGGTCGTAGAGGCGCTGTCACCATTTCCACCAACATGGCAGGCCGCGGTACCGACATCTTGCTCGGAGGCAATGCAGAAAATCTGGCCAAGGGCTCGGCGGGGCCTGCACCGGTTGAGCCTCCAGTCACGGGTGAGGCGGCTGCAGACGAGGCTGCCAAAGCGCAGTTTGCGACGGCCAAATTCCAGTGGGAAACAGCTTATGAAAGTGCGCTCGCGAAGTTTAAGAGCCAGTGCGAAGCCGAACGTGACGTAGTCCGCGGGTTAGGTGGGCTTTTCATTTTAGGTACAGAGCGTCATGAATCGCGACGTATCGATAACCAGCTCCGTGGCCGAGCAGGTCGTCAGGGTGACCCGGGTGGGAGCCGGTTTTATCTGTCACTCGAAGACGATTTGATGCGCATCTTCGGTGGAGAGCGCATCACCAATTTGATGGAAACGATGGGCATGAAAGAAGACGAGGTCATCGAACACTCGCTTCTTTCGCGGGCCATCGAGAATGCGCAGAAACGCGTCGAAGGTCACAACTTCGACATGCGTAAAAACCTTCTTGAATATGACGACGTGATGAATCAGCAGCGTCGCACCATCTATGGTTTGCGCCGTCAGGTGCTCGCCGCGGGCGCCGAAGTGCCGCTGATTGAATTTACCGAAGACAAGAAGACGCGCGTGAAGTCGCGCAGCGAGAAGAAGGTGTCTTGGGCTGACTTTAGAGAGCTGGTACTCGATGCCGTTGAAGACGCCATCGTCGGGCTCACTGACACGTATGCGGCTTCAAAAAACCCAGCTGCTTGGAATCTCACGGCGCTCTCGGCAGAAGTGAAAGCCATCTTCAATCAAGAGATGAGCTTTCAACCTGACGGCACCACTGAGGGGTTGCAAGAGCAGATTTACCAACGCGTAGAGAAGCTCTTCGTCGACCGCGAAAAAGAATACGGCGAAGACTGGTATCGGTTTTGTCAGTTGCGTTACTTGGCCACCATCGACCAACTGTGGAAGGACCATCTGCTGGCGATGGACCATCTGCGCCAAGGCATCGGTCTGCGTGGGTACGGCCAGAAAGACCCGAAGGTTGAGTACAAGAAAGAAGGTTACTCAGGCTTCATTCGCATGCTGGGCAGCATCAAGAGCACCTTCGTCAGTCAAATCATGCGAGCTCAACCGCGCGATGCGAATGAAGATGCTGAGCGTCTGAGGCGGGTGATGGAACAGCGCGCCAGACAGGCTGTTGAAGGGCGCGCCAACGAAGAAGGCAAAGTCGAACCCAAGAGCATCGAACAGAAAACCATTGTGCGCGAAGGGCCTAAAGTCGGGCGCAATGACCCCTGTCCGTGCGGTAGTGGCAAGAAGTACAAGAAATGCCACGGGGCGACAGAGACTGTTTAGAGCGACTTGTTTCGCTTTGGCTTTTGGGGGGCCGATTTGGCCCTCTTGTCATTGACGATGAGCGCCGAGCCCGCTGAAGGATGTTTAGCCATTTCGAGTTCAGTCACTTTTTTGCGCAACAAAATGAGCTCGGCAGACAGTTGCGCATACGAGTCACGCACGTGGCCATTAAAGACACGCTGACGGCCCAGTGTCTCATTGATGAACAATTGGCCCGCACCACGAAAAATCTTTTTTGCCAACACCACAGCGCGGCCAGACACGCCATCGCGATGTGTCTCAAGCGGGAGCGCTTTCGTCGAGTCGGCATTCGCTTCGAGTGCCTGCAAATGAAACACAAACGGGTCTACGCGAGCTTCGACACCTTCGGTGCCAAAGGGAACTTCGGGCGGCATGGCTAACCCGCGTGCACTTAAACGCTCACCGACGTAGGCCATTACTTTTGAAGGTGTGATGTCTTTTCCCAAGAGTCGCATGCGTTTCTCCTCGATGTTTTTGACTTCGTCTCAGTACTCAATCACTGCAACTTCAATCCGATTCTCGTTTACCGGATGTATCGACTTATGGCTCTTCGCTTTACCGCGTGAAGCGCAGATGGTCGATGACGCTCTGCACTCACCCTGATTTCTTCAATCTGACCATCGAGTCTTGGCGCGCCCCCTCGAACTGCTGTAGAGCTGCAGGTGCTAACGGCTGCCGCGGTACGGAGGATATTGTTATGGCTCGTGTGACTGGTGATGGCTCAATGTCAAACGTCGGTATACAGAAGGCAGATCCAGTAGAGACTCGTATTCAAAGCAAGAAGCCCATTGACGGAACTGTTGGAGATAATAGTTCCCAGAAGCCTTGGCCTGGAAACCCGGCTTCGAGTGCGGATTCGTCTTTCACGCTGGCTTCCAGCAACCCGCCAGCAGGCAAAGCTCCAACGCTCATGCAGGGAATACTGCAGAGAGCAGAAGGCGATAAAGCCGCTCAGCGCCTTGAGTATGCACACCTCGCTTTTGATCCGACCCGACCCACCGCTCTCGCCGTTCTTACCGATACTGAGAAGACCACTCGGGAAGAGGCCAGCCTTTGGACATCACCTTCTTATCCGGGCGAAAAAATTCGCACGCAGACCGAACAAGATACGGCCGTCGACCAGGTACGCAAACATCTCGATTCTGCGAAAGCGCAAGCGAAGAGCTGGTCACTGGGTGACGTCTTCAGAGATTTTGGAGCGTCACTTGCAGAAATCTCGTCGATCCAAAGCGAATTGAAACGCGTTCTTGATGGCAAAATCTTGCCACGTTTCGACATGCAACTCAGTGTACGTCCAGAAGATGCATTACCAAGTGCAAGTCGTGAAGCACTGGAAAACGTAGCGAAGAACATTGAAAATTTGAGAAACGGGCGGCCTCTAGAAAAGTCAGATCTTTCAGAAGCCGCACCATTTTACGAAGGAGCGCAAAAGATACTGCAGATGTGGGCCGGCAAAGAAGATGGTGGGAAGCTAGCGGCAGAACAGTATTTGGCGAGCGCCATTCTCACGGGGCGGGGCATCAATTTTCTGAGCCAAGACCTTGTGGCTGCGAAGACTTTTCCGGCTCTCGCTACCCGTGTTCTAACACAAGCAATACAAGCCAATGCCGACGTACTGAACGGTGGTCGTGATAAGCCGCGTAATAGCTCTCCTCGTTATCCTGAATTCCAGTTTCACCTGTATTTGGATTCTGCCGCATCAGGAGACGCGAAGCAGTCACTGTGGGCCCTCGCAGTTCTGAAGACGCTCAATGCGCCCGGTGTTGATGAACTTGGGAAGAACTACCTCGACGCTCTACGTGGAGCCATGGACCACGCGGGGAGAACTCACAGCTACTTTGGGCGACCGGCATCTGATCCCAAATGGCTGGGAACACCCTCGACGCCGTAACCCTGAGTTGACGTGCGACTACGGCCGGGCTGGCACGTCGGCCTTGTCGAAGACGCCGACATTAAAACGCACGGGGCGCTTTGGTACAAAGCCAACGTTTACCTGGCTGACAACATATTGGTTGGCCAACTGACCAAACCGAGTGTTGAACTCCGCTTTGTAAACAATGCCAATCGCACTGCCGGTCACGCTGTTGGATTTCCCGTTTCTTACGTGCCCTTTTTCTTCGACGTTATTCAGTTCCCCGAATAACTCTGTCGACCAAAACTATACATGCGAGTTGTCGCAGAGCCTCGCTTTCGACACCTATCGGTATGAATGCTGAGGTCTTCTTTTGCGAAAATCTCGTGTTCATTCAAAAGACAATTTCAGTAAGACACCGGTCAAATGCGCACCACTCGTGTCGCTGCGTTACTTCTGCCCTCTTCGCTGATTGTTTTTGCATGGGCCTGTGCACCGGCTGCGAGTCAGTTTGAAAGCTTTCTTCGTTTCTTTTCCGACATTGATGCGGGCTGTTGTGCAGACGCGGGGTCGATAACAACCGATGGCGGTTGGGAAGTGCGATTGCAGTTTCCACTCGAGGGCCGATTGTCCGAAATTGGCATGTTAGACACTCTCGGCGAGGGTGGAGAACTCACCGGTTCCAGCTTCCTTTTTGACGCTGGCGAATCGCGAACTTGGAAAGCGGGCCCTGAGGCGAACGACTTCCAAAGCTGGAATGTTGTCGCTGGGCGTCCGGGCAGTATCTACAGCATTCTCTCGATTTTGCCCGACGGGCGCTTCTGCGGAAGTACGTATTGGCAGTTCGAGAAGTCCAAGGGCTCTATCGCCATAAGGGGAGACAATAATGGGTACGCGGCATTTCTTCCGATGAATGAGAATTCAGCGAGCAGCTGTGTGGGTATCAACAGTTCCAACTCAGTGATCGCCGCGAGTAATACGGGCGCTTATTTCAGTTGGGGCGACGGCGGCCTCGAGAAATTGAATTCTTACCCGCGCCCTCCTCCATATGAGGGCTTCTATAGAATCGGGCTCAATGCACTCAACGAGCGCAATGAAGTCGTGGGCTACTTGGAGACAGGAGCTGATTTCAATCGAGGCAATCCGGCGGGCTTTTATTGGAGTCCCGATTCTGGACCTCTTCTTGTCGATAACGGACCGCTGTTGGCCGACCTCAATGACATTAACAACAAAGGAGAGATTGTAGGGGTAGCCAAAAGCCCAGACACTTTTGAGGTGATGCCAGCGTACTGGCAGAACCCCACTGCTCGCTGGGTTTCGCTTCGACTCCCTGAGGGAATGGTCAGCGGTGAGGCGCTTGCCATCAATGACTCTGGGCTAATCGTTGGCTATGTCACAGACGCCAATCTTAAAAAGCATGGAGCGCTTTGGCACCAAGGGAACGTCTACTTGGC
>JAYUVR010000099.1:0-4431 GCA_043753955.1 Archangium sp. | reverse complement strand
GTTGCATCATGTCGCGATTGGTCGACCGGGCCTTCTTGGGAGTCACCGTGAGAAGGCCCGCCTATCTCGATCGAAAAACCACGGGCATCTTTCTTCTCCCCTTCACTTTTGTCATCGACGTCGCCACCTTCCCTCTTCAGGCGTTGTTGGTGGTGATTCTCGGAGACCGATTCCCCTTTCATGATGCACCCGATGCCCTGACAGGTATGCAGGCTGTGCTCGACAATTCGCGATTTGACGAATTGAGCGACGAGGCCAAACAGGTGGCGTTGGGCGAGTTGGAAGAGCTGATTCACAATGGGCGACTGACACCCAATACCGCTTTGGCATTGGGCGATGATGGCCATTGGACGTTAGTTGAGTTGACGGCAGAAGCCCGCAGCCAACTCATCGCGCGCGCTCAACAGCCGCTCTCGTCAGATCAACTCGTATGCGAGCTTGCTCACCAGCGCTAAAAGCACCACCAAGACCACGCGCCTGACCAAAACATCTCCTCCCCTGAGAGTGAGATGTGCGCCCAAGGTACCGCCGATAAACTGACCAACAGCCATGGGAATGGCCAGCGTCCACAGCACTTGGCCCTTCCACGCAAAGAGGCCCATCGCCGCCAAATTTGAAGCGAAGTTCACCACTTTGGCGTTGGCCGAGGCCTGCTGAAGATTGAACTGCAGGAGCATCACAAAGCCGATGATGAGAAAGGTTCCCGTACCAGGCCCGAAAAAGCCATCGTAGGCGCCCAGAGCCAACGCCAAGCAGGCCGTTTTGAAGGTGCCGTGAGCAGGCAGCACCCTCTTTTCCGGCGGAGGGACTCGCACGAATGCCACCACTGCTCCCGCGGCGACCAGCAACACCAACACCATCGGCCGAAGAATGTGGGGGTCTAAAAGCAGCATCAAGCTCGCCCCTACCAATGAGCCCACCATTCCTAAAATGAAGAGCAGCGGTGCTCTTTGGGTATCGACGAGTCGAGCGCGCCAAAAGCGAAGCGTCGCGGCTCCACTGCCAAAAACGGCCGCCCCCTTGTTGGTGCCGAAAACCATCGGAGTCGGGAGCCCAGTCGCCAGCAATGCAGGAACCATCAACAAGCCACCACCTCCGGCGATGGCATCAATTCCCCCCGCGACCAACGCGACGAAGAAGAGACCAATGATGAGTTGAGTGGTTATTTCCAAGACGGAGCTGACTTACCCCATTTCGACGAGGCATCATGCTCGCTCACCCAGCGCACCCCTCTTTCGTATGCGTCGATTTCACGTCACCCGTAACGCACTCTCAGCCAGCGACTTTGGTGCGCTGCGCGATGCACTGTTGCGCTCGCCCTTGCTGGGGCGAAGTACGCTCGCCGGCCCCTTTCAAGGTACCCGCGGCTTCGCGGTCATCTTTCGCGACGAGGGCCGGGGAAAGGTACTTGAGCGCTTTCCTGCCCTTCATCCGTACCTCAATTCAGTGCTGGGAAAACCTTCCGTGCGCGCGTTGTCACCCTGGTGGAAACGAAAGTACGAGCGCACGCCAAACGCCTGGTACTTGAATGTCTTGTTGGTTTCAGAGGGCGCCACAGTGACCCGGCATGTCGACGCCACGCTACGCAAACCGAGCGGAGCTGCCGAAGCCGTCCCTGAAGTGGTCTCGGTGCTGTACCTCAAAGTTCCTTCCACGCGCGGAGGCGAACTTCGACTCTGGGAAGGCCCCAGAGCGATTGCGAAGGTGCGCCCTGTAGAGAACAGGGTCGTGCATTTTCGAGGAAGTCTCGCGCACGAAGTGCTCGCGTTCGAGGGCGCGACTGACGCGCTTCGGGTGAGCTTGGTCATCGAACAATACCACTTTGAACCTTCAGTTCTCGCCCGGCTCCCGGCCTTTCAACTCGATTCGCGCGCCGGCTTTTCTGCACATTTGGAACATCATGCTCAACGTAGCTTTTGAGCCACGACGGTTGAATTCAGCGGCAACTCAGCAAACCAAGGTTATCGTCGGGGCATGCGATTTCGGGGTACCGACACCTACCTCACCAGCGAAAGTCTACGTTCCGCGGTGGACTGCGCGCTCACCCTTGAGCGACCTCTTTTGGTGAAGGGCGAACCGGGAACTGGGAAGACACTTTTGGCCGAAGCCATTGCTCAAGCACTGGGGCTGCAACTTCTCACCTGGCACGTCAAAAGCACGACCCGAGCTCAAGATGGGTTGTATCTCTACGATGCAGTGCAGCGCCTTCACGATTCGCGCTTCAACGATCACGACGTCAAAGACATCGAGCGCTACATCAAGCTCGGCCCGCTGGGTGAGGCCTTTTCTTCGACTGACCGACGGGTGCTCCTCATCGATGAAGTCGACAAGGCCGATTTGGAATTCCCCAATGACCTTCTTCACGAACTCGACCGCATGCGTTTTCGGGTCATCGAGACCGATCGCGAAGTGGTGGCCAAGCAGCGCCCCGTGGTCATCATCACTTCGAACAACGAGAAAGATTTACCCGATGCATTTTTGCGACGCTGCGTCTTTCACTTCATCGAATTTCCTGATCAAGAGTTGATGAAGCGCATCGTGGCCGTGCATCACCCTGACTTGGGAGAGCGGCTCATTGAACAGTCGCTTCAAATCTTCTACGAGCTCCGAGCGCTGACTCGTTTGCGCAAACGCCCTTCGACCAGCGAACTGGTCGACTGGATCGCCGCGCTCAAAGCGTCTGGCATTTCAACCCTCAAACTCGACGAAAACTTGCCCTTCTTGGGAGCCTTGCTGAAACGTGAACAAGATCTCCTCGCCTTCACCGAAACATTCGGAGGCAGTAAACGCTCGAGGGCCTGATGTTCATTCCCTTCCTCTACGAGCTGCGTGCGCGCAAAGTGCCAGTCGGTACGCATGAGGCCGTGGCGCTCGCAGGTGCGCTCAAAGCGGGGCTTCACGACAGTGCACTCGACGGGTTTTACCATGTCGCTCGTGCCCTACTGATTCATGACGAGAAGCACCTCGACGCTTTTGACGAAGCCTTTGGAAAAACGTTTGCGGGCATCGAATCAAGCGCCATCGAACTGCACCAAGCACTGCTCGACTGGCTCAAAGATGCCGCCGAGCGATTGCCACAACTCACCCCAGAAGAGCGCGCGCTTTTAGAGCAATTTGATCGCGCTGAACTCGAAAAGCAGTTTCAAGATCGCTTGCGCGAGCAAAAAGAACGACACGACGGCGGTAACACCTGGGTTGGCACGGCCGGCACCTCACCTTTCGGGAATTCAGGGCGCGCGCCGCGGCCAGGCATTCGCGTCGGGGGAACCGGAGGAATGAGAAGCGCAGTCGCCGTAGCCGGCATCAGGAACTTTCGTGAATACCGTGATGACGTGGTTCTCGATGTGCGCCAATTGGCGTTGGCGCTGCGCAAATTAAGGGCGCTGACTCGTGAAGGTCAACATCTTGAGCTCGATCTCGATGACACCATCGCCACCACCGCACGCAATGGGGGTGAATTGGAAGTCGTCACTCGAGCGCCTCGAAAGTCGAATACTCGAGTGATTCTGCTGATGGACGTAGGGGGCTCGATGGACCCTTTCGCTCAACTCGTCTCACGACTCTTTACCGCCGCCAAAAAAGCCACTCATTTTCGCGAACTGCGTACCTACTACTTTCACAATTGCGTCTATGGCCGGGTCTACAATGACGCCCGGCTGAGCCAGCCTCTGACCCTCGCTCAGCTGTTTGCGGAAACCGACCGAAGGTACAAACTCATCATCGTTGGCGATGCCCTGATGGCCCCCTGGGAACTGATGACCGTTTCAGGCTGGCAAGAAGACGAAGGTGTTGAAGGGGTGAGGTGGATGATGCGATTGCGTGAACACTACCCTTCTTCAGTTTGGTTAAACCCTGAGCCCCCATCAGGCTGGTGGCAAGACACCATCGACGTGTTGAGGCGTATCATCCCCATGTACCCGCTGACGCTGGAAGGTCTGGGTGAGGCCGTTCATCAGCTGACGAAAGTGCGTGTCGCATGAAAAACGAAGCCGACCTCATGCAGTGGCTGCCGACGATTGCCGTCTTTGGCGGTCTGGCGGACAAAACGCTTAAACGCATCATCGACCTCTTGGGTGAACATCGCTTCGAGCCCGACGCTGAAATCTGCAAACAAGGCGACGCAGGGCGCGCCATGTTTCTGGTGCGCCAGGGCGAAGTGGTGGTCTGCCGCGACAATGAAAAAGGCCGCCGGCTGAAGATGGTGAGACTCGGCCCCGGTGAGTTTTTTGGCGAGATGACGCTCATCGACATTCAAAAACGTTCTGCCAGCGTTATCGCTCAGCGGCCTTCGCTTTTGTTTTCTTTGAGCAATCGCGACTTGTACACGCTCTATCAAGAAGACGTCGCTGGCTATGTGATGGTGCTGCAAAACCTGTGTCGAGAGTTGTCTCGACGACTGCGGGTGACGAATCAACGGCTCCAGACGATGGC
>JAYUVR010000098.1:0-31540 GCA_043753955.1 Archangium sp. | reverse complement strand
GGAGGGAAGGGTGCGGTCAATGTTGGCAAGACGAAAAATGTGTTGGGTGTCTTTCATGCTGCCGACGAGGCGTGGTTGTGTTTGGAATTGTTCACCACGCTGACAGAGACGCAGCGCCGCGAAGGTCGCATCGAAGCGTGGAAGATGGTGGTGACGCTCGATGCGAAGCAATGGAGGCGCTGGGTGCAGTCGGCTCCTGACGATGAAGCGATGATTCGCAGTGCGCGGGAGCTCAAACATGCACTGGTGGTGAAAGACCCGTATGAGTTGAAAGGTCTGCGGGTCGTGCTGAATTTTGGCCACACCATGGGTCATGCCATCGAGTCGCTCAGCAGTTACCGAGTGCGCCACGGTGAGGCGGTGGGGTTGGGTATGTTGTACGCGCTCGATGAGGGCGTTCGTCTTGGCATTACTCCGGCATCTGTCGCGCGGGCTGTCGAAGCGTCGCTCCCTCTGGCGCAAAGCGCTCGAAGTCAGTTGGCGAGTTGGCTGTCAAAAGGTGACGCACTGAAGCCATTTCTACGCGCTGACAAAAAGGGAGGAATGATTTTGCTGCGGCGCCCTGGTCGCTGGCTCTTCCATCCTCTTGTTGATTGAGGGCCATTACTGTCTTGGGGACTCTCGTTCTGAACTTGTGGCCGCAGAAGGCTGAAGTGTTCGTACCAAGCGGGAAATTTGGTACCCCTGCGTCTGCAGACGCGTGACGATTGTTTGGTACGTGGCTTCGGCCATGGTTGGGGTGCGAGAGAGAACCCAGAGGTAGTCGCGGCTCGGGTGGCCGACGACCGCGTAGCTGTAGTCGTCGGCGAGGTCGATGACCCAATAGTCGCCCCAGAAGGGACCAAAGAAGCTCACTTCAAGCTTTGCATTTGTATGGCTATCGACCACTCGAGCGCGCCCGAGCGACGACTTTTCCTCGCCGTCGAGCCGATCTTTCCGACAGCGATTGAGCACATCGATTTCGCCATCATCGCGAAGCGAGTAGGTCGCCGTAGTTCCGGTGCAGCCTTGTTGAAAGCTCTGTGGAAAGTTGGCGATTTCAAACCACGTTCCAAGGTACCGAGGCAGGTCGACATGCGCCACCGTAGGGAGCGGCGGCAGATGCAATCGCTGGGTGGTACTGGTGGCGCACCCCGTTGAAATGAGGAGGGCGAACAGGATGCTGGCATTCGGTTTCAGTCGTGGTCGAAACAGGGTGCGCATCATCAAAGTAGCTTACGAGCCCTGGAAAACATCGCCATCATGTTTCGTTAGGAACCGATTCCAGCTCAGTGAGCGCT
Source organism: Archangium sp. (assembly GCA_043753955.1). Lineage (GTDB taxonomy): Bacteria > Myxococcota > Myxococcia > Myxococcales > Myxococcaceae > Archangium_A. Next base: position 30,260 of record JAYUVR010000098.1, on the reverse strand, counting down.
TGTTGAGCTCTATGCTGACGCTCCATGAGAAAAAGAAAACTTTGTTCACTTAAAGGCTTACATGGCTACATATGGTTTCCTTTGGCCGATAGCTTTGTTTGCTGCAGTGCCAAGGCAAAGCAATCAATCCCCTTGTGCCTCATCAATAATTCGTCCAGCGCCCCAACTTAAGAATCTCAATTCCTCTCAAGTCACTGTTTTTCAACCGAGCGGAGAAGCGTTTAGTGAAGACAGCGCTTCATCGATTCTTGTGCCGACCTCGCGCCCCGCGAATTCGGATGCTTTGAATGAGTGGTGCGGAACGTATTCCTCATCAAAAGCCCAGGACGGGAAACCTTCGACTGCGTGGTGCGAGGGAGTTCAAGGTGAGGGCATAGGCGAAGTGCTTTTAGGGCCTGTGATTCAAAATGGAGATTCAGTTGAGATTTGGGCTGGGTACGGAAAAACCAGAGGGACTTTTGTTGCAAACAATCGGCCGCGACAAATCAAAGTCTATGTGCTCTTGGTAATGGAGCATAGCAACGGGGACGCATGGACGAATTTGATTCCAGTCGCGGAAAATACTGTTGAGCTCGCCGACCTCAATCAATTTCAACCTCTTCCACTGCCAAAATTTTCAAATTCTTTTAAAATATTGGCGAAGAAATGCCAGAGTTTTGTTCCTACGGTCGACGTTGCAGGTGATCGCAACCATCTGACGACTTGGCATACTCCTTACTATCAAGTCGGAATTAAATTGTTGTCTATATTTCCGGGCCAAAAATTCACTGACACCTGCATCTCTGAGATAAGGCTTGTGCAAAAAAGACTGCTCTTGTTCCCTAAGAGGCGCCGTGTCGGAACCGATTACCATCGGCTGGGCAGGAATCACTCATGCGGTTGACCAAATTGGTTGCGGCTGACATGGCAGACGAAGGCAGCCCTAAATAGCCAGTTTGTGGCCAGAAATTATGGCCCACATCACTCAAAATGAAGTGAATGATTCGAATGCACGGTCTCCACCCGAAAGACGGTGGTGCGGTTGCCTTAAGTCTGCTTCATCTCAGGTGAGGGAGACATTCCATGAGCAGCTACGGTGTAGGTTCAACTTCTTACGAAGCGGCAGGTGGGTACGACGGCATCTCGCGCGTGGTTGATTTGTTTTACGACTTTATGGACAGCCTCGACGAGGCGAAGACAATTCGTGCCTTGCACGAGGCCGAGCTCTCCTTGTCGCGCGAGAAATTAAAGGCCTTTCTCTCTGCCTGGCTGGGAGGCCCCAACCGCTACCGCGAGCGCTTTGGCCCCATTGCCATTCCCGCTGCCCACTCGCACTTCTCTATCGACGAAGCCGAGCGCGATGCGTGGCTGTTATGCATGAACCGCGCAGTGGCCGAGCAACCGTGGGATTCGGAATTCAAAACATACTTCATGCGAGCAATTGCCGTTCCCGCGGAACGGGTGCGCATGGCTTCGGTTGCTTGGAGAACTGCAAGTTAGTCTGTTCCTTTGTGCGTCAGGTTTGCCTTCCAGAGTGCCCATGATGCCGCTCTCTTCTCGACGTTTCACTTTTTCCCCTTGGCGCTCGGGCTGCCCGGCATTTTTCTGCGTGTGCGCGCGCTGCGGCTTTACGCATTAGTCATTTCTTAATTGAAAAGTGTGTGGGTCCTTTTTTGAAGTGTCAGCCTTCAAAAGGCAGCGGGCATGAATAATTGCTTTTGAATTATGCCTTTGGAAAAATCGCAAACCCTTCATTCATTGAAAAAAACGACATGAGAGCTGAACTTTTCGTTCACCGCCCTTTGATTCAGAGCACCGCCCTGTGCGACATAGCTGCACCATGGGCGACACGGTTCTTTCTGCAGCAAAGCAAGTTACTGTTTTGAAACCTCAAGCCGCCACTGCGGCTGTTCCTCTGGAGAACAGTTCATCGGTTCAAGAGAAGTCAGGTTCTCCAATTCGAGATGACTTTAGGGCTGCTGCAGCGCGGCCTTCGAGTGCTACGAAATCAGTTTCAGTGTTCGACCTGGTGCCCGGGAAAGCCGGTGCAGCCGTCGGTTGTCAGCGATTGAGCTTGAGCGGGTCACAATTTGGTGCAAGTTCCCCCGTAGACAGATGGGCAGCCGGTGTCTAACGGCAGTCCATCTGTCTCAAGGCGAGCCTTCAACGCGTCGCCGTAGGCATCATTCCCGACAAACCAAAACATGTAGTTCGGTTTCAATTGTGATTTTGAAAAGTCATAAATATTGGCAACCGAAGTATCGGGCGCCAAATTGTGGGGTATTCCTGGTGGAGGCAACATCGATTCACGCGTCGAATAGAGAAAGTTTTCGTGATGAACTTGCTGCCCAATGGGTATCTGCGATGCGACCGCTGGGTAGTAATGATAGACCCCTTTGGGTTGATTTGGTTTGCTGAACCCCAGCGCATTTTCAGCATCTTTCATCGAATCAAAGAATACATCAGGCCCGCCCAGCCCCAGGCCATATTTTGTGAAATTGTCGACAAAGTCGGCGAGGCGCTTTCTTGGAAAATTCAAATTCTGAAACAAAGGGGTGTGTCTAAAGCTGCAAGCCGCGTGGCGTTCCACGTCCAAAATTCCATCAAGAAAAAGCCTGCTCTCGGCGGGGCTGACCTCGGCACTGATGGATGTTTCAATGAAGGTCACAGAGGCCACCGTCGGGTTCGCGTCGTAGCGAGCACTGAGTGCCGTGAGCAATGTCTTGAGTCGGGCACGAGTTCGGGAATGACCGAAGTTGGCATGGTGGCCTTTGTTGTACAGCCCATCGCCTGGTTTGCCCAATTCAAGAAAGGCAGGGACATTCTGATTGTCGGCGGCCTCGTTTGGGAACTTCAGAATGTAATCAGGAAGCGAGCTCTGGTTGTCTTTCATCTGGTATTTGTAGTTGATAACGAGGGCGAGTTTTTTTTGGGCCGCGCTCAGTTTCGCGATATCCGCGTCAATTGCACTCCAATCATAATTATTTTCGCTGGGTTCAATTTCCCGCCAGAAGTAACCCTTCTGCATGCCCTTCACCGTGGCGACAGTGCGGTAGTCTTTGAGAAAAGTGTCGACGTACGTCGCGCGATTCTTGCCTATGGGGCTGATGTAGTGGCCCGGGTTCCATTTGACGAACTCACGCTCACCGGGCGTGAGTGGGCAGTTGCCTTGGGGCCCTTCTTTAACGGCCCCCTCTGATCTTCGAACTGAGCAACCGACGGTCGTGACTGAGAGCATGAGCAAGATGGCGGTTCGCATGGTTCGCACTTTGAGCGCTGCTTGGGGATTGTAAACTGCCCGGTCGAGTAGAATAGCGGTAGGCCGACGAGCTCTTCGTCTCGAGCCCAGATTTCAAAGGGGTGCTGACGGGCCGGGCGCACTTCGCGTAGACACGACAAAGTTCCATCGCGTATGGAACGGATTGTTCTCAGGGTTGTCAATGACGCAGAGCTGCGCATAGGCCAGTATCGCTCACAGTGGAAACTTCGGCTTCTCGTGTTTCAGTGCGTGCCATGGTTGATACCGATTGGCCTTCGGTCTGCGCACTCATGAATACAACATCCATGAGTGCTTCATTGCCTCTTCTTGTTCGTCGAGGTTCCAATCCACACCAGGCTTACCCGCGAATCAACGGCTCGACCCTCGAGTTGGTGGCAGTCAGCAGAGACATGCTCGTTGGCTATATACATACAATCATCGCTCAACGGCGGGTCTGGTCGGGTGCTCGATTCTCGATAGTGCCGGTCTGTTACGTGGGCGACTTGCGCATTCTGAGCGGCCACCGTCGACACGGTATCGCGAAGGCCTTGGCTGGCGCACTCTGTGAGTCTATTCGTGCATTGGGCGTCGAGTTCGGTTGGTGTTTGGTCAATGAGGGAAACAGTGCGGCGCTGAGGTTTTTGCAGTCGGGTGAGGTGTTCGCGTCGGCTCGTATTGTGAGCTCATTCACGACCTGTGCTCGATTGTTTCCCTGGGCGCCTCGGTCGGGAACAGATGTGTTTGAACGCGTCGACGCTCAAAATGCGCGCTTCGACAATCTCCTTGAGAAATGGGAACATCGTTGTTTTAGCCCGGTTGCAGACTCTGCTCAGGTGAAAGCGTTCTGTGCGACCCACGCTGAGCTGAAGCTGTATGCTCAAAAGGGACAACGAGAGGTGGTGTTTGGGTTGTGGGACCAATCAAACCATCGTCAATTGGCTCTCGCGCGCCTTCCGCCTGCAGTTGCAGCGGCACGGGCGTGCTGGAATGCGCTGAGCCGATGGAGTGGAGCGCCTTCTTTTCCTCCCGCAGGTATGCCTTGGACATCGGTAGACGTCACCTTGTGTGCATTGCCAGAAATTTCCAGAGAGGCAGCTGAATTCATTGCGCGGGAGGCGTTTGCGATGGGCGCTCACACGCTGAACGTCATCGAGCCGAAGTCCATCGGGGAGAAGCCACACAGTCTACCGGGCCCAGCATTTCGTCTACGGACGAATGTGTTGTCGTTGGCACTGTTACAAAAAAAGCCCCCAGAACACCCACCAGCGCTGAGCGTGGAAGTTGACCTCGGGTTTGTCTAAAGGCGTTGGTTACAGCATGTAGGTGACTTCTTGTTTTCTAAGAGGCTGGCGTGGCGTGATGCCTTTGGAGAATTGTAGAAAACTGCGAAGCACCCAAGAGGTGGGAACATCGGCATCGATTGATTCGAACTGTGCCCCTCCAAAGCGCCGCATTGTTTTGTCCTGACTCTCAAGCACGTGCTTATCTTGCTCAAGAATCTTGAGTGTCGACAGCCGGAGCGCGGGCATCAGCACCTTCGACATTGGCGGGGCGCGCAGCAGTACTCGCGTGAAGACGCGGGTCACCCCCTCAGCTGCAGGCATCGAGCGAGATACCGTCAGAACGTGCCGAGAGCCAAGGTGATAGTCGACGCGAATGGTACTGGGAGCGATGAATTCGTCGATGTGTTGAATACTCATGCCTCGAGGCAAAAGCAGGCGAGAGAGCAGGCTTTTGGGGTCGCTTTCACCCGAGGTTTCAATGCGGACCCCGGTTGTTGTTTCTTCGATAACGGCACGCACCGCTCGCGTTGGCCGCCCGCGAAAGAGGCCCGGGTGAACGAAGCCGGTATGCGCACTGTCGACGAAATTGGCCAACACCTGCTCGATACCGCAGCGAATTTCTGAAACGACCTCGAACTTCGCATAGCGGTCGTCACCCCACGACGGCCATGCGGGAGGCTGCGCTTGCCTCACGTCACCTATTGCCACCCAGATTGCACCCTCGCGTTCCACGCACGGGTAAGTCTTCACCCGCCGTGAAGGAAGAGGCTCATCAGGGCCCAAACAAGGCGCTTCGACACAAGCGCCAGTTTTGTCGAAACGCCACCCGTGATACGGGCACCGAATTGAACCACCCTCGACGCGACCTAAAGATAGAGCGACGTTGCGGTGCGGACAGCGGTCTTCCATCACGACAGGCTGTTCCGCATCGTCTCGAAACAAGAGCAATGAATGGCCAGCCACTTCACGGGCCAACTTCCCGTGGAGCTCACTACTGAACGCAAACAGACACCACGAGTTGTTCCATTGGCTCACGGGGTACCCATAGCTGCTGTATAATTAAACGAGAAGTGCGGGGAGTACCATTTTGGTGAGGACACGGGTGAAGCCAGCATCAGGTCGCATTCAGGGACGAATTGAACGACGCGATCGTCTTGATGCTGCATCACTCGATGCGATGTGGCGGCTCTTTGATTCGCATTACGCAGACGTGACGCGTTCTCGGTTTGAGGCTGACCTCTCGAAGAAGTGCCACGTCATTTTATTGAACGATTCGGGAAATGGCCAACTCGTGGGCTTTTCCACGCTCGAGGTGTGGGACCGAGTGGTGGAAGAAAGGCCTGTGACAGTTGTCTTCTCTGGAGACACCATCGTTTCTCCTGATTATTGGGGCCAGAATGTACTGCATTTGCTCTTCGCACGATTTGCATTTGGTTTGAAGTGCTCGCGCCCGCGACGGCCGATGTATTGGTTTTTGCTCACCAAGGGGTACAAGACATACTTGCTACTCACCCGTAATTTTGGCTCCTATTGGCCACGGGCAGGGCATGAAACGCCAGTGCGTGAGGCCGCCCTCCTCTCATCGCTCGCTTTTGAAAAATTTGGCTCCGCGTGGCGCCCAGCCGAGGGCATTGTTCATTTTGACACCCCGAAAGGGCGCCTTCGCGAAGAAGTGGCTCCTATTCCGGCCTCGCTTCAGAGCGATCGCGATGTACGGTTTTTTCTCGAGTCCAACCCGCAATACATGCACGGTGATGAGCTCTGTTGCCTCGGGCTTTTTGACCGCTCCGTTTGGTTCGCAGCGCTGCGTAAAGCTTGGTCATGAAGCGAAACCAATTACTGCTCAACTTCTTGAGTGGAACCTTTGCATGCAGTTTGGCTCCGAAGGCGGCACGGTTTGCTGCGGGGCTCGACGAACCCGAAAGGGCTCAAGGTCGTCGGTTGCGACGCTTCTTGATGGAAGCGCAGTCGAGTCAGATGGGCCAGCGCTTGCGGTATGATCGCATCAACTCATTTTCCGAATTTCAAAACCAAGTGCCTGTTGTTGATTATGACGCTCTTGAGTCTGACATTGCTCGTATCGCCGCAGGCGAGCCCAATGTACTCACACCGCAAGTAGTGCGGGCATTTGAAACCTCTGGAGGTTCGACGTCGACCAATAAACTGATTCCATACACACAGTCTTTGTTGGCTGATTTTTCGGCGGCTACCGCACCGTGGTTGTTTGATCTCTTTCGACACAGACCCCCTTTGTGCGGTCTTCGGCAGTATTGGTCTATCTCGCCTGTCAAACGAGACAGAAAACTGACTTCCGGTGGCATCACCATTGGCTTTGATGACGACCGCGAATACTTCGGAAGCGTTGGCCGTTGGGTACTCGGCAAGGTGATGGCGGTACCTTCGTCGGTACGCCTTGAGGAAGACCTCGCTGCTTGGCGTCGGGTCACGTTGCAGCACTTGATTGATGCGCAAGACCTGGGCCTTATCTCTGTGTGGAGTCCGAGCTTTTTGCTCCTTCTCATGGGCGCGCTCGAACGCGACCTCCCGTATTATCTCGGCCGGCTGACCGACGCGCGACAACGAGAGATTCAAAATCGGCTGAGTCAGAATGGGGCGTTCACCGGTGAAGCCCTGTGGCCGAATCTCCGAGTGATTTCCATGTGGGCTGATGGGCCCAGCGCAGAACTCGTTTCTCAGGTGCAGTCGCTCTTTCCGACCGTGCTTATCCAACCCAAAGGTTTGCTGGCAACCGAGGGCGTGGTGACAATTCCGTGGTTCGCCGCTGCTGGCGTGGGAGCAGTTCCGGCTGTCTGCAGTCACCTGATTGAGCTCATTGACCTCAACCACCCCTCGGCCAGACCCTTACCTGTATGGGCAGCTCTAGTCGGGGCGAACTATTCGCCTGTTCTGACGACTGGAAATGGGTTTGCCCGTTATCACCTCAAAGACGTACTGCGGTGCACGGGCCGACACCGCGGCGTGCCGCTGTTTCGGTTCGACGGCAAACTCGACAACGTGAGTGACTTGTTTGGAGAAAAGATTAACGCCCGTCAAGTCGATGAGGCGCTGGTGCTCGCCTATGCGCAGACTCATGCTTCGGTACGGTTTGCCTTGTTGGCTCCAGTTCAGAGCTCGCCCCCGAGCTATCGGTTATTCATCGAATCAAACGCGACAGACGAGGTGCTTCGAAGCATCACGACAATCGTCGAGGGCCATCTTTCCACGGGGCATCACTACTCATATTGTCGAGCGTTGGAACAACTCGGTCCGATTGAGGCGACGCGGGTCACTGAGGGTCGGGAAAAATATCATCACGCATTGCTTTTGAACGGTTACCGATTTGGAGATCTCAAGCCAACCCACCTCGACACGCGCTGCGACTGGCGCGCGGTGTTTGAACGGTAGGGCCAATTGCACCGGCGGAAAGCCCCTCATGAAAACCCGGGTGAGGCCTCTTAGATTGAGTTGACCACTGTAAACCAAGCAACCCACTCAGGCAGTCCTTCTGCAGGGTCGCTCCTGGCGTGGGCAGCGAGTACCCGTGAGTATTGCGAATTTGTGTACGTGAGCGAAAAAGTACCAGGACTGATTTGCTGCGGGTCGCTACACAGCAGGGAACGTCCCGTGTCTGGATCTCGCCACCCATTGCCAGCAGACATGGCAGGGCCAAGCAACTGCAAGGTTCCCGCTGACGTGCGCTGCATCACCCCCGAACCTGAAGAGCCATGGCAGCCAAAGAGATCCGTCTGCACTCCTGAGCCATAGCGCCTGATGCGAGTCCGCGGAGTTTTGTTGACGTCATTCCAAGGCGTCGAATGAAGCGGAAGCAGATCATTGTTCGGGTGGTAGTGATAGTTGTCTGGCTCATTTTCTCGAAACCAGTAGTGCTCATAGTGGTCAAGGCTCAGGTTGTCTTGTGGCTTCGCAATCGGCATATCCAAGACTTCATGAAACCAGTACATCTCGACTGGGCCAGTCTCCGAGTCCATTGGAGCTACATCAATAAAGGGAGCGACGGCAGACCGGTCGAGACATTTGATCAGCGCAATATCTACTCCTAAATCGCAGTTATAGCTTGGAACTGCAGCGGTCCCTACACACATCTCCATTACATAACATTGCTTATACGTTTTCACCCGGTAGCCATTGAAGGTGCGGAGGCTGTCGTGAGTATAGTTTGGAAAGGTGCCTTGGACGGCAAGCGGGAACGAGTTGCTCAGCAAGCGAATGTCGTAGCTTTCCACCACCACCGGCTTCGTCTTCGGGTCAACGATGTCGTTCATGCTGACGCAATGTGCAGCCGTGATGGCGTAGTGAGGCGAGATAAAAGTCACGCCACAGGTCGCGCGGGCGCCAATATTTGTTCCAGGAATAATTCTAGGGTTTCCGTTGGCGTCTAACTTGGGAACAAAGAGAGCACCCGTCACAGGAGGTCCATCATCCCTTGCGAGCTCGTAGCCATTGTTCATGAAGCTCGATTGCACCGCTGACTGGTCGGCCTTCGGCGCCATTTGCGGCTCATCGAACATTTGTTCATCGCCGCATGAAACAGCAAACATCAATGCCATACCAACTGACGCAACCCGAAAACTAATCATAAGCCCCATTGATATAAATGTGCACTAAGCCGTGGGATTGTAACTCATCAACATACAGGCTTGACACTCAGAAAAGAAGGCCATATTGGCGGCCGCAGGGCTGAGCTCTTCGTTCTACAACTAAACAAAATCAGTTTGAGATGGTGTTGCGAAGTCGACTGCCGTCTCAACGCTATTGGAGCCAAAACAATGAAGTCGATGACCAGGATGTTGGCAATTCTTACCGTGTTGTTAGCGAGTTTTTCTGCGACCGCTGCCACTACGGGAAATGTGGGAGTTGTTACTGTCATAAACAACGGTATTTTTATTTTTACTTTGGTTAACGCGCCAACCTTTTGCTCAAACCCTGGGACTCCCAATTCAGGCACCTGGGCCAGTGTGCAAGTGGGGGTCAATAGCACCAACAGTGAGGGAGCGAAGATGCTCCTGTCGCAATTGATGGCAGCCAAACTCGCGGGAAAGCAGATCTCCGTTACCATTCACCCAACTACTCCATCGGGCGTGCTTGGGTGTTCTGTTTCAAATATTACCATCAATTGAGTTTGTCTTTTAGGCTAGCCAGGTGCAACTTGGGGAAGACAAGCAGCGTTGAGAATCTCCAGTCTATTCTGGCCTACTCGCACGCCGTCTCTGTGAGAGAACTGCCGTGTTAAAGGCGAACTATGGCGCTACAACAAAGTAGTCAAACGTTGGGTAGCCGCCGTAGCAGCCGGTAATCGCGAAATTGACACTTTTTCCAGCGAGAAATGCTGCAGTGAGAAGAGAGAGTACCGCTTGCCCATTATTTACATTTGCGCGGTCCCATCTCAGCGACGTACTTGCCGGACAGCCAGTTGGCCTCACGGCGTTCTGCACCGTCACATAGCAGGTTGAGTTGACTGTATGGCATCCGATGCCCAGAACTTTCACAGGTCCGGTTTCCCCAGCAAAAGCTGGAACACCCACCAGCAAAACAGCTCCAACGAGGCTGAACCCCAACATTGATATTTTCACGATTCTTCTTTCGAGTAGCGATTAAACTTCGATTGACGCTTTTTTTGATGCTCAACAGCGACACATGAGCCACAAATTAGATTGTCGATTTTATGGGTTCGATTTTATTTAACTGGGCGGTGAAAACCGATTCGAAGAAAACGTTATGATTTTAGAATTCTGTGTCAGCCCAGTAGTTCCTATTTAGGGTGGCCGGCAATAGAGCCCTTTTATTTTCGTGTCAAGGCAGTCGTAGGCGATTCGTTTCGGTGTTTGGCAGGCTTGCCTGCTGGCCGTATATTCAAAGGCGAGATCGCTTGATGCCTCATACTCCTATGAGACCATGTGTCTTTGATTAGATTGATAGACTGGTGCAGTCGCGCAATATGAATCAAGTGGCGACCATATTTGTTTGAAATACGTTACCGAACACACAGTGTATTGCAGCAAGCCCAGTTTCGACGGCTCAAATGAAGACTCTTCTTCTCGACTACTTTCGAAGACTCACGCCCTTAAGCGAAGAGGAAGCTTCAGCCATTGAGCAGAGCATGCTGGTGCGCTCCTTTCCCAAAGGGGCTCTTCTTCTCGAAGCAGGGCAGGTCAGTACCAGCGCCTATTTTGTATTGAAAGGCTGCATTCGCCAATATTCCCTCGTTGACGGCGAAGAGCACACGCTAGGTTTTTTTATCGAAAATCACTGGGTCGTCTCGCTGAAAAGCATGCTGAGACAGACACCTTCCGAACACTTTCTAGTTTGCGCTGAAGACACTACCGTCGTCGTCGGCGATCAGCAGCGTGAAGAAGAACTGTTCCAGACATCTCCTCGGCTGCAGGCGGTGTCGCGGTTGGTTGTTCAGCAGTTGCTTGCTGAAGAGCAGGCAAGGCTGGAGCAGTATGTTTCAGCGACTCCCGAGGAGCGCTACGTCACCTTGCGCGCTCAGCGGCCAGAACTGTTCGATCGTGTACCTCTCTATCAAATCGCCAGTTACGTCGGCATCAGACCAGAATCACTCAGCCGCATTCGTCGGCGGCTGAGTGATTCTGCGCGAACTAAAAGGTGAAGCGAAGACCCACGGTCATCGACTCTTTACTCGCTTGCGCCGTGGGTATGACGACGGGCATCTTAAAGAAGAACAGCGAGTACACCGTGATGAATGTTGTCGTTGCCATTTCCACAATGCTGCTGGCTAAATAGTAGCTCGTCGGCTTTCCCACAAAGAGCGTCGCTCCCTGCACCACAGTCATCAGCGCGCCTACCGCAATATTGGCCATGCGAGCGTGTTTTGGCCCGAGCAGACTCGAGAGCACCACCATCGACATGGGAATTTCCATCAACAGCGTCGACATCAACAGAAACTCTTCGCTCATTCTGATGCCGTTGACAGTGCCGCTCGCGTATTGGGTGAGAAGCTTCGCGTCCATCAGGCCGATGATGTCGCAGTAGAGATAGTTAAGGGTAGCGAAGACCCATAACCCAGAGAGTAAAAGCTGCTGCTCCTTGGTGCGGCCATCTTCGACGGGTGACAGCATGACGCTCACCGGTTTGTTATTAAGGTCGTCGGCCCAGGCCGAAGTGAGGGAGCCTTCGAGGACGGTGAGGGTGACCAGATACGACAGTGTTCGCTTCATGTGCGGCTCCGTGAGTGGCGGGCATGAAGCCCGGTGATGCCTCGCACACTGTGCGTGACTCCCAGAGCCCGCCTTGACATTGGTTAAGTTCCGACATTTCCCACGCGAGAGACTTCGAGCATTTAGCGATGAAGCTCGTGCTTAAGAGCCCCTCGTTTTTACGGCAGCTGTGGTGATGTTAAGGGTGTACCTGATGGGAATTTTTGACACCTTGTTTGGAATGACAGCCGAGAAGCAAACGGCGAAGGTTCCCAAAGACATCAGTTCGCTTAGCAAGCAGCTCGCCGCCCAGCTGTTGTTAGCCAACAGCGCTCCGGCAGACCAAAACAATCTCGGTCGGTTGCTTACCTTTCTTGAGAAGACACCTTCAGGCTGGGCTGATGTTCAGGCGGTCGTTAAATATGGCGTGAAGGTCAAGTTTGACACGTCTGACGGTGGGGCGTTGTACCAGCCATACAACAACCTCATCGTGCTGAATCGTATGAAGGTTCCACGCTTGTTAGCGACCTACTTTTGTCACGAGTCAACGCACGCACAGCAGAAGCATGAAGGGCGTTATGGCGATGCGATGACACAATCGAAAGAAGCCTTTGCCGAAGCGATTGTTCAAATGGAAACCGAGACATTTCTTCGCGAAGCCATCGTGGGTCGCGAGCTTCTGCATTTCGAACGGTCTCGGGGCATCAAAGACTGGCAGCAGAGCTTAAATGAGCACCCGCTTCAGATGTGGTTCGCCTTGGTTCATCGTCACCGCTACGCCACGCGAGTGCCCAATGCGGTGCTCGAGGTCGATCAACGGTTCACCGCACCTGAGCTGCGTCAGTGGCTCAATGCGGTAAAGCCTTACTTTCGTACCTACGTCGAGCCGTATCGCCCGGTGCAATACCTCAAGTGGGACATCGCTCAGCGCAAACGGCCCCCCGTCGACAGCGACACGATGCGCGAGGTGCTTTCCGCTTCGTTCAACAAACAATCTACTGCCGCGCGAAACCCATACATGGGTGCAGGCCCGAAGCGCACCAAGAGATGATTCGTGCTGGCTGTCGGGGGTGCACATTTGAGCATTGAGTCGCGACGGGCACAGCCGGGTTGCATGGTCGTGTATTGGAAAGAGACGGAACCTGTTAGAACAAAGTAATGCTCAAGAATTTCGTCGTGAGTGCGTGTTTCGTACTCGCCGCCTGTTCGAATAATCCGCAACCGTCGCTTTCGGAAGACGGCGGAGTTTCGTCGGGAGTTGATGCGGGCAACGACCTGCCTTTCGAAGATGGCGGCGCGTTGCCTGATGCGGGCACTGAGCCCCCTTTGGAAGACGGCGGACTGCCTGCTGATGGGGGAACTGAGAAAGACGGCGGGTTGCCATCTGATGCGGGCAACGAGCCTCCTTTGGAAGACGGCGGTTCACTTTTCGATGCAGGCACCGAGCCCCCGCTGGAAGGGAAAACGTTCATGACGAAACGCGGTGCGCTTCTCTTCGCCGATGACTTTTCGAGTGGTAAAATCGCACCCAATTGGGACCTGATTGGCAAAGGAACGTGGATGGTGAGCAACGGCAAGCTCGTCGGTTTCTCGCCGCCCGGAACCACCGACCCGAACGTGGGGCACTCGGTCCCGAGCAGTCGCGTCATCCTCCAGTTTTCTTTCAAATTCACGGGTACCGGAATTCCAGGTGTGCGCTTCAATCACCAAGACGCAACGAATCCGCAGCATCTCCTCGCTGTTCGCTTTGTTGCACCGAAGATTACCATCAACGAGATGTCAGATTGGGCGACATCGACGAAGAGTAAAGTGATCGCGAGCGCAAATGAGACGCTTCTACCCGATCAAACCTATACCGGCGTTATCGAGATTTACGATCGCGATGTTGCGTTCAGCATCGACGGAAAATTGATTGTTCAGGCGATGACGGTCGACCAGAGCGCGACACCGAAGAATCATTTCGTGCTTTCCGCCTACGGCACGAATGTCACTTATGACGATGTAAAGATCTGGGCCGCGCTTCTTCCCTAAAGAGGGCTAAAGAAGAAGCAACGATTCGCAGGTGTGATGCCTGCCTTTCGATATTGAGGGCAGAGATGGAAGTTTTGTACGTCATTCTTGGGCTGATGGGTGCGGCTCTTATTTGAAGTCTGCTCGTGAGAACGGGTTTCATCGCCATTCCTTCCAGCGGCGGCCGCATGGGTCACATCGACGGTCTCAGGGGCTATTTGGCACTCTTGGTAGTCTGTCATCACTTTATGATTTGGACACTCGTTCAGCGCGGAGGCCCCTGGGCCGCTCCGTCGAGTCATCTCTTCAATAATTTTGGGCAAGCAAGTGTTGCTTTGTTTTTTATGGTCACCGGAGCGCTCTTTTCTTCGAAAGTCACCCCTGGTTGGGCAGGTACCAATTGGTATGCCGTATACATATCGCGCATCTTTCGACTGACGCCGCTGATGTGGGCTGCGACCGCGGTGTTGATTATTCGCGTATTGGTCAAAGGAAGGCCTGACCTCGAGTTTTCGTTCGCCACGACCGTGGTGCCGATTCTGTCCTGGATGACGTTCGTTTCGGCTCCGAACATTTTGGGCTTTCAGAATACGTGGCAAATCATTGCAGGCGTCACCTGGAGTCTTGTTTTTGAGTGGAAGTTCTATTTGCTTTTGCCTGTTATTGCCTTGGTTTTTGGGGCTGCCAAGAAGCACTTGAGCCAACTGCAGATTGCAAGTCTATTGTCTGTGATTGCGTTGGTTACAGCAGGTCTTCAAGTTTTGCGATTCATGCCGCTCTTTTTTATTGGCATGGTGGCCAAGCAACTCAGTGACACGAGGGCGGCCCAATTCCTGAAGACGAGGCTGGCGTCGCTCATCGGAATCGCTGCACTTGGTATTGAGTTGTTTGTGTTTGAAGGTGCTTTTGGCCCGGTGCAGTACATTTTACTGGGTTTGTTCTTTGCGCCCATCGTGAGTGGAAACTCATATTTTCATGCCTTTGACAGAAGAGGCAGCGTGGCTCTGGGCGAATTGAGTTACCCCATTTATTTGCTTCACGGCTTCGTTCTTGATTGGTTTATGACGGGTTCGGTTCAACAGGCGACTATTGTCACTGGTGCCTCGTCGACGTGGGTGTTTTTACCTGTGCTCATGATTTTGGTCATCGGAGCGGCCTTAGTTGCCCACCACGCCATTGAAAAACCCGGTATTTCAATGGGAAAGAAAGTTGTTGCGACATTGAAGACAAGACAGACCCGAAGTCAGGGCGCGACCCACTCTTCAATCAATGCTTGAACGCGACGCCACCAGTCACATCTTCTTTTGACCAGAAGATAGGGTATGGGTGCGCGATGAAGGCTCTCGTGGCGGCATCGGCAGGCTTCGACCCTCAACGCCTCGAGCGAGTTCGCGTATTGTTTGCTCAGCAGCAGAAGCGAGGTCTATTTCCCGGAGGCCAGCTGGTGATACGCCGCCACGGCCAACTGGCAATCAACTTCGCAACCGGTATCGCGCGCGGGTTCCGACGTGAGGAAAACGAAGCGCCTGTAGAAGTGACTCCTCAGACGCGCTTCTTGGTCTGCTCTGCCAGCAAGCCCGTGACCGCACTGGCCCTGGCCATGTTGGAAGAGCGGGGAATCATTGACGTCAATGCGCCGGTCGCGAAATGGTTCCCTGAATTCGCTGCCAATGGCAAAGAAGACATCACCGTACTCGATGTGCTGACGCATCGCGCCTCGGTGTTCACGCCTGAATTGCTCGCAAACCCCCGTGCCTGGGGAAACGAAGCGCTGGTGCGCAAGGCTTTGATTGAGGCCAAGCCTCGTTTGCGCCGCGGTACCCTCGCTTACATGCCGTATGAATTCGGGTGGATTCTCGCCGAAGTGGTGCGCAGGGCAACTGGCCGTGGGCTCGAGGAATTTATTCGTGAAGAAATAGCCACCCCCGCGGGAATACCCGGCTTGCGATTTGGGGCGACACTTTCTGAGCTCACCTCCATCGCCCGCCTGTACTGGCTTGGTACCAATTCAGTGAAGGTCGCCGGTACCGAGCTTTCAAAGACATTCGAGGCAGCAAACAATCTCCCAGAAGTGTTGACTGCCTTTGTTCCCGCTGCCGGCTTGGTCTGCACTGCGAATGATTTGGCTGAATTCTATGCGGTTCTTGCGCACGGAGGCGTGTGTCGCTCGGGTCAACGCCTTGTCTCAAAAGAGACATTGCAACGCTATACCACCGCGCACACTTCTTTTGATCGAAGCAACCGAATGCCATTGCGAGTGGGCCGCGGGTTTCTGCTCGGCAACGTCGTTCCTTCCATCTATGGCTGGTGGGGCACTCAACGCTACTTCGGTCATGCAGGGGCTTTCTGCACCTTGGCCTATGCTGACCCCGATCGTGACCTCGCGGTCGCCATCGTCACCAATGGCAACTGGGGCGCTTACGAAAGCTTGTTTCGCTTTGCGCCGCTGGGGAGCGCGATAAGGAAAGCCTGTCTTTGACCGCAAGTTGCACGAAGGAGAACTGTCCACAATGCCCACCCTAATACCCCCCTTGTCTAAGTCTGACGCGCAACGGGCGCTGGTGCTGGCAGACATTCTTCAGGTGCCATTCCACCAAGTTATCGCTCAACACGACGCATTGCCTCGCGATGTCGAAGTGCTCCTTCGTGGTTTGCAGGCGCTCAAAGCCCCCACGTCTTCAATAGACTGTGCAGACGGCGGCGCTCCTTTTCGTTTCTTACTCACCCAAGCCGCGGTCTTGCCGGGCAAGCAGGTGGAATTCAAAGGAACCGTAAGGCTGGGACAACGTCCTCACGAGCCGCTCTTTCTTGCGCTTCAAGCGGCCACCGGAGCGCGCATCATCAAAGGCAACCCCTGGCCAATTCAACTCACTTCCGCGCAAACATTCACAGGGCCATTTGAATTCAAAGTCACCGGCATCGAGAGCAGTCAATTCGCTTCGAGTTTGCTCCTGGGCGCCGCGCGATTGGCGGTCGCGGGGTTTAAAGTCAGTCTAGAACGCACGGGCCCATTCACCAGTGAAGGCTATTTCGAGCTGACCCGCGCCTGGCTTGCCAAGACCGGTTTTGAGCTCGTCGATGAAAGCGATTTACGTCTGTCTGTAAAAGCGCCAGCACAACGCGTACCGTTTCCTCCCATACCAGGTGACTGGTCTTCACTGGGGTATCTGCTCGTGCTGTCTTGGGTCAGTGGCCTCAACGTCGAGCGCCTGGCTTTGGGTACTGGCCACCCCGATGAGGCTTTTGTTTCTATCGTTCGCCGCGCTGGTTTGACGGTGACTGATTCGACGCTTGAGGGCATTCCTACCGATGGACTTCACGTTGATGCACAACAATGTCCCGACGCGGTGCCGACGTTGGCAGTGTTGGCTACCAGATTACCGAAACCGTCAATCTTTGAACGCGTAGGCATACTCCGGCACAAAGAAAGCGATCGCCTTGAAGGCGTCATGGCCCTTCTTCGCGCGGCTGGGCTGAGGGCGTCACTTGAATCGGACACGTTGACCGTACAGCCGGGGAAAGCGCACTCGTTTCGTTTCGACGCAAAAGATGACCATCGCCTGGCCATGGCTGCCGCAGTGTTGGCGCGATTGCATGAAGTGCCACTGCATCTCCGAGGCATGGAATCAGTGCACAAGAGCTTCCCCGGCTTTTGGGACGAAGCCTCGAAGACGCAGCTCCAAGTGAAACGATGGGTCTAAAAAAGCTTCTGCGCAGTTCACAGGCCTGTTGGCGAGAGAGCCACCCACGGGCTCAATAGAAGATGGAGACAGCGCCATATTTTGCCGCACCGAGATGGGCTCCTCCACCTCGAGTCTGACCATCAGCGCTCAAGGCCAAGCCGAAGCTAAACCAATCACGAGGCTTCGAATTGAGACCCTTGATGAAGGTTTGCTGAGTCCATGTTTCGTGAGAGCGCGTAAAGCTGTACATGGCGCCAGACTCGCTTGCGAGATTGTTCAAAGGGTCCCCGCCCAAGCCGCTCGAATCGCTGGACTCCTGTATAGATGCAACAAGCAACACATTGCCATTGAATGAGAGCGCGACGTGTTCGCCAAAAACATCATTCAAATCTACTGTTGCTGCCTTCACGTACGCTTGCTGTACCCAGTGCGGGTCCGATAGCGAGAAAATATAAACGGCTCCTGAGGTTGGTTTGTCGTTATTCGATTGGTTGCCATTAATGCCCGTCGCGCCGCTGCTTTCGTAGGGGGCGCCAACGGCGAGCGTACTTCCATCGGCGCTCAACGCGGCGCTGCGTCCAAAAGCATCTCTCCCGTCGGGATTAGAAGCCTTTACATATGCTATTTGAAACCAGGTGCTTCCCACCTTATTGAAAATATATACCGCGCCTGATTCATAGCTCAGATTGTTGGTTTCATCACCATTGACCCCCGTCGCGTTGCTTGATTCGTTGGGAGCACCAACGGCGAGGGTGCGACCGATGCGGTCAAGTGAGATGCTCGCGCCGAATCGATCTTGACGTTCAGTATTGGATGCTTTGACGTATGCTTCTTGTTTCCAACCATTCTCTGTCAGTACGAATATGTATACAGCCCCGGAAGCAAACGCGGCATCGTTAGATTGGTTGCCGCCGACGCCCAGCGAAAGACTACTTTCAATAGGTGCACCAATCGCCAAAGTTTCCCCATCGCCGCTGATAGCTACGCTCGCACCAAACGTATCGCCGGCGCCGGTATTTGATGCTTTGACATACGCTCGTTGCACCCAGCTGCCACCAGAACGTTTGAACACGTAAGCGGCGCCTGAGCGCGGAGCAAAATTATTACCATCGTCACCATCTATGCCTGTTGCAGAGCTGGACTCTTCGTGGGCACCCACGACGAGCGTGTCTCCATCGTCGCTCAAGGCGAGGCTATGTCCAAAGTAGGCGCCGATGACAGGTCGTGGGGCTTTTAAAAAGGCTTCTTGAGCCCAGACTGAACAGTGACGTGTAAAAACATACACCGCACCGGCTGCGCCGATTGAGTTGTCTAATGGGTCGCCTTTTCCACTGTCCTCGTAGGGTGCTCCTACGGCAAGCGTTGTACCGTCTGCATTGAGCGCCATGGCATAACCAAACGAGTCCTGAAAGTCGCCGTTCGAAGCAAGGAGGTAAGCTTCGTGTGCCCAAGGAGGAAGACCTAGTCCTCCGTCCCCACAGAGATCACCGACGACACCACCGTCCGGTGCTGCTCCACCTCCGTCAATTCCAGCATCAAGTTCGGTTCCAGCATCAAGTTCGGTTCCAGCATCAACTTCGGTGCCAGCATCAACTTCAGGAGCGATCACGACTACCGCACCACTGTCGCGCTGCTCGACGACCAATGCATCTGGCTCCAAGGCGTTGCCCACGAGTTGAATTATGAGGTCCAATCCGGGGGTCTTGCTTTTCGAAAAACGGAGCCGTGCCGTATGCATGCCTGAAGACGTTGGGCTGTATAAAACACGCAACATCACGCTCTCAGTGGGCTCAAGGTCAGCCACGTCTGGCGAATCCTGAAGCGAAAAGTAGGCCTGGCCCTCGCTCTCGATGGTTACTTCAGCAAAGCCATCTCGCTCTGAGCCTACGTTCGTGACCTGTGCATTTCGATGCACTTGTGAACCCGTCACCACGTCTCCGAAGTCGATCAGCTCTGGCTCTGCCACGAACCGGGCGGGTCTCCCTACCAATTGACTCTTATTGCAGTCACAGCCAGTCGCGAGGGCAAGCAGACCGGTAATGAGAATCTTCCGCGTAAATCCGATCGATGAACCCCTCATTCCAAGAGCCTCTTTCATTCCATTCGAAGAACGCTAGAACAGAGTAACTAATCAAAAAGAGGCCATGAATCTGTTGCATTGTTTTCAACAAAGACTTCACATTTTCGAAAGTCCTATCGCTTGGAGCTCGAGGCAGTTGTCTTTATGACCGCACAAAAGCGAGCCGTCATGAAGCTGCGAGCAATGACGACACGAGTTGAACAAAGTGACCGGCCCTGTCCTCGCCGAGGGCTTTGCGACGAACGGCAAAAACAGTGCGTTTCCATGTCGTAGTACCAAGCCGAATCAAGCCACTGCTCTTCTGCAGTGGTAGAGGCAACACGATCACCAAGTCTGTCTGACGTGTCACTTCGACTGCGGCGTAAGTGGTGTCGACCAGCATGCTGATTTGTTCAATGCAAGGCACAGCTCTCTCATCGAACGCGGCTTCGCTTCCGACGACGCAAACAAAATCAAACCGCATTTGAGGCGAAGGAGATTTTTTCAGGGCCGGGTGTCTCGGTCGGCAAAAAATGCCGAAGGTGATCTCCCCCACGCTCACCCATTCTAAATCTCCGTTGTGAGCAGGTTTGTCGGTTATCGCCACGTCGAGTGAACCGGCGAGCAACTCGGCTGCCCATTCAATAGCGCCGGTGGCCAGTTGTGGCTCTAAGTGCGGGTGCTCGGTGCGAAAATTGAGTATCGCTGGCACGGCTACGAGTTGCGCGACGTCCGCGCTGGCCCACACTCTGAATTGCCCGCGCCAACTCAGTTGACGCGCGGCCGTGACACCGTCATGCAAAACACGCATTGACAGGCGGGCGGCCACCAAGAATTCCTTCCCTTTTTGGTTCAACATGAGTCGACGACCAACTCGGTCGAATAGCGCTACCCCAAGCTGGTCTTCAAGTTGGCTGAGACTGCGCGAGAGGGCCGAAGGCGTCACGTGCAGCTGTTCGCTGGCTCCGACCAGACCCTGCGCCTCTGCGATGGCGCGAAATGCGGGAACCCAGTTCCACAGCGCACCAAGCTCGCGTGCGTAGTCGCGAGAAAGCGCTGAGCCACTCGTCACTTCGTCTTCGTGCGTTTTCATCAATAAACTGTGAAACTTTTTGATATTTTGTCAATAGCGATCATTTGCCATGACTCTGCCTGAAAGCATTTGGGCTTTCATTGCCAGGAGTTGCTGCATGAATCATTCAGCACTGAGGTTGCTCGGTTCACTTGTTTTGGTCTGTCTTGGTTGCGTCTCTTCCGTGCCAACAGCTGACGACGAGGCGCGCGAACTTCTGGAAACCGACACCGTTTCGTCTCAGCTTCACAACGGGTACGGCGTGATAGCCCTTCGCTTTCAAGGCCTCGAACCTTTGGGTGCGGGGTTTGTATATGAAGGGTGGGTCATCGTCGATGGCAAGCCATACACAGCTGGGCGATTCGAGCTCACCTCTCGCAATGCGAATCAAACGCTGGTCTTTGTTGATGCCAAAGAAATCTTAGAGAATGCCACGGCGTATGTGTTGACCATCGAGCCGAAGGACGACGATGAGCCGACCCCCTCGAAGGTACATGTATTGGCGGCCGATCTTCCAGCTCCAAGCCACGTGCGCATTGCTCAGCTGTCATTGGGTCATATGGCCGCAATTGGCGATTCTTTTGCGAATGCAACGGGCAGTTTTTTGTTGGCAACCCCAAGCACCAGTCAGACAGACGATAACCAGTTTGGCATATGGTTCCTCAAGCCACCCGACGAGGGTGGTGCGCCGGCGCCTTCATTGGTGCTCCCTCTTTTGCCTGAGGGCTGGCAATACGAAGGCTGGGTTGTCACCGCACAGGGCCCCGTCAGTACTGGCCGCTTTAGCCAGGTCGCCGGTGAAGACAGTGACGGCGCAGGCGCTACGGCAGGGCCTAACGCCGGCCCCCCGTTCCCCGGGCAGGACTTCATCAACCCACCCATCGACTTGAGGGGTACGAAGGTCGTCATTTCTGTCGAGCCTCAGCCTGACGACAGTGCTGCTCCATTCGCTATCAAACCATTGGCGGCAGGTATTGCTTTAGATGCGCCTGTGGCTGTTCCAACACCCATGAGCAACATTCGCGCAGACCGTGCGGTGAACGGCTTGGTAGGCATTTTTGTGCCGTGACCCGCTCGTATGCTGAGCGCCTATTTGTTTCTGGCGCATTGTCAGTTCATCAATCTTTAGCGAAGAGACTCTTCAGTTTTTTGCACGAATAAATCAGTAACGCCCAGTCGTTGGGCTGCGTACTCGCTCTGCTCCTCCAGTCACTCTGAAGAGCAAAAAGGAACTCAAATGAAAAAGACACGTCATGTGGCAATCGCGTCAATGGTGGCCTCATTATTCGCAGCAAGCGGCTGTGGGACTACGCCCGAGGTTGAAAAGGACAATCTCGAAAAAAATCAACAAGCAATCGTGAAGTGCGCTGGCATTAACAGCTGTGCGGGGCAGGGTGCATGCGCTGGCGCCAGTCCCGACGGCGGAATGAATGATTGCGCGGGTAAAAACAGCTGCGCTGGCCAGGGGTGGATTGAAGTGTCGTCAGCGGAATGCACTGCCAAGGGTGGTTCAGTCGTCAAGTAAGTCGAAGGGGAAGTCATTCGAGGTCATCATGGGGCACCACGGAATCGGTCTGCGTACGGCGCACTATTCCTCAATCTTGGAATCAGGGCTTTCGGTTGGCTTAGTAGAAGCCATAAGTGAGAATTTTATGGGCCGAGGCGGTCGCCCTCTCGCTGTGCTTGAAAGAGTACGACGAGACTCGCCAGTGGTGCTCCATGGTGTGTCGTTGTCATTGGGTGGGCTCGACCCAATTCCACCATTGTATTTAAAACAACTCGACGCACTTGCCTCTCGTATTGAGGCCGCGTGGGTGAGTGACCACCTCTGTTTTGGTACAGTAGGAGGTCACTCTGGGCATGATTTATGGCCAATTCCCTTTACTGAAGAGGCGCTTTTTCATGTAGCCCGGAGAGTGAGCGAGGTGCAGGAAAGGCTTTGTCGGCGCATCGCGGTGGAAAACGTTTCAAGCTACGTGGAATATCACGTCAGTGGCATGTCTGAATGGGAATTCATTTCGAAACTTCTTGAATTGGCCGATTGTGATTTGCTTCTCGACATCAATAATTTGTACATCAACGCAAGCAATCACCAATACGATTCAAAGCAAGCCATTGCATCCATTCCAACCGCTCGCATTCGCCAATTGCATTTGGCTGGTCATAGCCATCAAGGTGAATATCTTTTTGATACGCACGGAGCGCCCGTAAGCGAAGCCGTCTGGGACCTTTATCGTTACTGTGTCCAGCACCATGGCGCTCTGCCGACGGTGATTGAATGGGACGAGAACATTCCACCATTAAAACGAGTTCTCGAAGAGAGCGCCTCTGCAGCCATCGTCGAGCAGTCTGTATTGACGCCCATCGCGCTGCCCGAATTTAGAGAGCGGAACTGTGACTCAGCTTTCTGACCTGCAGCAATTGTTTTGGCGCTCTGTGCGCGTCGACCCCGCCCCGAGTGCGGCTGATTCTACTTTTGTGTCTCGAGGTTCTCTGAATGCCCAGCGACGTATGGGTATTTACCGCACAGCCTATTGGGTGCGGCAGGTGTCTGCTTTACGCGAGCTGTTCCCGACTGTGGTCTCGCACCTCGGAGACGGCCCGTTCGCACGAGAAGCATCTCGCTATCTTCAAGAGTTCCCCGCACGCTCCTGGGCTTTGGAAGACATCGGCGAGGAATTTCCTGCGTGGTTAGCAGTGCATGCTGAGCCATGGTTGGCCGAAGTGGCAGCCATTGAATGGGCGCGCTGGACCGTATTTGTCGCGGTAGATTCTCACCGGGTTTCCGTGCACGACGTCTACCCGGAAAAACTTTCGAGCACGTGGGTGCAGGTTGGCCCGCATGTCGCAGCTGTTCAAGCGGGGCTCAAGGCTTTGACGATGACGTGCCCACAACTGCAAGTGCCGCAAGGCCAGACTCATCTTGCAATTTGGCGCAGCGATTTTGCCGTTTTTAATGTCTGCATTGAGCGTAACGAAGCTGCTGCACTGTGCGCGGCGCAAGCCGGCATTTCTTTTCCAGAGCTCTGCGAAGCGTTTAATGCGAGCGAGCACGAAGTTGAGCCGCTGCACATCTTTAATGCCTTCAGCCGCTGGCTCCAGCGAGGCTGGGTCATTCGACTATCCGAAGGAAATCGCTCATGAATCGAAGCAATGCCTTGAAGGCTTTTATGGGGGTGCTGGTGTGCGGCGCGTTTTCCTGTGCAGGAGTGCCGCCCAATGACGCTCTGTGCGAAGTGCCGACCGCAGCCACTTTGCAGCCCGGTGAAGCGACCGGGCCATTGATGCGCCCGGGGGCAAATTGCCTGCGGTGTCATACTTCAGGAGGCCAAGCCGCCGCGAAAGTCTTCTCTGTAGGAGGGACCGTGTATTCAGCCCCCGACGCCTTCGCCTGCGACGGGGTTGAAGGCGCTGTGGTGCGCGTCAAAGACGCCACGGGGCAACAGGTGAGCATGGTAACGAATCAGGTCGGGAACTTTTGGAGCACCGTCCCGCTGCAGCCGCCACTTCAAATGGAATTGGAATTTGAAGGACGCCTGCGGAAGATGCCCGTTACTGCACCGACAGGCGGCTGCGCGTTGTGCCATTCCTGGCCTAACCCAGTGAGTGCGGCGGGGCGCATTACCGCCCCCTTCATAGACTGAGCAAACGTTGCTGCCATTGACCCTCTGTGCCAGCTTGAAACAGCTGTGCCGAAACGATGCCCTCCAGCGGTGAAACTTTGGGCTAGGGTGCGCCCGATTTCTTTGTGGAGGAAAACATGAACACCAGGCGCTTCGTTTTGTCCGTCGACCAAGGCACCACCAGCAGTCGCGCGACTGTGTTGGATGCGAAACTGAAAGTCTGTGGCCTCGGGCAGAAGGAATTCACTCAGTTCTTCCCCAAGCCAGGTTGGGTCGAACACGATCTCACTGAGATTTGGGCTGCCACCGAATGGTGCATTGCCAAGGCACTTCGAAGCGCCGGCATTAAAGGCAATCAACTGGCCGCCATCGGCATCACCAACCAACGCGAAACCACCGGCCTGTGGCACCGCGGCACCGGCAAACCCTTGCACAAAGCCATCGTGTGGCAAGACCGGCGCACCAGCGAATTGTGCGGTGAGCTCAAAGCACGGGGTGAAGAGCCCCACGTGAAACGAACTACCGGCTTGGTTCTCGACCCCTATTTTTCAGGAACCAAATTGAAATGGCTCCTCGACAACGTCAAAGACGCGCGCACCAAAGCAGCCGCAGGGCAACTCGCTTTTGGCACCATTGATTCATGGTTGGTGTTTCAAATGACAGGGCATTCCTCACATGTCTCTGATGTGTCGAATGCCAGTCGCACCATGCTGATGGGCTTAGAATCCCTCCAGTGGGAAGATTCAATGTTGTCGATGCTCGACGTCCCGCGCTCCGTGCTCCCTCGCATCGTCGGCAGTGCAGAAGTGTATGGCACCACGCGGGGAATGAAGTCGTTGCCTGACGGCATTCCTGTCTCGGGCATGGCGGGAGATCAACAAGCAGCCCTCTTCGGTCAAGCCTGTTTCACTCCGGGTGAATCGAAATGCACCTACGGCACCGGTGCATTCTTGTTGATGAACGTCGGTGAATCTCCAGTGGCATCGAAAGCGGGGCTGCTCACCACAGTCGGTTGGAAACTCGACGGCAAGACGACCTACGCTCTCGAAGGCTCTTCATTTATTGCCGGCGCCGCCGTGCAATGGCTGCGCGATGGGTTAGGAATTATCAAAAAATCGAGCGACGTCGAAGCGTTGGCCAAAACAGTGAAACATTCTGGCGCGGTTGTCTTTGTGCCAGCCTTGGCTGGTTTAGGCGCTCCGCACTGGAGACCAGATGCCCGTGGCCTCTTCGCAGGCATCGACCGAAGCACCACCCGGGGTCATTTGGCACGAGCGGTACTCGAAGGCATTGCGCTGCAAATACAAGACTTGGCTGAAGCCATGAAGCTCGATTCGGGCCGCGACATTCCTGCCTTCAAGGTCGACGGTGGCGCCGTACGGAATGACCTCCTCGCCCAATTTCAGGCCGATATTTTGGGCACCAATGTGGTGCGCCCGAAAAATGTCGAGACCACCAGTTTGGGCGCAGCCTTCTTAGGCGGCCTCGGCGTCGGGTTTTGGAAAAGCGCCGACGACATTCGCCGCGCATGGAAAGCAGACAAAATCTTCAAACCCAAAATGAGCGAAGGCGAACGAGCGCAGCACCTCGAGAAGTGGCGTGAAGCGGTGAAGCGCGCGTGAGAGGCATGCTGCTTTTGTTACTGTGCTGGGCGTCGAGTTGCAGCAAGCCCGCTACCCCCCTCGATGCGGGCGTACAAATTCGTCGCAGTTCCGACGTGCGTACCGCGTTGTTGTACGCGTACCCCGAGTACCGCAACACGCAGGTGCTCGAGAGTTCGGCGCGCGTGACGCGCGTTATCCCCGGGCTCACTGCAGAAAAACGAGACAAGAGCCTGACCCAAATGAGATTTGAAGTCTCAGACGCTGGCAGGGGTTGGAACTTAAACAAGTTTCATTTGGAACAAATCGAGGCTGACACGTTGTCTCTTTCGATGTCTTACACAGCAGAAGATTTGGGGCGACTTTCCATGGCGCCTAACGGCCTCTCATCGATGGAAATGGCGAACTATCTGCCTCGAGACTTGCCGATTGGCCGAGAGCTGTTTGAACTCGAAGTCCGCTACCGCGCGTCGCCTGAGCGATGTCTTCAATTGGTACGCCAAGCGGTTCGGCTGCTTGAAGCCAATCAACAGTGGCGAGTGACCAAAGCACCTCCTGAATGGACACCCGATGCACAAAGTGACGCTGAGCTGCCTCAAAACTTTGTCGTGCAAGTCACCGGCGTTGACGGAGCCCGCATCAGTTGGGACCGCACCACAGACCAAGTGAAAGTGACGTATGCACTCGAAACCGTCAGCCCGAAACCATAAGTCTTTCTTCCGCCAACGAGTCTTCGATATTGGCCAAGGCATCTGACAGCGCCCGCATCGATTGCACCCGTTCGTCCGAAGCTTTCGAAAGACACTGCATCACCAATTGAGCCAATTCATGAGGAATGGTCTCGCCTGATTCATTGAAGGCAGGGAGCGATTCTGGTTCTTTCGTCAAGACCTGCGACACAAGCAAATGCATCTGCGGGGCATGAAAGGGCGAACTGCCTTTCAATATTCGGTAGAGCACCATCGCGACGATGTACACATCTGTGCGTTCATCGACGGGTTCGCCCAAGACTTGCTCAGGGGCCATGTACAGAGGGGTACCCACCATCATGCCGCCTTGCGTTTCTGAGAGACGCTTGGAAAGCATGTCCTCGGTTGAATGTTGTTTAGCCACTCCGAAGTCGAGCAGTTTGATGAAGTCGTCTCCATCAGGGGTGTCGCAGAGAAAAATGTTGTCTGGTTTGACGTCGCGATGAATGACTCCAATCGCGTGGGCGGCATCGAGGGCTTCACAGACTTGCCGCATGATGCGCAGTGTCCGTATCAGCGTCAGTGGCGTGGCCTGAAGGAGTTCCCCCAAAGTGTTCCCACGAAGCGGTTCCATCACGCTGTACACGCGGTCGGCTTCGATGACTAAGTCGTAGACTTTGACAATGTGAGGGTGATGAATGCGGCTGACCATGGTGGCTTCGTCGATAAAGCGATTGAGTGTGAGTTGGTCTCTCGCCACTTCTGAGCGCAAAACCTTGAGCGCCACCTCACGATCATTTCGAGTGTCTCGCCCCAAAAATACGCGCCCCATGCCGCCTTGCCCCAGCAACTCAGTCAATTCGTAGTCACCCAGCCGCTCGTGAAGCGCCAGTTGTGGACCGATGGCAAATGGAGGCTGCGCTTTCAGTTGACCCAACGTTGAGATGTCGATGGTGAAGGGGTCTGATGAGGGCGGCGGTGTTCCGGTACTGGCCATTCTCAATGCCTGGCCAAGAGAGTGCATGTCTGGGTAACGAGCCGTCTCGTCTTTGAGCAGACATCGCATGATGATGCGCGAGAGTCCCAGTTCATCATTGGGCAGTGGCGGAGGTTTAGAACCCAACTGCTGAATGCGAGTTTCAAGCACCGTCGGCCCCCGAAAAGGTGGTTTGCCGGTGAGCAATTCATACATCAAAACGCCTAAGCCATACACGTCGGAAGCGATGGTGGCGCGGCGTCCGCGAATGCGCTCTGGCGAGAGATATTCGCTCTTCACCAAACACCAGCCCTCGATGCTTGAGGGGACCGAGCGAGTGAGGGTGAGCAGGGTGTCGAAGAGCCGCGGTTCTGTCAGTCGATTGGGTTCGACGAAGACATGGTCTGGTGAGAGATTGCCATGTTTGTGGCCATGCATGTGAAGACACGCAATGGCTTCGGTGAGAGGCAATAGCATGTCGATAATTTCCCTCGGTGAAAACGAGCCGCGCGTTTTCAATAAAGAAGACAGACTCTGCCCCGCAACCGGTGCGCTCAAAATATACAGTCGTCCGGCGGCATTCGTTTGTGCGTGCTCGCGGCTGATGAGATGAGGGTGTTCAACCGCGTGGTGCTCTTGGGTCAGCTTCAAAACGGTGTCACTCAGGGCCACATCGCGCGCAACCTCGGGGCGCACCAATTCAAGAATGGCGTTCCGCTCAAAAACTCCATCGCGCACCAAGAAGGCCTCGACTGCGGAACCTTCGGCCAATTTCTGCAGGACGTTCAGACCTTCCACTTGCCCCCCTGGCAGGTACTTTTCGAACGGCGTGAGTGGAGCCGGAAGCTTCTTCGACGCACTTATAGCGCGGCGGTGTCTTCACCTCAATCAACGTGCCTCTATCGATGGGGTCAGAGCGCGGCTACGGTGGCTTTCCCATGGTTCGCAAGCGCCTGTGCATTTTGTCGCGCAAGAAGTCACTGTATTCCACCTCGCGCTTGGTCGAGGCGGCTCGAAAACAGGGCGCTCAACCCCAGGTGATGGACACGCTTCGATGCACCATGGTGGTGGCGCCTGAGGGGAATACGCTGATTTACCGAGGTGTATTGGTCACCGGCTTGGCCGCGGTCATTCCCCGCATTGGCGCCAGCATCACTTCGTATGGCATGGCGGTGGTGAGCCATTTGGAAACCATGCAAGTGCCGGTGGTGAACCCCGCAACGGCCATCGCTCGAAGTCGCGACAAATTGCGCTGTCTCCAGCTCCTGGCGCAACAAGGGGTCGATGTGCCGAGAACCGTGATGGCTACAAAAGGCGCAAATGTGCGCCGCCTCGTCGAGGCCGTCGGCGGCCTGCCGTGCATCATGAAGTTGTTGCGGGGCACTCAAGGGGTGGGGGTGATGATTGCCAATACTTCCGCCGAAGCAGAAACCATCATGCAGACATTTTGGGGCTTAGGCCAAGACGTCTGTTTGCAAGAATTCATTGCCGAGTCTGCAGGCAAAGACATTCGAGCGCTGGTGGTGGGCGAGGAAGTGGTGGGCGCGATGCGCCGACAGGCCCAAGGGGAAGAATTTCGCAGCAATTTACATCGCGGGGGCAAAGGCAACTCAATCACCCTCGATGAGAAGTACCAACAGACGGCGGTACGAGCGGCCCGCACGCTGGGGCTGTCGGTCTGTGGAGTCGACATGCTGGAAAGCAAAAACGGCCCCAAGGTGATGGAACTCAATTCGAGCCCCGGCTTCGAGGGCCTCGAAGAAGCGACGGGCAAAGACATCGCTGGAGCCATCGTGCAGCACGCGCTTTGGCGAGGTGAGAAGCGAGAAGGCTGATTCTGGCCGCACTTGCCGCTACAAATGCGGCATGGCCTTCGCTTTCACTCCCTTGCTCCCGCTTCACCATGGAAAGACCTCTTGGCGCCTTCTCACCAAAGAGTTCGTCAGCACCTTCGAAGCCGACGGGAAGACGTTTCTCAAGGTTGACCCCCAAGCGCTCACCGTGCTGACGGCCGCCGCGATGCGGGACATCGCTCATTTGCTCCGTCCCGGGCATTTGCAACAACTGGCTGACATCTTAAAAGACTCAGAAGCGTCGCAGAATGACAAGTTTGTGGCCCTCGACTTGCTCAAGAATGCCAGCATCGCTGCGGGACGCGTGCTGCCCATGTGTCAAGACACCGGCACCGCCATCATCAAAGGCAAGAAGGGCCAATACGTCGTCACCGGCGGAGGCGACGAAGAGGCCATCGCCCGAGGTGTGTACGCGACGTATACCGAAACCAACTTGCGGTATTCGCAACTGGCACCACTGACGATGTTTGAAGAGAAAAACACCGGCAGTAATCTGCCTGCAGAAATTAAGTTAAGTGCCGTCGATGGTGACGACTACACCTTTCTTTTCATGGCGAAAGGTGGTGGCTCAGCCAACAAGAGTTACCTTTTTCAAGAAACAAAAGCGTTGCTCAACCCGACTTCGCTGATGAAGTTTCTCGACGAAAAAATACGCACCTTAGGCACCGCCGCTTGTCCGCCCTACCATTTGGCTGTCGTCATCGGTGGGACCTCTGCAGAAACAGCGCTCGAGACGGCGAAGCTTGCTTCTGCGCGCTACCTCGACACGCTGCCCACAGCGGGTTCCATTTTAGGCCACGGTTTTCGCGACATCGCCTTCGAAGCCGAAGTGCACAAACTGACCCAGCGCATGGGCATCGGCGCTCAATTTGGGGGCAAGTATTTCTGTCATGACGTGCGCGTGATTCGATTGCCGAGGCACGGAGCCAGTTGTCCAATAGCCATCGCCGTGAGTTGTTCGGCAGATCGCCAATGCCTCGGCAAAATCACCAAAG
>JAYUVR010000097.1:0-5225 GCA_043753955.1 Archangium sp. | reverse complement strand
CCTCTGTCAAACGCCGAGCCGCCAGGTGCGACTCTTCACTCGGCGTTTCTAAAAATTCAGTCGCTGACAGCGGCGTTGCGATTTCGACGTGTATGCGGCTTCGAAAGAGCTGTTTGGCTTCGTAGGTCATGCCGATGGGCACCAACTTCACCGGTGCTCCTCGTCTGGCGGCCTGAAGCGCGATTCGCGCAGCGCCCGTTCTTAATTCAGCCAACTGTGGCTCGCTGTGACTTTTGCCCTCAGGAAAAAGCGTGATGGCTCGACCTTGAAGTAAGGCTTCAACAGCAGCCGACAAAGTGCCTTCGTTTTGAGTGGTATCGCCCTTCCCGTCTTGCTTGCGGAAGACAGGAAGCGCCTTCATCGCTTTGAGAATGAAGCCGAGCACGGGCAGTCGAAAGAGCGGCTCCTTCGCGAGAAACGTCACTTCTCGCTGCGAGAGAATGAAAATGACACCTGGGTCGATGAGCCCATTGGGGTGATTGCCAAGGTACATCACCGGCCCCGAGAGGCGCAGCGCGTGGGCGGGGTCGCGAGGCGCTTCGATGCGAAAAAACAGACGCAGCGCTAATGCAATGAGGGCCCGAAAGACTCGGTAGAACATCGTTAGCGAGGGTCCTTGGGGCCGGCGCGTTCGAGGTACTTTTCTTGTTTCTCATACCCACTGCGATAAAGCCTGCGCGCTTCGACCAGATCAGCAGCCTTTTTCAGCATTTCTGAAAGCTGACGAAACCCGTCGGCGACGGCGCGTTCAACCTTCTCTTGCCGCTCTCTTTGGGCGGCCGTCGATCTCTCTCTCCAAAAGAAACGCAGCGGCATGGCACCCTCCTTCTACTGCGAACCAAGGAATTCCCCTACGGCCTGCATGTGCTACTCGCCAACTTCAAATGAACATCTCAAAAGTTGGCTTTCTTGGCCTGGGTACCATGGGCGCTCCCATGGCGAGAAACCTGAAACGCAAGGGCTTTGAAGTGCTGGTGTGGAACAGGACCCCTGAGCGTGCTCAAGCCTTGGTGGCCGAGGGCATCACGGTGACGGCCAGCCCCGGCGAGCTCGCTCAACAAGTCGATGCTTTCTGCACCTGCGTGGCGGACCCTGAGGCACTTGAGGACGTAGCGCGCGGGTTATTCAGCACTGCACGCGCAGGCCAACTCTTCATCGACTTTTCGACGGTATCGGTGCCACTGGTGCAATCGCTGGCCGCTCGCTGCGCCGAAAAGGGCATGGCTTTCGCCGACGCTCCAGTCACCGGTTCTCGCAGCGGGGCCGAAAAAGGAACATTGGTGATTATGACGGGGTGCAGCGCATCGACGCTCGAGCGCGCCACCCCACTCTTCGGAGCCGTGGGAGAAAAAGTCATTCACTGCGGCGACGTGGGTAGTGGAACCCAAGTCAAATTGGCCGGCAACGCCCTCATCGCCGGTATGTTGCAGTGTTTTTCTGAAGGCCTTTTGCTCACTCAAAAGGCTGGAGTCGACCCGCGTCGGTTGATGGAAGTGATTCAAGCCTCAGGCTTTCGATCGCCTTATTTTGACTTCAAAGGCAAGGCGATTCTCGAGCGCGACTTCGCCACCCATTTTTCCATCGACCTGATGCACAAAGACTTGTCCCTCTTCCTCGACAATGCCGCCGCCCACTGCATCCCCACGCCTACGGCAGCTTCGTTGCGCGAGACCTATAACTTGGCGCGCGCCGCGGGCCATGGCGCTCAAGACATTGCCGCCGTCATCACCACTTTCGAAGAGCTGGTAGGCCTCAAGGTGCAGTGATTTACAAATTTACAAGTTAATTTCGAGCCTGAGGGTGACAGCCTGCGTAACGCACTGCAGAATGCCGACCATGCGCGACGGTACATTGGTCATGCTCCTTGACGGCACGAAGGCTGAACTCAAGCAGGTTCAGGTCAATAGCTGGCAAACGGTGTTGGTGGCGATTGAGCTCCCGCCTTCAGGGTCGAGTGAGCCCGCAAGCCAGCGCCACGTCGTCTCGGTAGTGCAACCACGCTTGTAACGTGTGCTGCATTGCGATGACCACGGCCGAGCGCTCGCTGTGGGGTACGTCATCGAGCATGACTTTCCAAGCGGACAACCGATGGTCTCCTTCAACGCCGCGATGCGCCTTGGTCAGCGCCAGGGAAGCCAAGGGGAGCTGATAGTGCTTCACCAGCGGATGTTCGCTGAGCGCCGGTTCGGGCCGTGGAGCCGCTGAAGTATCGAACAAAGAGCGCTCGTGAGAGGTGCCTTCGAGAAACAAGGTGACGACCGCGGTGGCAATGGCCCAGCCTTTCGCGAGGGTGAAGGCGTCGATCGTTTCTCGATAGCGCTGAGCCTGAGGCAGCAAGGTGACGTGCTGAAAACGAGTCAAGTCGAAGCCCAAACCTTTTGGGTATTCGAGAAAGAGTTCGGGGTGAGGCCGCCCCGCGTGAAGGCCTCCTGTTTCTTCTTCGTAGAGGTTTTCGGCCAATTCGCGACGAACGTGGTCCAGTGGGCACTGCACGTAAGCGCGACCGACCAGCACGGGGAAGTCGCGGACATACACCGCGTACTCTTGCTCTAGGTGAACGTGGAGCAGCTTTTTCTCAACCGCTCCTGAAGTGAAGTGCTCCCAGGCCCAGTGCTTTTTTTGATCCATCACCGCAAGCAAGGCTTCGCGAAAGAGCTCATTGGTCATGTCGCCCTTGAGTCTACTTCTAAA
Source organism: Archangium sp. (assembly GCA_043753955.1). Lineage (GTDB taxonomy): Bacteria > Myxococcota > Myxococcia > Myxococcales > Myxococcaceae > Archangium_A. The sequence goes on along the minus strand of JAYUVR010000097.1, from coordinate 2,534 downwards.
ACTTTGGCTCTTCTGCCGATTGAGTGGGCAGTTTGAGGCGATTTTCAGATCTCAGGCACTCGGGCTCACTCGTCGGCGCTGACCTTTTGGCTGCCTCGCCTTTGGCAACGCGTTTGGCTAAGTTGTTTTCCATGGGCTACGTCTTCGGCGATATCGAATTAAGAAACCCCACGAATGGAGCGCTGGCACCAGTTCACGTCAAGGCGATGGTCGACAGCGGAGCATTAATGCTTTGCATTCCAGAGCATGTTCGACTGCAACTTGGCCTCGAAGAAGTTGAGAAAAGAGAAATCACTTTGGCCGATGGGCATCGGCAGTTTGTTTCCTATGTCGGTCCAGTCCAAGTTGGGTTTGAGAAACGCACCTGTTTTGTGGGGGCCTTGGTACTGGGTGACGAAGTGCTCCTCGGAGCCGTTCCCATGGAAGACATGGACTTGGTGGTGATTCCCTCGCAACAGAAACTGGTCGTCAATCCCGAGTCACCAAACTTTGCGCATGCGCGGGTGAAGCACGCGGTCCAGCGCCCACCGCTCTCCTGACCTACGAAAGCACCCAGTCCAGTCGCCGCAACGCGACTACCGCTGCTCGCTGGGTGTCATACTTAAACTTTTAGAGCTTGCCTTTTTGGTCGAGCACCCAGAGCACAGCGGCGACGTCTGAGTTGCAGTCGTACGTTCGCTGCGCTTCGCTCGAGGTGGCCCAGCTTGAGCCCCCTTTTTCAATCTTTCCGTTGTCGAAAGTGGCTTGCGTACTGCCACCGACTTCGACGTACCACTTCGAGCCGCGCTTGATGCCCTTGCCTTTGGTCGACCCCCCTTTTTCGATGACGATTTCGCTCGACGATTCTTTGTAGGTGTACTGCGTGCTGCCGGCCTTTTCCACGCGACCGCTCTTGCATGTGTATTCGGCAGCGGCAGCAGGGAATGCGACGAGCGAAACGAAGGCAACGATTTTGAGAAGCATTTTTTTGCATCCTTTGGTGGGAAGACCCAAAGGACCCTCTCAAAGCGCATTCCATGCAAAATAATTTTCAGCGCCGCCGACCTTCTTGAAAAGTCGTCTCGAGTGCGAGTGGTTTTCCGTCGCGCAACACCACGGCGGTGATGGTTTCGCCGGGCTTGGCTTGCATCAAAACGAACATCAAATCTTCGACCGAGCCCACCGGGAAATTGCCCAATTTCACGATGATGTCGCCTCGTCGCATGCCCGCTTTTTCTGCTCCGCCACCGGGCCGTACGTCATCAAGCGGGACGCCTTTGACGCCAGGAGGCGGCCCACCGTAGTTGGGGACAGTCCCCAATGAAGCGTTGAAACTGCGCGCGTCACCACGCCCGACAGGGGCAGGCATTTTTTTGTAGGTCAAAGTGGCCTGCGAGGCCGAGCGCACCAACGCCACGACGACTTCAGCGCTCTTGGCCATGCCCACCGCATTCAGCTTCGCGGCTGTGTCGGAAGGCTTGTGGTAGTCGCTGTGCGCGCCGGTGAAGAGATGAAGCACGGGCATGCCTGCGGTGTAAAACGCGATTTGGTCGCTCGGCCCATACCCGTCGCCACCGGCTTTACATTCGACTCGAGCCGAAGCGCAGGCATCTGAGATGAGGGCTGCCCATTCTGGTGCCGAATCACTGCCGAGCACCGAGAGCGTGTTGTCTCTCAAGCGGCCCACCATATCGAGGTTGATCATCGCTCCAGCGCCTTCGAGCCATGTGGGTTTGCTTTTCACCAACGCCGCGGAACCCAACACGCCCGATTCTTCGCCACTGAATGAAGCGATGACTACATCTCGAGTGAGGTCGGCTTTGGTCGACGCGAGCACCTTGGCAATTTCGAGCAGCGTGGCCGTGCCTGAGGCGTTGTCGTCGGCTCCGAGGTGGGGTTCATGTTTGTCTGGAGTCAGCGAATCAGGGCCCCCAAAACCCAGGTGATCATAGTGAGCACCGATGACCAGCGGGCCAGTGCTCGACTTCTTGCCCGCGGCGATGCGACCCACCACGTTGAACGCCTGCGTTTTTTCGAAACTCAGTTCGACACCCACTTCGACATCGACACTTTTTTGAGCCTCGAGGGTCTTCCATATTGATTGCAGTGCGTTGCGCTTGACCACCAAAACGGGAATTCCAGCTTCCCCAGTGCCTTCGGGGTGCAGGGCCGGTAAGGCCGCCTCTTGAGGAAGCACGTTGGCAGACGCTTGTGGATCTTTCACCGGTGCAAGCACCGGCCAATCGACGACGATCAACGCCTTTGCGCCCAAGGTGCGCGCGACAAACGCCTTTTTCCGGAGATCTCCGGCCCGGCGTTGCGCTTCAGGCGTGGTGAGCTTCTCGTGCTCAGGCACAAAGCGTCGAGCCACGATGATTTTGCCTTTCACATTGGCGCCCTGAAAATCGTCGAGGCCCAAGTCTGCATCTTGAACGGCGTGCCCCATCAACACGGCCTTTCCTTTCACGGCGCCGGTCGAACTCCAGCCGACGGTCACCACGTCTGACGATGGCGCGCTTTTCCCAGCGATTTTCAGCAGGGTTCCTGGGCCGCTA
>JAYUVR010000096.1:0-4223 GCA_043753955.1 Archangium sp. | reverse complement strand
CGTCCGTGCGCCGCGAACTGCTCGACGATGGCGAGCCCGTAGCTGGCCACTGATGACGCAATGCGTGGAATTATGACCTCGGGCACACGCAAAGGTTTGCCCCGAAAGATGAGCCCGGGCTTCTTGCCGCCTAACCGCACGGAAATGTGGGTTGGGTTGATGACTCGAACCTGATGATCGCGAGCTTGCGCGGCCTCCAACAACCGCTTCGTCGAGGGAATACTTCGAGAGCGGCTGAGGAGAACGATCTTCATTTCATTGCGCGGTATGACGAAAACCAGTCACAGATTCCAGCGGCATGTCGCAATTCCCCCTCGCAAGTACCACTCTGTCGACGGCGTGCTAGGGTTCACGTCATGATGCGTGCCTTTGCGCTCTGCGCTCTGTTTCTTTCCTTCGCTGCTTGCCAGACTTACGATTTTGAACGCGTGGTGCCGCTGGCCGTGGCTCAGACCACCACCAAAGAAGTCGTCGCCAGCAAGCGGCTTAAACCGAACGTGATGATGTTGGTCGACACTTCAGGGTCGATGTATCAACCCACCAACCCTTCTGCCCCGAACTGCACCCCCGGCTGCGGGACCACCACCGCGAATCAGTGTGGCCCTCAATGCCCCACTCGAATCAGTGAGCTCAAGAGCGCGATGAGTACCTTCCTTGCAGAATCATCAACTGTGGCTCGTTTTGCGCTCACGTCCTACCCCGCCGACGATGAATGCCTTCCTGCAAACATCGTGAGGGTAGCGCTGCCTCCGCCGACAGTGAACGACGAGGGCACAGATTCTGTCCTTGCTTCCACCGCGCAACAGATCGCCGCAGAAATTAACGGCGTTCGACCTAACGGGGGAACACCTACTGGGGCCTCGCTTGAATTCGTCGGCTCAACCAATGGCCTCAACGACAGCTCCGACTATCGCGATGACTTCGTGCTCCTTTTGACGGACGGCTTGCCAAACTGCAATGACAGCAATGCCAATGGCATCTGCTCGTGTGGAGCGCAATGCACCCAAGCCCAGACCGCTGCGTGCAATTGCACTCTAGGGAACTGCGCAACGCGCTTCTGCGCCAAGGGGTGCCTCGATCAAGACGGTACAGTTCAGAAAGTAAAAGCACTGCGCCAAAAAGGCATTCGCACCATCGTCGTAGGTTTCGGAGCCGAATTGGCGTCTGGGACAGGCCCAACCGCCTTAAACGCGATGGCTCGCGAAGGAGGTTTTGCTCGGGAATGCCCCAACGGAACGAATGACGAATGTGGTTCCGGTAACACTTGCGACCGCGCTACAAAACAATGCACCTCGGCCTTCTATCAAGCCGGTAACGGAACTGAGCTTGCTGCGGCACTGAAGAAAATTAGCGAGTCAATCAATGCTGGTGATGTGTGCGTTTACACGCTCTCAGCGCGCCCCTCAGATCCTCGATACCTCGCGGTCATCGTAGACAATCAAAGTGTCGCTCCGAGTGACAGCACCTACTCTTTCGACCCCAATTCAAACAAGGTGACGTTTACGGGCGATATCTGTCAACGACTGAAAACCTCCACCACACAGAACCCTGTCAACGTCGAGTTCCGTATCGTAGAGCGATTCTAAAACGTCAGCACTCGCGCCTCTTGAGTGAGGCGCCATATCTGCGGCAACCCTAACGTTTCGTCGAGAATTCCTTCCTTCTCGAGCGTTGTTCCTGACAAGCCGCACAGGCTCACGGTGGTCTCACAGGCCACCGCGCGAGCACCGAGGGCTCTGGCATCTTGCAGCATCTTCAAAGGAACAGGCGCACCCAAGTCTGCACCTCGGCTCGCTTCTTCGCGTTCCCTCTCGTCGAAGGGCTGGCCAAAAGTACCTTCAGCCAGAGCCGATAAGGCCTTGAAGGAAAAAACAAAGATGACTTCATCGCCCATCGCTGCAGCGGTGATGCCCAATGAGGCTGATTGCCACGCGGCTTCGTAGCCCGCTCCATTTACAAAAAAGACCGCTCGTGTCGACACGTTGGTGACTCTAGCAGGCGTGCACTCTTAAGTTGCCGCGCGTACGTGCAATGGCACGCCAGCGGAGCCACTTAAACGATGCGACTCTCACTTTCGTTACCAATCATTTTCTTCATTTCTCTGAGTCCAACGTTCGTCGAGGCGAGTGTCATCGCACCCGAAACCATCGACGCCATGGCGCGGCGCGTGCCCGTCATCGTGCGCGGCCGAGTCACTCGCAACGTCTCAGGGTGGGACGAGCCCAAGCACCGCATTTGGACTTGGACTGAAATTGTGGTGAGCGACGTCATCAAAGGAAGGCCTCCGCAAGTCGTATTGGTCAAACAACCTGGCGGCGAAGTCGGGAACATTGGCCAAGCGGTCTCTGGTGCAGCTTCCTTTCGTGAAGGCGAAGAGTGTGTGTTGTTTCTCGAGGCCGCTGCGGGCGAGGTCGGCACATTTCGGACCGTCGGGCTTTCCGCAGGCAAGGTGTCTTTGACGCAATGGCGTGGCAAAAAAACCGCAAGTCGAGATCTTCGCGGCATCACTTTCGCAAGCCCCGGGGGAAGCCGCGTCGCACCGGTTCATTCGCCCGAATTTCTCGGTTCTTCAGAGCAATTCGTCGCTCGCATCCGCAACGCCGCTGGGGTCGCCAAATGAATCGATCTCTCTTGGCTTTGCTATGGCTCACCCTTCTTTCAAGTTCTGTGTGGGCAAACCCGAGCGGCCGACGCTGGCCGCTTTCTGCCTGTGGCACGTGTCCCACCGGCACCACCTGCATTCAAAACCGATGCGCGGTGCAATTCAGGCTGGCCACTTCCATTGAAAACACGGGGGAACTGACCATCAATGGAGGGTTGAGTTACCCGAGCTTCGTCACGCGCGCTCGAGCAGCCTTTGCCGCCTGGACGAGCAGCCACGTCAGCTGCCCCACCAACTGGAATTCGGTACCAGCCGCTTCTTTTTCGACGCCTGCCGGAAAAGACGCGGTGGTGGGAACAGACCGACTCAACAACCTCATCTGGCTGGGAGGTGAATCATGGCCTCATCTCGCAAATGAGCTCGCGCTCACGACCACCACCTACGACACGCAAACCGACGAAATTTTCGACGCCGATATGGAACTCAACAACAACGTCAAATGGTCTGACGATCTCGCTGTGGGCACCTTTGACCTGGAATCTGTCCTTCTCCACGAAGCGGGGCATTTTTTAGGTCTCGACCATACGCACAACGCCAATGCAGTGATGTTTTCTACGTTGCCAATGGGCGCATCGAAGCGAGTGCTCTCGAGTATCGATCAAGCCGACCTCTGTGCAGTCTATCCCTCTGAAGCAGGGGGTCAGGGTTCTCCATGTACTGAAGATGAGCAATGTACAGGCGAACGGATATGCCGCGCTCGAGCGGGTTCAAGCGCTGGAATCTGCACGCTGCTCTGTCCGCCCGCGAGTTGTCCCACGGGGTACACCTGCCAAAGCGCCAACGCCGGGACTGCTTGTCTGCCTCAAGTGGGTTCGCGAGATCTTTGTCTCCCCTGCCAATCGGGCAGCGAATGCAACGCTGGCCTCTGCCTTCGTTTCGAAGAGACGGGGGTGACCTTTTGCAGTCTCACATGCACCGAAAGCGCTCAATGCGGTCCTCAATACAGCTGCGTCATGCCTGAGGGCTATTGCGTGCCTGATTCGATGAGCTGCACCAACCAATGCACTTCGACTGCACAGTGCGCGTCTGGGTACACCTGCATTGGAGGCACCTGTGCTCCTCAGGGAGAAACGGCAGACCCTTGCACCGTTTCGCTTTTTTGCAACGCATGCAACGTCTGCACGCGCGAGAGTGCCGACAGCGCGTTGTCTTTCTGCCGCACATGCTGTGACGGCATGGGGCAAGGAGGCACCTGCAATTCGTGCCCAAATACCAGCTGCGGAGAAGACCATACCTGCGCAGCCCTGGCGACCGGAGACTCCGCCGTGTGCATTCCAGGCTCGGCTGCGCCAGTGACCTGCCAGGCTTGCAATGCCGGTCGATGCGCAGAGGGTTTGCAATGCGTCGGGAATCGTTGCCGCACCAGCTGTAACCCCAGTAGCCCCGGCACGTGCAGTGCTTGTTTCAACGCCAGCGGAGGCACCGGTGTTTGTGCATGTTTCGACGAGGTCGCCCTTGAAGGTCAGCCGTGCGTACAATTGGGCAACACGCTGGCTGTCTGTGCAACGGGCCTCGAATGCGTGATGTCACCCTCGCCCGTCTGCCGAGTGAAGTGTTCAGC
>JAYUVR010000095.1:0-14620 GCA_043753955.1 Archangium sp. | reverse complement strand
GTTCTTTCAGCGCAGTGCTCTTGCTCGCGATAGAGCCTTTGAGCTCCCCGATGTTCTGCATTTTCGACCAGCGCAACTTCATCGCACTGTATTTTTTCCATTCGTCTTCATTGTTGGCGAAGGAAGCGCGAGCCACGGCGTCGAGCGCTCCAGGGTCGAGGCCCTCTCGCTGCTTTTTCCCCAACTTCTCGTAGAAATCGGTGATGCGCCCGTAAACGCCTTTGGCCAATCTCGAATTCTTCATTTTGTCTTCGTAGATCGATGCAATGCGCCCCTCAGCAGTCAGAACCTTGGAGGGATCTTTGATGTATTTTTTCTCGTATTCCTCGAGCCCCTTCACCACTTTTCCCCAGGCACCCATTTTCTCGTAGAGGTCAAGAATCGACTTTTCGACCGCTTCGACGTCTTTCGACTGAGGCCAGAGCTCAAGATACTTTTCTCGATCTCTTAGCGCCGACTTGTTCTCGCCTAAGCCCTCTCTGAAGACCCCGGCATTAAAGAGCGCGTCTTGCGCTTGTTGCTCTTTCCACACCTGTACAGGCGGTTCTTTTTTGTCTTTTTTGTCGTTCTTCGCTCGCTTGTCTTTCGGCGATTTTTTGGGAGCGCCCTTCTCGTAATTGTTCGCGTAAAGCTCGTAGTAGTCAGCGGCCGGGTCAAAATCGGCGATGGCTTCGTACCCAGAAGCCAACGCATACACATTCTCAGGTACGTAGTTTGACTTTGGGTGTTTCTGAATCAGCAGTTTTCGCACCTCAATGGCCCGATTGAGCATCTTGCCGTTGAAAAAATCGATGGCCGCGTTGTGCAGTGCTTGATCTGCGAGGTCAGACTTCGGCCACTCGCGAACAAAGGTGAGGTAGGCCTCAGCTGCTTTCTCATATTCTTTTTTGCCCTCAAGTTGATTGATGAGTTTGAAACTCGACTGTTCAATCAGCTTGGCCAATTCTTCTTTAAACTTGCCCTGGGCGAGCCTCTCTTCAGCGTAAAATTTTCTCGCCCACTCGTTAACCTTGGTCCAATCACCGATGAGGTTGTAGGAATCGAGTACGTGGTTCGCGGCGACTTCGCCAGCTCGTGAACCGTCTTCAAATTTGTAGTCTGGGTGCTGCAGCGCAATGTCGGCGAAGCGAGTGACCGCTTCATCGAGGTGGTTGTAGTCGTAGTAAATCTTGGCCACTCGATACGCAATCTCGACGCGCTTTTCGCCCTTCTCGACGTACTTCAAATAATTTTGACTGGCGTCGAGCAGGCTCTGTTTCGACGGAGGAATGGGCAATTTCTTGGTCGAGTCTGCGGTCGCTTCGGGCTTGATCTTCCCCGAAGCTTCTTCAGCTTTGACGACTTCCATCCACGCGAAGATGGCGTTGTAGCCGGCGTTCGCCATCCACTTGCCTGGCTTGGTGTTCTTCTTCACCTTCTCAACGTCGATATTAAAGACAGTGGTGTATTCACCGGCCGCCTTCTCATATTTCAGAAGGTTGTCATTGAGGAGTTCTGCCCAAAAGAACCGCAAGTCATAAGCCTTGGGGCTCTGAGGAAACAACGTCAAATAGTCTGCATATACCGCGTTGGCGAACTCGAAGGTTTGATCATCGCGCGTCTTTTTGCCTTCATTGTGCCAATCAACCGCCAACTTACTGATGGTGCGTTCAGCCAATTCACGGGCCTCGTCGAGGGCCTTTTTGTCTTTGTCTTCAAGCTTGGGGTTGCCCTTGATGACCTCGTCCATAATCTTCACCAAGCGGCGCACCTGCTGCACCGTCATCTGCTTGTTTCCAGCGCGCATCACGCAATCGACAATGCGCGATTGAAAGCCTGGAGCCTCGGGTGAAATGGGGCGCTCTTTGATGAGCATGTCGTAAGCAAGCGCGGCTTCTCTGTCCTTGCCGTCTTCATAGAAGAGCCCGGCCAACTGCTTCATCATCAAGCGGAGATCGTCTGGGGTATCAGCCAATTTGGCGAACTTGTCTTTCGCTTCACCAGGCCCACCACCGCCGCGGGAATACGCGCGCACATAGTCAGTTCGAGCTTCCTTCGCCAAACCAACTCGATTTCCTTTTGCTCCCTTTTTACCTTCAACTTCTTCAACGCCGGCAATTTTGACGTAGAGGACGACGGCCTTGAACTGATCCATCGCTTTGTCAAAATCGCCCATGTTAAAATAACACCAACCCTGTTTGTACAGCGCATAGCCATACACTTGGTTGTCGGTGAATTTGGCAGCATTCTTGTAATTCTCGAGCGCCTTCTCGAGCGACTCTCGCTTCCCTTTTGAGTTGTTGAACCAGTGCTCGCCCACCGCCAAATACGCATCAGGCAAGTACCTCGACTTGTGGTACTTCGAAATGAGACGATTGTAAGCAACCAGGCCGCGCTTCTCGTCATTCATCTCGAGAAGATTGAGGCCTAAGAAGTAGAGCACTTCGTCAGTGCGCTCGAAGTTCTTGTAGTCTTGAACGATGGTTGAGTAGTTCGCGATGGCCTTTTGTGCGTACGCGCGCGACTGCTCAAGAAGCTGTGCTTTTTCTGCTTCAGCCTGCTCGACCGCGGTCTTGTCATTCGCATTCATCGCGCGAATTTTCTCGTCGTCCTTCCGGTTGGCTTCGAAGAAGAAGTATTTCGATTCTTCCCAATGAAGCTCGCCTAAGCGGAACAACAGCGTCGGTTTTTCCTGCTTGTCTGGCGAGAACTCGATGATCTTCTGGAGATCAATAATCTGTTCTCTTCGCTTGGCGGCCACCTGCAACTCAACGCCGATTCGAAATTGATCGTACTTGAGCGACGGAGCGTCATCGCGCTTTTCTTTTTTCCGAGTGATGTCGCCCGCGAGCGACTTATCGGGGGCAAGGCTCGTTTCTTTCTTCTTAAGCTCATAGTCCTTGCCCGCTTTGCGATCGGCAGGAGCTGGACCTTGTGCGGAAGCCACGAGGGAAAACGCGACGAGAGAAATGACAATTTGGCGCATGAATGTCCTGGTCAAGAGCCCCGTACTTCGGGCGCAGAGTGCTGTGGCGCGAAGACCAACTGCCGATTCTGCAAGTGGTCGGGACTCCTTGAAAAACCCTTAAGTGCGGGTCAAATCATCCCCTCCTGTAGCCAAGGGGTCAAGCAGTGAGCTGCGACGACTTCAGATTCTGAAGTGGGCGAAGGTGGGTGCGCTATCGAAAAGCGCCCAGTTCAAGTCGATCAAACATCGCTTGAGCAACCAGAGCGCGCTCGGCATCGCTACCCACGTCAACCACCAGTTCTACCGAGGGGTCTCTGACCAATAGAGATTGGAGCAGCCAGGTCTCAACCTTGGGTTCCACCACCACGCGGGCCCCCGCACTACAGGGGAATGCGTCGCTCGACAGGGCCAACATGCTCGCCACGTGAACTTCAATTGCCGGGTTATTTGTCGTTCGTTCAGCACATTTGACGGCGAGCAATTCTTCTGGGTTGACCGCCACGACACGCCTTCCCGGCAGCTGGCGAAACTGGCTCCACGAGAAGAGATCTACCGGTTCAGTTGGAACCCAGCGAACCTCTGAAACGTGCGCAGCGCGCAACATGCCCACCAACGATTCACTCAAAGAGCCACGAATGGTGACTGCAACCCGTCGCACCCCCGGGATCCTGCGGGCGATGTCCAACGCGTCTGATGAGACCCAGAGCCCGGCATTGGGAAGCTTCGAGAAAACCTGGGCATCAACTTTTTTCAGGGGCGAGCGGAGTTGGACCCAAGCCGTATCGAAACGACCGATGTTCTCGAGCGTCGAAGCCCGAAGCGTGTTGCTCTTCGTCGACAGCCAAAGTGTCACTCCGGGCCGAGACAAAGTTCTGAGTCGATCAGGATCGAGATCTTCGTGAGCTCGCACATGCACTCGAGCTCTGGCTGCAATCGCCTGAGGTGCCTGGGCTGGCAACGGCCGTTGATCCTGCCCCCACGCATTCGCTGCGACGAAGGCGACCAGCAACACTTTACTGATTTTTGCCGACCCACTGAGCGAAGGCGTCATTCTTTGAAGCTTCATCGATTACTGCTTGTTCCCAGAGATCGACGCCCACCACAATCTGTTGATTTTCCGCCAGGGTGACAAAGATTTTTTCCCACGCTTCCACGCTCACTTCTTGAGGCCCTGGCACTTCAACTCGCGGCCCCTTCTTCAACTGCGCCTTGAGACTCTTGGCAATGGCCGGTTGAGGTTTAACGCCCACCGAACCTTCAACCACGCGCACGATGGTGGAAAGCCGGCGACCTTTTCCCTTCGCTGCTTTCACCAGAGCATCGGCGTCAATGCGGAAGATGGTTCCCCGCACTCCGGCGACTGCACGTTCAGTTGAGACTTCGAACTTGCCTCCGCCGACGGCTTTTTTCACTTTGGTCCACAGCGAGCCGGCCTTGAGGAGCCCCAAAAAGCCTTTGCGTTCTTGCCCTTCAAACTCGGCCTCGGTGATTTCAAGCGTGCTGCCGGGGGCTAAAATAATGACGCTACCGTCGTTGAGTTCAAACTTGAGGTGACCCTTCACTACGATGGAATCACCCAATTCGAGCGCTGCGCCCACTTTGAGTGGCTGCGCGGTACCGCCTTTGGGAATGCGCGAGGCGTCGCCTTCGAGCGTTGCCACCTTGCCCACTTCAGCAAAGGCGAATGAAGCCAACAGCACCAAACCCATGACGAGGCACCGACGCATCGACGTCACCTTTCCGCAGAGATGAGAACGACGTTCAGCAGCACTCGAGTTCCACCTGTCTCTACAATCGTTTCCCACGGCAAATACCCTCGCTTTTGCACTCGCACCCGTCGGGCGCCTTCACCCAACGCCAACCCCGTTGGTTCGCCTCGAAAATCTTCACAGGTGCCCTGCGGAACGCCCTCGAGTTCAACCTCTGCCTCTGCCGGAATACAAATGAGCACCAGCTCGCTCTTGGTGACCTTCCGCGCTGAGAGGTTGCTTGCGTGTTGAACGAGTACATCTTGAGAACGCACGCAACCGCTCAGCATCAGGCCCACCATCAACCGTTTCACTTGCCGACCTGAACCTCCAACGTATTGCCACTGACTTTGACGATGTTGAGCTTCTTCTTTTTGAAGCTGGCCGCTTCAACTTGTTCAGCAAAGTCTTGAGCGGAGCCCAGGTACACGATGCGGTAAGCGGCTTTTCCATCTGCGAAACCATCTTGAGTCGCTTCTTTGATTCCCTTCATCGACTCGATCGATTTTCTGAAGTCTTTCGCCGCTCCGAAATTGTCGAGGCCGGCCACGCTCACGTTGAGTTTCTTGCCATTGACGGTTTGATCTCGGAAATGCTCCATGATGGCCTTGCGCACGGGGCCGACAATCTCTTCACGTTTATCTTTGACGCAGTCGAAAGCAGTGCGCTCGTAAGAAATGGTGGGGGAAAAATTCTTGATGTTGGTGCTCAGCTTCCCGTTGAGCTTGACGATTTGATCTTCGCTGTCCGTGGCTGCAAGCGCGAGATCGTACTCACCGCTGACTGGAAACACGTTGTTGCTCTTGATCATCAGCTCGCTCACATCTTGGTGCCGCATCACGGCCTTGCCGTAGAGTACGTATTGAGCCTTTGAGAGGTCAGCGATTTCCTTCAGTTCAGTCGGACCCAAAGTGGCCCCGCCTTCGAGCTTGAGCTTCTTATTCATGGCCTGTGCATCTTTGATGTCCCACCCGTCGGCCTTCATCGCCTCGGTGAGCACCGTCGCCATCGACTCTGAACTGATGATCGCCTTTTGGCCCAGAGGAATGGTCTGCTCTTGCACGACAATTACAATGCTCGGCCGCCCCATGCGCTTCACCAAATCGCGGGCCGCGGTAATGTCTTTATCGAGATTTTCGGTGATCACATCAGCAGCCACTTTGACGGTGGCGATGCCCTTCTCAATTTTCTTATCGAGGATCTCAAACTTTTTCACGTACCCCGAGGTGTTAGCGAACACTTGATCGCGCACCAGCTGGTTGTTCACCACCACCGTATCTGCGTCGATACGCACTCCGGCAGCTTGCTCGATGGCCGCTCGAAGCGCCTTTTGCTTGGCTTCGTCAACGGCCTTCATTTCGTCTTTTCCAATCACTGCAGCTTCGCCTATGGCTTCTTTACGAACCACGGTTGCCTGAGCGAAAGCCATCGAGGCCAGCGAGACCGACAGCAGCGTCAATTGAAGTGTTTTCATGTTTGCGATTTCTTTAATTGAGCACGATGACGACGTTGCCATCAGCCAAAAAACTGGTGTTCAAGGAAGCAAGTTTTTTAGCGTCTTCAGCCGCCAAGAGCAGATCAGCACCCGATGACTTGGCCGCCTTGATCACCAACGGCTTTTCACCAGCCTTCTGCGACTTTTGCGCATCGGCGATATTCTGTACGTAAGCCGCCACTGCGAATTGCTTTCGAGCCGACGAAGAAAGCGAATCGATGCTGTAGACGGCCTTGCCGCCTTCATCAAGTAATCGAGGCATCAGCGATGGCGTCACCTTGAGCCCTCGAGCATCGATGACTAAACCGGTCGCGCTCTTTTCCCCATCGGCCTTGCCTGGAGGGAGCACCTGCGTCGCATCAGGGTCGATCACGTCAGACAAAAGGGCCAACGGCACTTCGATTTCGACCTCGACTCCACTGTCCGAAAAGTACCGCTTGTTGACGATTTTGTAGCCGCGAACCAAGCCCTCAACTCGAGTGCGAATCTCATCTTTTTCCATCAAGTCACTGACTTTTCGAGTGCCGTCTACCGACACACCCTTGACCTGCGCCAGCAAGTTGCGCAGCGCATCTGCCAATGCAGCGCGCTCTGCGCCCAAGCGAGCTTGAGCTGGGTTTTGGGCTTTGAGATCAGGCGCACCAGACCCGGTGGCGCGAACAACTTGTCCTTCCCAGTTCACTCCGGGTTGGGCCTTCGGTGCTTCAGCCTTGGGTTCCTTTGCTTGTGCAGCCACTCCGAGCGGGACTGAGAGGATCAAGGCCCAGACAAGACGCTTCATGTTCGACGCCCCCAAAGTAGAAAAGAAAGTACCGCGTTTGAATCTACGGTCGAGAGTCGTCGAGCATCAACACCCATCACTGCATATCGCTGCGAATGCAGAATTGATCGATGAGTCGACGGTGCCTCTCGGTGAGCAGGGTAAATCGCACGCCAGAGCCCTCTTCCCGGTGATCGACGTCGCACCATTCGCGCACCACTTCGCCCTCGGCGTAAATCACTTCTTCTGACCCAGGCAGTTGAAACTGCAGGCCGATACGCTTGCCCGCCATGTCTGGCTCGATGAGGTGCGCCAGACCCAACCCTTCCCGAGAAATGTCTGACGCGCGCGCCATGTAGGGCACTCCAGCGACATACTTGTTGAGAAAGATGTCCAAATTCACCCTTGGCTGCTTGCGTTGATTACTCATTTTAGGTGGGCTCCTTCGTGCGCGTGATGCCCGCCTTGAAGTGCTGCAGCGAGCTGTTGCACACAGTAGAGGCCTGATGCACTTCGTCAAAAAAATGCACCGCGATTTTTCACGAGCTTGCTCGCGTTCAGGCATTTCTTAGAAAAAGAAAATCTGGTCGCACACCGTGGTTCCAAAATTGCCCGACCGGGTCGCACCACTGCAACACGCTGCCGCGTTGACGTTCTGCTCGTACGGCAAGATACAACTTCCCCCATCGATGAAGTCACATTGACCGCCGTTCGATTCACAACAGCCAAACCAGGGTGCGGGAGAACCTTCAGGAATGCAAAACCGCTCCGTACAGATGCTGCCAATGGGGTCGCAGAACGTCGTCGCGCATTCCGAAGCGCTCCGACCACATCTTTGACCTACAGGAATTGGGGGAATAACCGAGGCATCAACGCAGCGAGCTCCCAAACAATTTTCCGATGCACAAGTGGTGATATAGGAACATGGGGTACCCAACTTCTCCCGACACTCGCCGCTCGGAACGCTCAGTTCCAGCCCTGGGCAACATGTGCCCGTCATGCGGTGACCAACACAGCCCACGGGCGTTCGACACACGCCGGTTACACCACCATCTCGGTCACACCATTTGCTCGTGCAACCCTCGGCAGAAACACATTTGCTTAAATTCGGTCCGGTTCCGCATGTTCCTGCCGGAGTGCACGCTTCATCGTTGGGACATTCCAAAGCAGTTGTGCATGTGGCGCCATAGTCACTGCAGCGACCGCCCTGACACGTTCCGGTGCAACATTGCGTTCCACTCGAACACGTGAAGAAAGCTTCGCGACAGTCGGGAGCGTGTTCTTGACACCTGTCGGCGCGACTACACGCCATCGGGCTTCCGAGATTGCTCACCGCGCAGCATTGACCTTCAGCCGAACACGATTCGCCCCACTGACGACAGTCCACTGAGGCGCCACCACCTGTCCCGCTTCCTCCGCCGGTTGTACCTGTTCCCCCACCGGCTGCACTTCCACCACCCGTAGTGCCTTCGCCGCCACCAAGAGCTTGGCCACCTCCAGCAGCACTGTTTCCTCCACCCTCTGCAGCTACGCCGCCACCGCCGTTCTGAGCCTCTCCACCGCCCAACGCATTCCCACCACCCGTGCCGACGCCGCCGTCAGATCCACAGCCTCCGTCTGCGCAGAATTTGTCGAACGCGGCATTAAAGTCGAAACAACCGACGCCGGTCATGGCCAACACAGACAATACTGCGCGAAGCCTCATGCCCAATGTGTATCGAGAGCCCTGAGCCGCACCCCTAAATCGACCGGTTAACGGCAGGGAATATCGACGACCACCAGGGCCCGCGACGGGGGAATTCTGGCGCGCAGCAAGTAACCCCCCTCTTCTTTTGGCTTTCCAGGGCAGGTGTATTCAACCACCAAATCGCCGGGGCTCCATTCGAAGCCTTCTCCGGGAAGAATCGCCTTGCCGTTCACCGTCAGCGCGGTGCCTTGAGCGGCTTGAATCTGTACACGCACCAATTTTGAGTCGTCAGCGGGCCAGAACCAAATCACTAAGAAAAGAACGGCGATACTTACCCCTGCGCCGATCGCCCAACGAAACCAGCTCAGCCGATTCTGCCGAGCGGCTACGGCTTGAAAAATGGGCGCGCTGCGTATGGCCATGGTGCCCACATCATCATCGGGATCTTTGATGTTCTTCTGCGGGCGCCGACGCACATTTGATTGAGTCGGTGGCGTTGGAGGGGCATTGCTCGTCGTCGAATGTCGGTCAAGCGCATCAGCAAGCTGGGTATCCAATATGCCCTGCGTTCTTTCGCCCGCTGAAAGAATCATCGCATCAGGTACAGATTCGGCAGCCTCCCGCTCATGAAAATCGTGAGGAATCGGGGCCGTGACCTCTGGGTCCCATGGGTTTGTGCCTTCTTCTTCGTCGTGAGTTCGCCCAGGCACAGCTTTCTGCTCTGAAGGCGCTTCCAGTACGGTTCTCTCTTGATCGTCAGCAAACAGCGTTGAAACGTAACCGACGACTGATTGGCGGCTGGTCGGTGCTTCGTGTTTGATGAACTCTTCTAAGTCAGCTCGAACTTCATCAGCTGTCTGGTAGCGCAGCGCTCGATTTTTCGCCAAACACTTCAAAATAATTCGCGCGAGCGTGGGCGGAAACCCGTCTCTGACGCGCTCAGGCGGCGCCGCTTCTTCAGAGCGAATGGCGCCGATCACATCTTCAGTTGAGCCGCGGTAGAAAGGACTTTTACCAGTCGTCAGTTCATACAGCAGCGACCCCATTGAAAAAATATCAGCCCGATGATCGATGGCCTCACCGGTGAGCTGCTCAGGAGACAGATAAAGAAACTTGCCCTTGATCACCCCTGGTTTTGAGCGACTCACCCAGGCCGTTACCTTGGCGATGCCAAAGTCGACCAATTTCACTTCGCCTTTGTAACTGAGCATCACGTTGGGCGGGCTGACGTCACGATGAATGATGCCCAACGCGTTCCCTGCCGCATCTTGCGCAAAGTGCGCGTGATGTAACCCCTCACACAATCTCGCAGCGCACCATGCAGCAATGCCCGGCGGCACTACTCCACCACGGAGCTGCTCTTTCTTCAGCACCCGGCGAAGATCGATGCCTTCCACCCATTCCATCGCAATGAAGGTGGTGTCTTCGAGGTGACCCAAATCATACAGCTCGACAATATTGGGGTGATGCAGCGAAGCAGCCACTCGCGCCTCGTCGAGAAACATGCCCAAAAACTCAGCATCTTTCGCCAGGTACGGAAGAATGCGTTTAAGCACCACGAAACGATGGTTACGGGTGTCCTTCGCCAAAAAAAGCTCTGCCATTCCTCCCAAGGCGAGGCGATTGAAAAGCAAATACGGGCCGAAAGGCACTTGGCTGTGGGCGTCTGCGGGTGAAATAGGAGGCTCCATCAATACGAGTAGAAGCCCTCGCCGGACTTCTTTCCGAGCTTACCTGCGCGAACCATTTTTTTGAGCAATTGAGGAGGGCGAAAAGTGGCGCTCCCGGTTTCTGAGTACAGGTATTCGGCAATGGCGAGACGAATGTCCAGCCCGACCAAATCTCCCAGCTCGAGTGGACCCATCGGGTGGCCGTAGCCCAATTTCATGGCTCGATCGATGTCTTCGGCAGAACCAACCCCTTCTTCCAACATGCGAATCGCTTCGAGCCCGAGCGTCACCCCCAAACGCGAGGAGGCGAAGCCTGGCGAGTCTTTCACTACGATCAGTTCCTTCTTCATTTGGGCCCCAAAGCCCTTCACCGCTTCAACGGTTTCATTCGACGTTTGATACGCGCGAACCACCTCGAGCAGTTTCATCAAGTGCACGGGGTTAAAAAAATGCAGCCCGACGACCCGATTCGGGTGTGTTGCAGAGGCCGCGATTTCCGTCAAAGACAGCGAACTCGTATTCGAAGCGAAAATAGAATCATGGCTACAGACGCTCGAAAGCGTCTTGAAGAGCTCCTGCTTGAGGTGCATCACTTCAGGAATGGCTTCGATCACCAGCTGACATGGAGCCATCACCTGAAGCTCCGCGGCGCAGCTGATGTGGGCGAGCGCTTGTTGCGACTCGGAAGCCGTCACCTTCCCCTTCGAAACGCCTACCTGGAGATTGTTCGCAATTTTCTCCTTCCCGGCTTGAGCAACGGGGAGTGCAACGTCGTACAGCTGCACTTCAAAACCAGCCAAGGCAGCGACATGCGCGATACCGATGCCCATGGTTCCGGCTCCAACGACGCCCACCTGCTTGATGGTTTGGTTCATGCGATTGGAGCAACGTCTAGACCAGCTTCTTTGATTGTGCGGCGAAAACTCGTAGGTATGGTGCGCCCGCTATGACGTTCGGCTTTTTTGTAGTCCTCACGCTCGCGGCTTCCGATGCCGGGTCAATCGAACCCCGACCTAACCTGCTCAGGGCCGCCAAATTAACCAAGTCTGATGGGTGCCCCAATGCCGCGCGCATCGCCGACGGCACCGCCTCTACCGATGGAGACATCTGGGACTCACCTCGAGCCGCGCTCCTTGCGGTCAACGGCGTGGTCGAGTGGGACTTAGGCACTCTCGAGCGCATCGCCGCCCTTCGCATTCAGGCCGACAACAACGAGCGTTATTTTGTCAAAGGCAGCGTCGATGGCGCCAATTGGTACCTCATCTGGGTGGCCCAACCCGTCGATCTCCCCGGAATTCAAACCCGCACTTCGCCCGAAGTGAGTGCCCAAGCCCGTTACATTCGGCTCACGGCTGAAGGGGGCGATTCGAAGTATTCGATTTCAGAATTAGAACTTTTTGAAAGCACTGCGGCCCTCGTGGGCGCGCAGCTAACGCGCATCGCCCCTCCGCCTCCACCACCGCCGCCTCCAGCCCCGCTCTTTGATACGGGCTTCTTGGTGGTGTTCGCAGTGGTGGGCGCATTCATCTATTACATACGCTGGGTGCGCAGCCGTAACCGCGCAGCTCCGAAGTCTTAGGGCTTTCGTTTTTCCAAGAAGGCCGTCATCCGCTCGCGCTTCTCAGACGAATCGAACAGCAGGCCCTGGCCCAACCATTCCAATGGCGCCGCATTCACTTTGGCCGCTGCATTCAGTGACACTTTGGCCACCTGCACTGCCAAAGGCGCATTGGCCACAATCAATTTCGCGATTCTCGCCGCTTCAGCTTTCGCGTCTGTTTCGACGAGCGATTCAAAAAGCCCCCAACCCGCTGCTTCTGAAGCATCGACAATGCGGCCGGTGTAGATGAGCTCTTTCGCACGGCCTAAGCCGACCAACCGAGGGAGCCGCCAACTGCCTCCCGCAGACGGGTAAATGCCCAGCGTCACTTCAGGCATGCCCACTTTCGCGCCCTTCGAAGCCACTCTCAAATCACACGCCAAAGCCAGCTCTAAGCCACCACCCAAAGCGTAGCCATCGATGGCGGCGATGGTCGGCCTTGGAAAGTCTTCGACCTGCTGAAACATGCGCTGGGCAAAGGCGAGAAAGGCCTGGCTGTGCGTGCGTTCCCGGAGTTCTGCGATGTCAGCACCGGCGGCGAACGCTTTGCCGCCTGCGCCTGACACAATCACGGCTCGAATGTCGTCTTGGCTCGCCCAACCATCAAGAGTGCGACTGACCGCGTCGCACACTTCTCTATTGATGGCGTTACGGACCTCGGGTCGATCGAGTTCTAACCACGCGATGCCGTCGGCGACATGAGTGGAAATCATCGCGTTCAAACGTCAGTTACTGAAGAAAGTCTTCGCAACTGGTTGGGTAGAGCACGTTGGTATAATTCGCATCAGGCGTACCGGGAATGGTGCCCTTGTTGTTGAAACAATTGTAGAGCTTGGTGCCACCATCAGCGCAGCTGGCATGAGTGTACGTGTCCCAAACGCCGGCAACGCCGTTGGGGAACTCGAAGGTTCCACCGTCTTGAATGATGGCTCGCACGTCACATGTTGAGGCGCCGCCATCTTCTAACGTTGCACCGCTGTAGGTCCTGAAAGCGTTCACCAGCACTCCATTCGACAATTCAAAACCAAAATAGCGAGTGTCGTTTGGGTCAGCGGAAACCTGATGGAAGGCCTCGGGGTTGATGTTCTTCACGGTGAGTGGGCCTGCGATTTTTATCCGCGAACCCGAATAAGTCGGTTCCGCCTTGATTCCACCGTCGGCCCCGAACGTCTCAGGCACCTCATTGGCAGGCAAAGGTGCCATGGTGCCCGTCTTCTCAACCACAAAAGGCGTACAGGGTGGGGTCGACGACAGCGCGCACACATACCCTGAACCTCGCATCGAGCTGGGGATGTAGTCGAACTCAGACTTGATCATGATTCGATAGCCATCTTGCTGTTGGAAGTTCGACTCAAAACCCATGATGCCGCTGAGGTTCACAATATCGCCGACGTGCGGAAAGTAGTCCGCATCGCCATCGCAGCGAAATTTCTCTGCCCACACGCCCACGTGATCAGCGTTGGGGTCTGCCACCCAAAAACTCGCGTTGACGCCTTTGGTCGAAAGCCCAGCGCAATTATTCGATGCTCCTGAGACTGCAGCGAATGAGACCGCAGTGACGACGACCCCATGAAGGTCGACCTTCGCCGGGAATCGAGTCGCTTTCGCTTCGAGGATGGTGGCCGCAGGCGGGGGGCCAGCGTCGACAGTACCGCCACCACTCCCTCCGCCGCTTCCGCCACCTTCAGCACCACCACCCGTTCCGGCTGTGCCGCCGCCGGTGGGGCATGTAATGCCAAAACACCCGGCATCTGGTTTGGAACTTCCGCCGCAGCCCGTCATCATTGCGACCAACGCTGCACTGCAGATCATTGAACGAAAAGTCATCGGTTGATGCTCCCTATAGATTTCAGTAGCCCGTGCTTCTAAACCGGCCTTCGACCGTCTTGGTTGAACGCCTGTACATGACGGCCCTCACCCCGGCAAGCCAGCCACGGAGTTGTCACATTGAAAGCAATCGCCTTCCGACAGCACGGCGGTCCCGAAGTCCTTGAGAAGATAGAGATTGCTCAACCAGAGCCCTTGGCTCGCGCAGTTCGAGTCAAGGTGCGTGCGGTTGCCCTCAATCACCTCGATGTCTGGGTGCGTAAAGGTTGGCCCGGGTTGAAACTGGCCTTACCCCACATTTTGGGCAGCGACATCGCAGGCGTCATTGATGCGGTGGGAACTGAAGTAGCAGATCTTCCCATCGGCACAGAAGTGCTCGTCAACCCCGGTGTTTCGTGTGGAACCTGTGCCCAATGCCTGTCGGGGGATGACGTGCTTTGCCGGAAATATCAAATCGTGGGGGAAGACATCGCCGGAGGCTACGCAGAATACGTATGCGTGCCTCGAGCGAATATTGTGCTCAAGCCCAAGAATCTTTCTTTCGAGCAGGCTGCCTGTCTGCCTCTCACTTTTTTGACCGCGTGGCACATGCTGTTCTCGCGCGCACGCTTGCAGCCCGGAGAAACGGTGTTGATTCATGCGGCGGGTTCAGGCGTGGGGAGCGCAGCGGTTCAGCTCGCCAAATTGGCAGGCGCCACCGTCATCGCTACTGCGTCAACTTCAGAAAAGCTCGAGAAGGCGCAGATGTTAGGCGCAGATCATTTGATCAATTACGTTGAGAAAGACTTTCTTGATGAGGTGAAACGAATCACTTCGAAACGTATGGTCAATGTGGTTTTTGAACACGTCGGTGCGAACACCTGGGACAAGTCGATCGCGTGTCTCC
>JAYUVR010000094.1:0-15897 GCA_043753955.1 Archangium sp. | reverse complement strand
GTTGCTCATTCCTCCCCAGCTGCGCGATGCCATCGGCGAAGGGCAAGCCTTCCCCACTTGGGTCATCGCTACGCATACGCATTCTGGGCCGTCAGGCTTTGACCCCCGTCTCGCCGCTGAATTGGCAGCGCTTGGCCCTTTTCGCCCGGACAATTTTCAGACATTGGTTTCTGCCGGTCGCGAGGCCTTGAAGAACGCTCTCGATGCGCTGGGTCCAGCTCGAATGGAAGTGGGCGAAACTCGCCTTGAAGACGTGGCGACTCCACGCTCAGGCAGCGAGGTGGACCGCCGAATCACCGCCATTCGATTTGACGGTGCGAACGGCCCGCTCGCGCAGCTGCTCATTGCGTCTGCTCACCCCACGCTCGTTCCTCAAAATACCGAGGGGCTTCACCCTGATTGGCCGGGGCTGTTGGCCCAGCGATTCGAAGACAACAACGGGCCTGTGAGTCTGGTGATGCAAGGTGCTGCAGGCAATGCCAGCGTGGAGAGGAATAATTTCCCCACACCGGAAGCCGCCGCGGCTCATTTTGAAGCCGCTGTTCGAGGTCTCCCTACAGCCCGGCAGGACAACCTTCTCGATGCAGCATGGACCGAAGTGCATGTCTCTTTGCCGCGCCCAGAGGCTATTCGTTTGGTACCTCAACCCTTCGCTGCGGCAGTTGAAAACGCGTTATGTGATGACGCGGAAGATTTTGTCGTACTGCATGCATTGAAGTTGGGGGACATTCGGCTGCTGTTCGTGCCGGTGGAACCCTCTTTTGCCGCGGGCCAAGTGCTTGAAGAGCGCGCCCACGCCAACCGAATCATCTCATTGGCTGATGGCTATTCTGGGTACGTCGAAACACCCGAAGCGGCCCGCGCTGGAGACGGTGAGGCGCGGCGCCAGTATTTCCCCCCCGATTTACTGACCCGGCTTGTGGAAGGAGCCTCGCTTGCAGGGCAATCAGTTAAATAGTTTCTGCTTATTTCACGAGAGAAATCTTTGAATTTTTCTTCCGCTTCTTAAAAAGCAAGACCGTCCGACCAAGCGTTTGAGCGACTTCGCTTTCCGTCCCTTGCGCCAAGGTTGAAACGGCTTCGGCCCGGCCGTCGCGATCTTCTTCTGCGACTTTCACCTTTATCAATTCATGGTCTTTGAGCGCTTGTGTCGCCGCTGCAATGACCCCTTCAGTGACACCGTCGGAACCCACTTGCACGACCGCTGAAAGATGGTGACCCAAGGCTCTTAGTTGCCGCTTCTGCTTCCCGTTCAAGCTCATTGGAGCCTCCTTACCCTTTTGAAGCCGAAGTCCACCCTGGTCTACGCGTCGTCACATCAGCATCCAATTTTTTCAGTGACTTACGAATGGCACAGCGGGTGCTCACCGGACTTCTCATGAAAAACTCCTCCCTTATCGCGTTCTCGGCAGCGGTGCTCATCGGTTGGACCACCTTAGCTGCTGGGGTCCTCGTTCTCTTTGAAAGCAACCAATCGGCGTTTGCTTCACAGCCGCATCAACATCACCTTGAGTCGCCGGCAGTTGAAGCTCCACCGCTGCTTTCAAGTCGTTCGTTCTGAATCAGAACTCGAATTCCCGTATGTCGGGAGTTAATGACCTTTCAAACGGTCAATATTGAGCGCGTACCCCAGCGCACGTTCTACTTCTTCATGTCGCTCGCGAGCCAAACTACCCAGCCTCTTCGTGAGCCGTGAAATTGACACCGCATGAATGTTGTCGAGATTGGCTGCACAGCGACCAGGCAAACCTTCCGCACGACCCAGAAACACCTCTACCGGTATCGACCGAATCGTGCGGGTAATTTCTGCGACAGTGACACGATTTAAGATGCGAAAGGCTTGATCTCGAGAGAGCAATAGAACGGGCCGTCTGCCAATTGGTTCTGGCAAGTCTGCCCACCACGTTTCGTATTGCTTCACTTTTGTTTTCGTTTCTTCCTCGTTGGAGCAGCTTCCCATGTCGTTGGGTCGAGATCAGCTTCGACATCGTCTTGAGGATGGAGACGATAGGCATGTTCCATATCTGTTTCGAGCAGTGCATCAAGGGCGCGGCGAATGGCGGAGCGAATGAATTCGGACCGCCTTCGTGCCTTCGGAGGCGCGACCGCATTGAGTCGTTTCAATGTAGCGGCATCGAGCTCAACTATAACTTGGTGCACCATGTCTTCCTTATACTCAATGTTATAGAATAAACAAAACGGCCCCTGGCGATGAACCGAGCAAATCTAAACGCACTCACTCCTTCGCTTTTTTTCGGCACTCGCAGTTCCCGCATGGCACCAATGCGTCAGGGGTCGAGCGAAACGCACTTCGCGAAGTGCGCCAAAGGTGCCTTCTCATCGCCACCCTCGGGTTACGTCTCAAATCCGTAAAGAGCGTCAAGTCGCGCGGTGCTCATTCGGGAACTGAATACCCGCATCAGCCCATCGCGCAGACCGCGGGCCACCTCGTTTTCCCAGTGACTGAGCGCTCCGGCTACCTTCGATTGATTCACCAGGCCGTTAGCGCGCTTTACCCTCCGCGCTTCGTATGCACGCAAAACATCGCGGAGCTCGCCACCAACGCCGAGTAATCGAGCCAACACCACGGCGTCTTCGATGGCTTGACAGGCGCCTTGAGCCAAGTTGGGGGTCATCGGGTGCGCAGCATCTCCGAGCAACGCGACTCTGGCCGATGTCCACTTTGATACGGGAGGACGGTCAACGATGTCGGTGCGAATAATGTGTTCGGCCGACGTCGCCCGAAGCAAATCGGGAATCGGCGCATGCCAGGCACCAAAACGCGCCAACAGCTCGTCGGGCAGTCGACCATCTTTCTGGCCAGCCGCCGCGTTGGCTGTGGCAAACCAATACAACTCACCGGCGCCAATAGGTACGACGCCAAAGCGAGCGCCCCGGCCCCACGATTGGCTCATCATGCCTGAGAGCGAATGCCCCGCTTCGGAGCACACCCCTCTCCAGCTCGTGTAACCGGAATACCTCGTTTGCGACTCACCCAACATCTGAGTGCGCACCATCGAGTGCAGACCATCACAACCAACCAAGAGGTCGGCTCTCAATTCTTCGCCGTTTTCAAGTGTCACCACCACGCCGTCGTCCGCTTCTCGGTAGCGTGCGATTCCACTGTTCAGCGCAATCGATTCAGGCGCGAGAAGATTCCGCAGCACCTGATGCAGCCGAGCGCGATGAACACAGATGGTGGGCTGGCCAAACTTCGCAGAGAACTGAGCAATCGAGCCGCGGGTGATTTGGCGCCCCTTCCAATCGAGAACACGCATTTCATCAATTTCAGCACCGCTCTGTCGCACTGCTTCGTCGAAGCCATAATGCGCGAGCGCCCGCATGGCGTTGATTTGCACCGTGATGCCAGCTCCAAGTGGCTTGAGTGCATTGGCGCGTTCAAAAATGCGAAAAGGAATGCCCTCGTGTCGAAGCGCCGCTCCAAGAGTGAGCCCGCCTATGCCCGCACCTGCGATGATGACGTTCATTGTCGGACATATGTACTTCGCCCTCGAAGTGCCCGTCGAAGGAAGGACAGTTTCGCGCGACGAAGACCATGAGCTCGCCTTATGGCTTGCTCAACCGCGTTGTTTGCAGAAAATCTATTCCTTCGCTTTTTTCGGCGGTCGCAGTTCCCGCTGGGCATCGATGTGTTTCGGGTCGAGCGAAACGCACTTCGCAAAATGAGCCAAGGCTGCTTTCTCATCACCCATGCTCTTGGCGACAAAACCCAAGAAGTAATAAGTCGCCGACACATTGGCATTTAACTTCACACACAGATGGAGGTCTTTCATCACCTCGGGCAAAGCCGCCTGCTTGTCAGCGGCAACCAAGAATTTCGTATAGCCACGCCAGGCATAAAATTCGCCCTCATCAGCATTGCAGCCCACTGCCTCTTCGAACATCTTGAGCGCTTCAGGGTAGCGGCGCGCTTGCACCAAGATGCGACCCTTTTGAAATACTTCTTCGCCTCGAAGAATCGTCTCGACATCGACTTTTGAGCCCGTGCCACCAGCGGCGAGTTCTGCGGCGTAATGCTTTCGCAACGCTGGGTCAGCCAAGGTGCGATTGGCTTCAGAGATGAGATTAAAAATATCAGCCTTCACCCGCGCCAATGCTTTCGTCGAACCCTGGGCCACCGTATCTGGGTGATGGCTTCTAGCCGCCTTGAGGTACGCCAGCTTCACTGCCGCTGCATCGGCGTCGTGAGGCACCTCGAGCACCTCGAAGAAGTTCTGCCTTCTCATTTGCTCAAAGAGCGCTTCGAGCTGCTTCGTCTCAGCATCGAGAGCGGCGGCGCTCGGGGCGGGAGTGACTACTGGTGCTGGGGCAGGTTTTGACACGGGTGGCGGAGGCCGCTGAGGAACAACCGGCGGCGCGGCCGGTGCCAACTTCGGTGGACCACCCGCAGGCGCCGGAGGTTGCATCGGAGGCCGTGACGGAAACTGACTTGTCGCTTTGGGGGGGGCGAGACTGACATTCGCAAAGGTGACAATTTCGAGCGGGGCGAGCATCCACGCTGTGCGCAGTACGGTATCGGTCTCAGCGGGAATGTCTTGAATGAGCTGATTGAGCGAGCGCACTCCATCAAAATAATTGAGCGCTCGCGTTTCTTGCGGGGTCAATTTCAGTTCGGCCAAAGGCACGCGGCCAGTGCCTTTCATCACGGG
Organism: Archangium sp.; assembly: GCA_043753955.1. Lineage (GTDB taxonomy): Bacteria > Myxococcota > Myxococcia > Myxococcales > Myxococcaceae > Archangium_A. The sequence continues at coordinate 11,227 of JAYUVR010000094.1, read as the reverse complement.
CAGGTCGAGGGCCTTCGACAGTCGCCGCCGAAGATCTGTACCTGAAACGCGGCGTAACGTCTGAAGATACACCGCCCACTTGTTGCCCAATGGCATCGCACGGGAGGCCGCTAATTCTTTATTTTGAAAGGTAAAGTTCCCCTGCTCCGTGGTGAGCATCTTCAGCAAAAGTCGGCCTGCCCTTTGACCCAAGTGTTCGAAGACAGCATTGGGGTTCAGCGCGCCCAAGGCAAAGAGCGAGGCCAAGACCTCGCCGCCAAAAGCAGCACTCTTGGCTTGTGCAGCCTCAATCTGTTGCGGGGTGACGAGTTTCTGAGCGACCAAAAAACCAGCCAGAGCGTCTTCAGGGTGAGTGGAATCGAGAAACTCAGGGCCGCCCTTCTTGAAGTGCACCAGTACTTCTCGGTCACCCGCGTTCACCGTCAACAGGCCAGTGACTTCACCAATCGCGGCCGCGACATAGAGCCGCAGTGGAGACATTGACGCAAGGTTGCCAGAAACAGGCATTCCAGCATCGACGGAAACGGCTGAAGGCGTTGTCGCCACTCGAACCCCTGAAGGAGAGCTCCCGCGAAGGAGCGGCACCGGTGTTCGCGCTGTTCCCGGGCCTGCTATCGGAATACCTGCTGGCTTCTGTGGGGTGGCTTGAGTTGCTGGAGCGGCGCTCACTGGAGGCAACTTGATGTGACTCCACAGCGCATCAAGTCTATCTGCCGGAGCGATAACGTCGCCCCATGTTTCTTTGGGAAACACCATGCGCAAACCGGGGAGGCGACCGGGGAAAACGTATATTTCGCCATCCGTAGAGACTTGAAGCTTCCCGCCGATGACGCCTTGATCAATCAACAGCTCAACGCTCGATGGTGTCAGCGGGCCGAAGACCTGGCCTTTCTCATTGCGTACCCAGACTTGAATTGACTCACTCATCGAAGAACTCAAACTTAAGCCACAACCCGTCCTTGCGCACATGAAGACGCCTCCCCCAGCCAGGCGTCCTTCTTCAGCCACAGAGAAAAGGGTAAGAGGCAAGCGTGAAGACGACTTCCGCCCCGGCAAACGCGTGGGAAATCCGCATGAAATGGGGCGATAGAAGCCTTGAAGCCGAAGTGGTTGACGGCCAAGGCCGAAAGAGCCTTTCACTCGGAGAACGCGAACAAGACGACTTCGTCATCGGAAGCGGTGCAACGATTCAGATGGCGTGGCACCCTCAAGGCCTGGCCGTGTCTTTCTCAACAGGGGTGACGGGCACCGCCTCACTTCAGGGTCAAACACCTACCTCCCTGTCTGAATTGGTTGAACGAGGCGTTGCCAAAGAAAGCGACGGCCATTTCACCATCGGCCTGAGCGGAACCGATTCGCTCTCGCTTCACGTGAGTGGACAAGTGATTGACGTCAAACGGGCTCGAGGTCGCGTTGCTCGACTGCGCATCGATGTGCTCGCCATCACCGCTCTCGTCGTGGGCCTACTGCTGTTGGTGTTGTGGTTGGGTTCGACCATTTTGCCGATGCAGCCGCTCAACCTCATTCCTAAAGGCGAACGCTAGGCTACTTCTTTTGCAGCGCGGCTTTGGCAGTCGAGCGGGCTCGCTGCGCTGCCTGTCGCACGTGCTCAGACCACTTGATTGCGGTCCCAAAAAGTTTGCCGGCCGTCGGGCTGTGCTGCGCCATGCGCTGCTGCAACACCTCATTGAGCTCCACCGGCTTCAGTTCGCGCAGCTGCGCCTCGAGTGTCTCGACAGTTCGCAAGGGTCGCCCAACCATCGCTTGTACGAGCGCACGGGAGGATGACGGTACTCGTCTTTCAGAATCGAGCGTGCAAGGGCCTGCAGACCAGGCTGGAGAAAAAAGAGCGGCCAGGCGACAAAATAAAATGGCTTCGGCCCATTCGACGCCTTCAGCAAAGCGCAATGGAAAGGTTCCCAATCGAGAACGGTCAACCACAAATCTGCCTCGGTGCACCATGCCTGCATCGAGCCACTGTTTGAGCTCAAAACGTGCACCCATCTCGTGCGGAGGCGATGAGAGTGCCCACGCCTCTGTGCCTTGAGCCAACCGCGACACCAAGGCAGACAGGTGCGCCCGCTCGAGCAATTCTCCGGCTTCCACGGCGCATACGTACTGACCGCGCGCGAGCTCGAGCCCGATGTTCGTCTGAGCCAACGCATCGCTCGGCGCTTGCCCCCGCGTCTGCACTTCAATGCCAGAAGTTGTTTTCGCGCGGGCCACCGCTTCTTCAAGCTGTGCTTGAGGCAGAGATGAAACCACCACCACTTCAAGCGGTCGCTGCAGCTGACCGAGCAACGAGCGCAAAGTGCCTTCGAGGGCAGTGACATCGTCGAGCGCAGAGACGACTACACTGGTAAGACCGGGAATGTTTTCTTTCGCTGAGATGACATCTACGCCTGGCTTCGCCACCAGAAGTAAACGATCTGCCGCCGCATCGGGGTTGAGCTGCTCGAAAAGCTGTCGCAGCGCCGCCTCAGTATCAGCGCATAGCGCCGTGTTGACGTGCGCGGTCACCACCACATCACGAGCTTTGACGACAAGGCCTGCTTCAGCGAGCCACGAGCAGACCTGGGTTTCACTCGAACTGGGCGTAGGAGCGAGACCTTGAAGTGAACGAATGAGCAACGACGCCGAGCTCGAGTTCGCAAAGCAGACCATGACTTCAGCTTGAGGAACGGCCCGCGTCACGGCGTGCAGCCCGCTGACTCCTTGGGACAGAAACCCATCGAAAGCCAAAACCACATCGGGACCAAATGCAGTCAATTCGTCGAGCGACGGAGGGTCGACCAACACCGTGCACTGATTGTGTTCGAGCGCCTGCACTAACTCGGCGTCGGGCACGAGCAGCGCAACTTTACGGCGGACACCCGCCCGTCGGGTGACCAGCGTTCGCAGATTTCCGACCGTTTGAGATGCCTTGGGTTTCACTTTCTGCTGACCGCTGCCGATTGCAAAGCCTTGCGATAGGTGCGGCCAAGTTGGCCCATCACCAAATTGCGCGGGAGAAAGCGGAAAGAAAAGAGGCCTAAACGATTCATGAAGCCCTGCACATGAAGCGGTTCTCGGGCCTTCAAAGCGACCAAGGCTTCGAGCGCAACCGATTCAACAGGGGCAAGCCAACTGCGAAGAGATTCAAAGCGGTCACCTGCAGTCATCTCAGTGGCAATTCCCCCTGGTGCAAACACCGTGATGCTGATGTTTGAGCCGCGCAGCTCATGAGCCAACGCCGTGCCGAAGGCGGTCAAAAAAGCTTTCGTACCGGAATAGGCCGCCTGAAAAGGTATCGGCATCAAGCCGCCCATCGACGTCACCAACATGATGCTCAGATTCCCGCCCGTCCATTGAAAATGTCTAACCAGTTCGCTGGTCACTCGCATGGTGCCAAGGACGTTGGTGCGGAACATGGCCTCGAAGACTTCCCATTCGAGTTCGTGATGAGGCCCCAAGTGCGTCACTCCTGCGTTCAGCACCACCGCGGTCAGTGGAAGAGTCTTTACCTCGGACAGCATGCGCTCAACATCGTCGTGTTGGCTCATGTCACCAGGCAACGTGCGCACTTCTGCACCTTGACCTCGAAGTTCAGTCGCCAGCGTTTCGAGGCGCTCTGCACGTCGAGCGGTGATGAGTACTTTGGCTCCGAGCCGGGCCAATTGTTTGGCGAGTTCGAAACCCAACCCAGAAGACGCTCCGGTCACCCACACCCACTGCCCTTTGAAATTCGTCAGCGAAGACTTCATTGATTACATGCTCCATCGCAGCTGCGGCCTGATGAGACCTACACCCTCGGTCGCCACCACATGCAGCGCGTGCCGAAAGGGACTCTTGGCCTTTTGATCTTGATCAGAGACAGAAAGGAGAAGCTCGTAGACTCCGCCGCCGAGCCCTAAGCGTGCCAGTTCTAGACGCGCGGTACCCGAGCCAGAGAGTGCCCCGGTGTCCCAGGTCGTACTGAACACCAGACGCCCATCAGCGCTCACCAAATCAAGACCAAAACGCACTTTGGCTTGCTCGCGCATTTGCCAGTCGACCTCGATGGTCAAGGGCGACTCGGGGAAAAATGCAGCGGGCGTCTTGCCTGTTGCATCTTTGAGGCGCACCGCCGAGATGGTGGCAATCGGTTCTTGCGTTTCGACGATGGCCTCTGATGAAGGCAACGCCATACCCGGTTGATCAAGCGCCGAATGACCTGTCTTCTGCGATTCCATTTCTGCCGCAGCGACGGCGCGGCGATATTCTTTCACCACTTCTGCAGCGCTGCCGTGCATGCGAATGCGGCCGCCGTCTATCCACGCGGCGGTGTCGCACCAACTTTGTACGGTGTTGAGATCGTGAGTGACCAAAACGATGGTTTTTCCGCTCCGGCGAAATTCGTTCATCTTCGCTTGAGACTTGCGCCCAAAGTGTTCGTCGCCCACCGAAAGAATCTCGTCGATGATGAGCACGTCGGGGTCGACGTGGGTGGCGACTGCAAAGGCCAGCCGCATGAACATACCGCTCGAATACGTGCGCACCGGTTCGTCGATGAAATCGCCCAGCTCAGCGAAATCAATCATCTCAGGCATGCGCGCTTTCACTTCGGCTCTGCCCATGCCCAAAATAATGCCGTTGATGAGAATGTTTTCACGGCCGGTGAAATCAGGGTGAAAGCCGGCGCCCAATTCAAGCAACGCGCTGATTCGACCGCGCACATCGATGGTGCCGCTGGTCGGTGAGTAGATACCCGTCATCAGTTTGAGCAAAGTACTCTTGCCTGAACCATTGCGACCGACGATGCCGACGGTAGACCCTGTGGGAATGCGCAGGTCGATGCCTTTGAGGGCCTCGATATGCGTTGCCGGCTCGATGAGGCGACGCTGCATTCGAAGGAGCCGAACCAGTTCGGTTTTAAAGGTGGTGTGGTCGTTCTTTTTTGATGTCTTCTTAAAAGACTTAAAGACGTTGTCGAAAGTGATGGCGTCGGTCGAAGAAGTCATCACACCAACTCCGCGAATTCTTCTCGGCGACGCTCGAAGACAGTGGTTGAGATGGCCATCACAATCAAGGCGATGATTGACACGGTGATGAGCGGTTCCCACTGAGGAATCTTCTGCTCATAAAAGATGTCGCGCCATGCTGACATCACCGAAGCCATCGGGTTGAAAGTGAGCAACATCTGCTGCGACTCTTCTTTGCTCAAGGTGCCGATGGGGGGCACTGTTTTGAGATCCCACAACACGGGCGTTAAGAAAAAGACCATTTGAACAATGTTAGACACGATGTGTTGGAGATCTCGAAAGGCCACATTGAGTGCCGCAAATAGGTACGTGATGGCCAAGGTAAAAAAGGTTTGTACGAAGAGCACGGGTATCAAAAAGACGATGTGCCAAGTGGGTGTGATCCCGAAAAAAAAGCCGAGGCCGATGAGCAAGGGGAGCGACAGCAAGAAGTTCAGCAAATTGGTGAGCACCACCGTCGCGGGGAGCACTTGGGCTGGAAACCGCACTTTGGTGAGTAAATCTCTTCGGTCACTCACCGAACTGGTGCCGCCCAAGACAGAGCTTGAAAAGTAGATCCACGGGAGCAGGCCGGTGAAGAGGTAATAGGCGTAATTCGGTATCGAATTGCGCATCAACATGCCGAACACCAATACGTAGACCAGCATGTTCAGGGTGGGGTTCAAAAATGTCCACAGGAAGCCCAACACCGAGGCTCGATAGCGCGCCTTGAGCTCGCGCACCGACAACGCAAAAAGCAGCGCCCGATATTGGTACAATTCAGTCAGGTTTTGGATCATAGCGACTTGAGAACGCTCTACCACGCGTCCGTCATCTGTCGCGCTCAACCCTGCTCAGCGCAGCCGTTTTTCGAGGAGGTCTTTAGGTAACGTCTTCAACTCACTTACCTATTTAGAACCGACCTTGAACGACAGCGCCTCCGGGAAATGGAGAAAAGGTCATTGAAATCACCTCGGTCTTTCGTCGGTACGCTTCGTATCGGCCGGGGCTGTCACCCACTACGAAGAGCACGGCGGCGGCCACACCTCCTGCTGCGGCGGCGCCCAAGCCGACCCACGAGAGTGCCTGCATGGTTTCAATCTCTGATTTGAGTCTGCCGGCTTCGGCGCGGTGATCTCCGGTGTCGCTGGTTTCAACGCCCTCTGCCAGAAATGCGCGATGGTAGGCGAAGGTACCAGGCGTTTGCGGGTCGCCATACTTTGAATTCGCCACCAGATTCCCCGCGATAAATGCACCCGCACCAGCGACTGCAAGCCCGGTGGCGCCCCAGGCGAGAATTCGAAAGCGTTTCGCACGAGCTTCATAGGCTTCAGCCATGTCAGGGCTGGGCACCATGCGAATGAATTCGTCTGAGACTTGATCAGGGCTCACTCGCACTTCTTTTTTGACCTGTGAAAAGCCCTCTTTTTCAACAGTGAGAAGATGAGGCCCAGCAGCCACCGACAAGCGCGATTGAAGAGGAGTAGTACCGACTTGGGTGTCGTCGATTTTGACTGCGGCTCCCACTTCTGACGAGGCGACGACAAGCGACCCTTGGCGACCCTCGAGCAACTTGCCCACCAATTTCAGCGTTGATGGAGGAACTTCTTGCAGCAAATTTTCCTCGCCCTTGGCATCCAACCGAATCGACGAAAGCGGCGAGGCCGACCCTACTTTGAGCAGGGTCAAAATCAGGGCGTAGCGAGCCTCTTTGGTACTGCCGGTTTTGATGAGCCTGCCGGTGACGAGAAATTCAAAAGAGGTCAATTCACCCAAGGACGAGCCTGAGCAGTTATCGCAGCCTAAGAGTTGTCTTTGGCGATCGACTCCGAGAATGACGCGGGTGGTTTCGGCGGTGCTGACGCGAAAGAGTTGCAGCCGTTCCAGCTCATGGGTGACCAGACTTGAAGTGGCTGCGGCAATTTCTGGCGATGCACCTTCAGTGGCGAAGTCCATCACCGCAAGACCAGGGGTAGGTTCTGCAGCGAGGAGCAACAGCAGGCTGGAGCTGAGCATGGGAGCAGAGTGCAACCTGAAGTGAGCCCGACTTCAAGTACTTCAAACGCGTCGCCCGCTGACTGAAACGGGTACATTGAGCTACTCGTAGCTGCTGATGCCACGGCTTCAATGAGCCGACGAGGTCAATCCCATAGTTGGCTGCCGGGTCGTAGTAAGCCCGCCGCAGGAAGCCTTCATTCCGAGGGTCGAAGTCTTTGTCCGCCGTCAACAGGTGTGCACCCGCTGCCGAAGACGTCGCTGCAATCCAAATGTCGTTCTTGCCCAACGCCGATGAGCAACCGCTTTTGGGTGAGGGGCACACAGAGGCCATCGTTATTGGCGACCCAACTGGCGGCTCTCATCTAGCGAACATGCGAGCAGGGTCGCATCGGTCGCTCGACGCCAAAGCGCTTTCCTCCAATGTGAATGTTAAAATATTCTAGCCCAAGTTGGCTGAGCTTTTTGTATGGACTGACTGATGCTCGACTCAATGGCAAACATCGATGGGTTCCCAATAATCATAGAATTTGTTCTTTGATATCTGAAGAAGAAGGAAAAAACAAAACAGGAAGACATGCAGATCGTGGGCAGCGTTTGAATAAGCAGTGCCAAGGTTCTGCGTGCCCGATGTGTCTCATCTGCGGCAAGCATGGTTTGTAACTTAAAAATACAGTGGCACATCTTTGTCCTCTTTTAGAGACATTTTTCATTTTTGAAAGAAGAAGCGCCTTTACACTTTGACAAAAGTGGGGCGAACATGGCGTATTTCTAAGAGCAGCAGCCCTGATGGCTCAGGTATACATCTTGCTCAGTCGCAGCGTCCTACTTTAACCAATGAGGAACGAGTGAAGCCATTACAAGCGTCATTATTTGGGTGGATGTCTGTCTTGATGTTGAGCGCATGCGGGGCTGACAATGAGGAATTGATGGGAAATGTTGAAGAGCTTGGAATTGAGGAGTCTCCGCTTTGGGGCGATGGAAATAATGGTTGCACCCCTGCTCAATTGCCTGTTTCGCTTGGAATTGCCCAGTATGGGACGAGAACGTACCGGTTAAAACTGTCAAAACCTCAGAGTGACGGTAGTCACCACTGTCTCGAGAGCAGCTCTATTGTACACAGCGGTGGTCTACGCGATGTTTACACTACAGAGACGTGTAAGTCTGCTCCGCGTTGGCAAGTTTTTGCGCAAGGTGCCAACAAAATTGCCATCTGCGACCCAAACTCAGTTCGCTATTGCGATGCTTTAGGTGCAAGTGACGAAGTGGCATACGTCGCGAGTTGTGTCGTGACTTCCACAAATTATAAGCCGGGCACCGTTTTTCTTGCGGAGACTTCGACGCTTGCACAGTTGAACAAGCAGACCAACACCTGGACGACTTACCTTCCGTGGATAGTCTCGCCGTCTGGAGTGACGGATCAATTCTATATTCAAAGTCGATATGTTGGTTTGGACTATCTGACTCTAAAACCGACCGCCGGAGAGCATGATCCGCTCATCGTGTATGATGATAAGTTTTCGACGACTACTGGGGCAGCCCGGCAAATTTGGGATCTCCTTTAAGGTTTCTTGCGACTGCATAAAACAGAGTGTCCAGTATTGCGGCGTTGATGGCAGTAGATACGTGGATATTCGTGGAAGCTGAGGTGGAGGCCCTTAGGATGTACGAGCGCCACCAGGACGCTTACCAGGGCCTCGGCCGTCAGAGTGACGGCTGGCCCTCGTTTCGGTTAACGGCCAGCCTCGAGCGACATGTATTCCATACCGCAGCACGCTGTGGCGTAGGGGTAGGTGAACAGTGAATATTTGCGTCCCACCCCAGGCCTTTAGAAATAATCATGTTTTGAAAAAAAACCTGTCGCTTGCTCCTTGCGGGTGGTGATGATGGGGACCAATCCGTCAGACAGGTGAGCTTTCCCTTCTGTCGAATGAGCGCATTCCATACCAATACATCGAAGCACCCGCTCAATGCATGAGCGGGCGTCGACCGGCCTATTCGTACTGTAAATATTTAATCATCGAGTGTAGCCAATAATGCCCTCGTTGATTTGATTCTCACAGTTGGTATCCCGACTGATAAAATGATCGTTGGTGCCATTGACCCGGCAACGCATGACGGCTGTAGAACCGATGGAAGGGTAGCTGTAGCCCGCGAGTGAAATTTTAGATTTGCCCTCGCAAGTGGAAAACTTTGACAAGAAGTCGGGCTGGAAACCACATCGGTACAAAGGCCACCCACCGGATTGAGGCTGTGCTGCAAACCGATAGCTGCCTTCGTTTGAATCAACTGACGCATACACATGACTTTCGACGTGACCCAAAGACCCACTGCTTCGATAGATTGTTGAGTACCCCGCCTTGCAAGCAGTCATCGCCGTTGTGTAGGCAGACGAGCAATTGCGGCCGTTAGCCACGCACCATTCATTGTCAGCCATCACCGCGAGCTCGCACTCAGAGAGTATTCGGAAATTGGCACTGCATTTCCCAGTACCGTTGGCACCACCCACGTAGAGCGTGATTTTGTGATCTCCAGCCGCCTGGGCCGAATATGTTTTTTGCGAATTACAGTCGACGGTCGTTCCTTGACGTTTTCCATCAATATCGATGAGGCACGACAAGCCCTTTCCAGAAGAAACACTCCAGGCTGCGTAGGCGGTGGTCGGAACCCCATTCAAGGGTGCGGCGCTGATGTCGCAGCGGGGTGTAGTCTGGGCCACTTGAACAGTGGTGACGACCTTCTTTTGGGCGGCCCCGTCTCCAAGAGGGACAGACATCGGCACCCAGAAGCGATTCAAATCTGTCGGCGCAGTCTTTTCGTCGCCCCAGACGACTTCGCGCGGTGATTTGGAATTGCGTGCCAGCATAGGGGCAGCGTAGTTCGTGTTTGCTTTTCGCAAGAAAAACTGGCCCGTGCCAGCGCCTGTCTCCGTGGCTATTATCTGCCCCGAAAGGCGCTCGAACGCAGACGCTCCGGCGGGCCTCGACGACAAGTCCATATCAATGAGCGCTACGGATTTGCGGGGGTCAGCGGACTGCAAATCGATAGCTATACATTTGTTGCTATAACTCGCGTTGAGAGCGACGCCGGTACAAATGGGAAGCACAGCGCCAATATCGTAGTCATACGTTCTCCATGTCCCAAGTTGCAACATGAACCCCGTTGGGGAACCATCTTCCCATTCCCAGTTGTCACACAGTTCGGTAGTGCCCAACAGAGGCCTTTGTGGAAGACATGCATTGTATTTATTGTCTACCCCTAGATAGACAGCAAAGCGGTCTGTCGATGTCGTTGTATCGGCTGAACAAGTCTGAAATGTTTTATCGTGATTCAGACACAAATCTCCGTCGCGGTTTTTGAGTCTAAAGAGCCCAACAAAATTGAGATTCGACCCAGCGGGGGCAAAATCGGCAGAGGGAGAGCAGAAGTATCAACCGAAATCTCGCCCTGGAGATCCGTCGATTCTTCCGCGGCTATCTCTCCGCAGCCCGAGAGCAAACCAGCACCAAGAAGCAGAGAACTCAAAAATTGAAGTGAACGCATTTTAGACTTTCGTTGTTTTGCGCTCGATTGCGCTGCACACCCTCTGAGCAAGAGGCGTGCGCTTCAGTGCGCTGACTGGTTACGAGGCCTTAATGCTCGCAGATTGGTGCGCGATTGATTTCAGCTGCGGTATTGAAAGATGTATTTTCAATATTGAAGACCGTCGCCCCGGCCCAATTGCGCGAAAAGATTGGCAGTGGCCCTCGGATTCTCGCTGCACGCGAACACGGCCGTGCATGCTTTCGACAGATTGACTTACGCCGCCTCTGTGGCTACGGCGCCCGAGGGCCTGATGATGATGTCTCGAAGCTCGTGTCGACTGAACAGCGGGACCGCACAGGCAAGTTGGCCCTTTACCAGCAACTGCCTCCTTCAAGGAGATACTCATCGTCTCTCATCGGGACTAGCGCCCTGAGGTGCATCGTCGCAGTGAGAATACGTGGGTGACGAAAGTCGCGACCGCCGGTGGGCAGATAATTTTGGGATCTATCGGCGGGCGGCTGACGGTCGACCAAACGTACGCAGACTTGGCATAGCCGGACGGTTGAACGGGTCTGTAATTAAGTTGGTGAAGCTCACCGAGAGCGGCGAAGGCGAGGCGAGCCCTTCGCCTAGAGCGCCGATCAGGAATGCGCTCGAAGAAAATCGATCGCTTGCGAGACCGATCGACGAGTGAGGGGCCAGTGTGATGGGTTCACCTCCTTGCGGAG
>JAYUVR010000093.1:0-3005 GCA_043753955.1 Archangium sp. | reverse complement strand
GTGTTGTTGTTGGGAGTGACCCACAGCGAAGACACCATGTTGCACCTTGCTGAGTCGATTGCAGGAGTTCCGTATTCGGTTTCGCACCCCTGTGTCGTGGAAGTCGAGGGACTGGTGCAGACCGTGCTAATTCCAGAGACAGATCATTGCTGTACTCGCTTTCGACTGGCAGATGAGTGGCTGCGCGCTCGGGGGTTCCAGGCCGAAGGCAAGGTGGGTCATGCTAAGGCCCGTCTGTGCGCCGCGAAAGACATTGTCGCAGTTGCACTTGAGCATTTGGCGCTCGATCCACTCGTATTTCTTTGCGCTGACAGTGAGAACTGCAGCCAGTGTCGAGCAGCGCGAGAAAGTGTCGAGACGCTGCCACACAGTACGAACAGGGAGCGCCTGAGCGCGCCGTAAGGGTGATAAGTCTGATCACGTGCGACGCACGATTCTCATCGCGACAGGGGTAGCCCTGTCTCTGCTGCTGTGGTGGGGCCTTTGGCCTGACGATGCGCCCAGGTCTACCGCCGCCCCTTCTGTTTCCCAGGTGCAGCAGCCCAATAAGGTGACGCCTAGTCCATCAAGAGCCTTAGGCGCTCGTGTTTCAGGGTTTGTTTTTCGTGACGGGAAACCGGTGGAAAATTCCCGCGTTTCGCTGCGGGCTGCCGCTCCACTGGTGACGCATACACTCGAAGGCGGTCGCTTTCTTTTCGAAGATGTCCCTTCAGGTCAGGTGTACCTCTCTGCGGCGACCCGCGAGGCTTCTTCTGAAGTTGTAGGTCCTTTGCAGCTCGTTCCCGGTGGCAGTACTGAGGGTGTGCTTTTGACGTTGATGCCCTCTGTTAAAATTGAGGGGCGAGTGATTGATTTACTCAGCCAAAAACCGGTGTCTGGAGCCACAGTGATTTCGCCCAACGAAGTCGGGGTGACCGACAACGCTGGCAAATTCACGCTGACGGGGTCCAAAAGCCAAATCTGGCTTGATGTCAGTGCTCCCGGCTTCTTGTCTCGAAGCGAATGGGTCTCGCTTGAGATGGCCGCTGCGGGGGGAAAACTTGAATTGGTGCTCACGCCTTCTTCTCGTTTGGAAGGTACGGTGACCGAATCTGGCAACCCGATTGCCGCTGCAACTGTTTGGGCCGAAGTTTCCGAAGGGGCCCGCCGAGGTGAGCGTTTTTTGAATGTCTTCACTGACAAAGCGGGGCACTTTTCGTTGGAATGTGCAGCTGGAACGTTGCAGTTGGCGGCGGTTACGCCCAGCGGCATTCGCATCAAAGGGCCACTGGTGCGCGTGGCGGTGGGTGAAAAAAAGAGCGGGCTCATACTCGATGCAGGTGATGTCTCAAGTGCGGAAGGAATCCTCACGGTGGGTGGCGAGCCTGTTTCAGGAGCGCAAATCTCTGCCATTGATGCGCCAACCGAAGACATCAACGGGCTTGCCAGCACGGGCATCGACGGCAAATTTCGCTTCGACGGTTTGGTTTTAGGCAAATATGTACTGCAGGTGCGCTCGGGTGCACTCACGGCGTCAGTCGGACCATTCGAGCACCGTGGTGATGGTCAGCCGTGGGTGGTGGCCCTCAAGAGCGGCGGCATTTTGAGCGGTACCGTGAAACCTGCTTCTGCCGGCGTAATTGTCCGATGGCGTTCGGGCACTTGGTCAGGGCCATTGGCGCAGACGGTGACTGACGAAGCCGGCCGATTTCGTTTTGAGGGGCTTCCCGATGAGCTCATCTCTCTCGAGGCTGAAGGCACCGCAGGGTCTGCCACTGCCCGGGCAAAAGTGGGTGATGAGGTGGTGTTGGCTCTCAAAAAAGGGTTCGTCACCGTGCACCTTCAAGACGACCTGAACGCTCCCGTGACAGACGGAGTCTTGGTCGCCAGAAGCCTCGAGACAGGCTCCACGCGCAGACAATTGGTTCTGGCACCTGATGGAATTGCTCGCGTTGATCTGCCCAACGGGCGCTGGCAATTGAGTTTAGAAGCTTCAGGGAGAGGGCGAAGCGCCAATGCAGATGTCACTGTGACCGAGCAGGGTGCTGAGGTGTGGCTGTCTTTAGAATCGTCGGTCGTCATCACGGGGAAGGTGATTGAAAAGACCTCGATGCTCCCTATCGCTTCGGTTCGAGTTGAAGTTGTGAGCGGGCAATTCGGTCGCGGTTCACGAGTCTCGGTTTTGACTGACGGGCGTGGAGAATTCTTGCTGCCTCCCGTTGCTCGTTCAGGAACACTGGTGGTGTCACGTGAAGGCTTTGTCACGCAGTGGCGAAGAGTGGCCGATGGTGCGCGCTGGGAAGTGACGCTTGAACCCGCAGGCCCCAAAACACCTAAGGGCCCTGAAGTGAATCAGTTTGAAGGCGTAGGCATGACGCTCGATGGCCGCTCAGGCGCATTGATGGTGACGTTGGTGAGCGAAGGAAGCCCTGCTGAGAGAGCAGGAGTTCAAGCGGGAGATCAAATTCTGTCGGTCGACGGAGTCGCCATCGCAGGTCAACCGGTTGATGCAGTGGTCCAGCGGATACGCGGCCCTTCAGGCTCGGCGGTGGTGATTTCATTTGCACGTGGCGGGCAGCATTTTGAGCTCACCATTCGTCGCCGGCTGCTGACGCTCTAAAGCATCACCCAGGCCTCTTCTTCTTCCGATCGCGGCGAGGCGTAGGTTCCTTCTGTACCACTCTTGGCACACTCACCGTTGGCATTGGCGTGCCATCGAGATTGGGTGTCTCGCCGTTCGCTTGCTCGTCAGGCAGCGCTGGGAGCCGAATCGTAAAGACTGAACCTTCACCCAATTTGCTCTGCACGGAAATAGTCCCTCCGTGGTTTTTGACAATTCGCTGACAGATGGCGAGACCTAAGCCCGTGCCTTTTTCTTTGGTGGTGAAGAAGGGCACAAAAATATTCAGCTGCTGCTCCGTGGGGATGCCGGGGCCATTGTCTGAGACTTGAAGTTCAACAAAGTCAGGCGCGCGAAAGTCGCCGAAACGCTCTGGCCGACTGGTGCGAATCACAATTTCGCCAGG
>JAYUVR010000092.1:0-10326 GCA_043753955.1 Archangium sp. | reverse complement strand
GGGTTTGCGGGGAGTTTGGCAGACATGGGTGTAGTCGACTTGGTGCAAACATTTGAACTTGGTCGCAAGACCGGGTCCATCGTCATCGAGGGCGAGCGCGAAGGTATCGTCTATTTCAAAGAAGGCCGCGTCATCGACGCTGAGCTGGGTCGACTCCGCGGTGAAAACGCATTTTACCGAATGTTGAACACCTTCGAGGGCAAGTTCGAAGTGTCCTTCACGCAGGTCGACCGGGCTGAGCGAATTGAAGTCTCGACGCAGGGCCTGCTGATGGAAGGTATGCGTCGCCTTGATGAATGGGGGCGAATGCTCGAGCAGCTGCCTCCATTGGAAACTGTTTTCGAGTTGGACTACGGCGAGTTGTCGAGCCGTCTTGCCGAGATTCCCGATGAAGTGAACGGCCTGTTGCGCTTGTTTGATGGTCGCCGCAGTTTGGCCAAAGTGGTTGATGATTCTGATTTCGAAGATCTCGCTGCGTTGGGAATTGTTTCGAAGTTGTATTTTGAAGGGCTGATCCGCGAATGGAACCCGTCGGTACCTTCAGAGGAAAAGCCCCCCAAACCGGCCATTGAGGCTTGGCTGAGCGCTGGCATTGACGCGGCGCCAGGAGCAGAGGTGAAGGTCAGCCCGCTCCCCATCGACTTAAGGTCCTCGCCGTCACCTCTTCCTACTCCCAAAGCGCAAGTGCATCATTTTGAGCCGCGTGCGCGGGAAACTGTGCCAGTGATTCCGCCCCAGGCTGACGGTTCTTCGTTCTTGGTAGAGCAGCCTCCGCGCGAGCTTGAACATGCCCGTCGTCAACTGCTCGACCAGTGGGCGTCTATCGACGGAGGAGGGCTCGAGAGCAGCCCGTCTTGGGGTGCGACAACGGGGTGGAACCGATACGAGTCACGAAATTCGCGCCCGCCGGTGACGCCCGTGCCGCTGCGCGCTCCCGTATATGGAGGCGCAGCGCTTGAACGCCAGGTTCTCAATACACAGCGTCCCGAAGGAAGCCAATTCAGGCCCGACGGGCGCGAAGCAGCAGCTACAGACCCCGCTGTTTTTTCTCGCCCGACGCCCTTGCCGACGCGGCCTCCGCCCGAGCCCAAGGCCGCTGTTCCCGAGAAAAAGGGCGTTCTCGCTCCCGTAGGGACTGCTGCACCGGTCGTCGCAGTCAAACGAGCGTTCATCAATGAAGATGTATTTGATGACGAAGAGACAGTGACATCTGCGCGCGGGCAAAGATTGGGCAAGCGGTCTTCGCTGCTGGTGGTCGTCACCGGTCTCGTCGTCGGCGTGACCGCCGTTTTGGTGTTGACCGACGGCGAGCTCAGCCCCATACCTCAGGTCCACGATTCGGGAGTTACGGTGGTCATCGCACCGATACCTTTTGATGCGGGAACGAACACGCTTTTTGAAGACGTTGTCGTCGATGCAGGTCTCGTCGCTGAAGTTTTTATTGATGCAGGGACAGAAGCCAGCGACGAACCAACAGACCCTGCTTTGGCAAAACTTATCGACGCGGCGAACGCTGATCTGACCGCAAAGCGCTATCGTAAGGCCGCCAAGCTCTACCGCGAAGCACTGGCACTTCAGCCCGACGACGTGACTTTGGGCGCAGGCTTGGGTGTCGCGTTGGTCATGTCTGACATGGGGTACAAAGAGGCGATTCCCTACTTGAAAGAGGCTGTGCAGGCTGATCCTGAAAACGCCCCTGCCTGGCTGGCTTTGGGGATTGCGTTTCAAAACGTTGGGAATGATGCCGAAGCCAAGGCGCCCTACCAAGAGTTTCTCAAGCTCAAGCCCAGAGGGGCACAGGCCGATGAAGTTCGCGCGGCATTGCGATCGATCCCTTAAAATAGGGAGTGGTGGTCGACGGAGGGGGGACCTTGTTGAGTGCGACGCGGCTGGCCTAGAAGCAGCGCCGCTCTGGTTCCCAGACTCTGATGAAGGCATGCCCATGTCTACGCTCACCGTTAAACGCGGCATTGAATTTCAAGCTGATCTCTATGGCAAAGCCGATCGCACCCCGTGGCTTGAAGCCGTGGGTAAGGAAATTGAAACCAAAGGCGTGACGCTGAAAGTGGGCGAGAGCGCCAATGTGAAGCAGGTGAAGAATGCCGCAGATTTGATAGCCGCGTACAAAGAGCTGCAAGCAGCAGCGAAGAGCGCAGGCAGTTCGATACCAACGTATTTGAACGATCTATTGCAAGCGATCGATGACGTGGTGAAGCCAGGGGCCAAGTTTACTGCGGGCGACGCATTCGACTTTTCGGCCGACAGCGCGCTTTCTAAAGCATTGGGTCTCAATGACGGTAAGCGTTTGAACTACGCGTCTGCGGCGTCGACTGAATTCGGCAAAGCGGCCATCATTAAGCCCGAAGCCACCATGGCTGTCGACGGGGTGACCTTGCAGATTGTCGCGTCGCTCGATTTGTCGAAGGTGCCGCACATGAGTACGCAAACCCTCCGCAATGCCCCAGTGACGTATGGGCGCGATGGAGAAGAGGTCGAAGACACGCGCGTCATCACCGGGTTGACGAAAGAAGAAACGGTGGCTGTGGCAAGTCGATCGCTCAACGATTTGCAGCGCCCCAAGTCAGCGGCAGGTTTGACGGTAGATCAAGTACCTCTCGACGAAATGAATTGGGACAGTGATTCGCATGCGCTTCGTCGCGCGAACCCTTACGTCTCGTTTTCGCTCGATGGTCGAAGTTTTGAAACCAACCCAAACAATGGGCAGCCACGGGTCGCAGTAGGGCGCGATTTTTTCTACGACGTGTTCATGGCCAAGAAAGATCTCTCTACGGGGAAGTTGACGAAAGATCTCCAGAAGGCCGACTTGATGTACCGCGCTCGTATTCGTTACGGCAGCGATAGCGACCCCTTTGATGGCACGCGCGTACTCATTGGCATGAAGGAAGGTACCGCCATCGCCCCCGATGGGACGAAGCATGCGAGAAAAGTCGATTCGCGCACTGACATGGCGAACCAGGGCATCTTCGATACGTTGGTGAGTTCTGCGCAGACGGGCAAACTTGACGCCTCGTGGAGCATGACGAACGCGGTCGCTCCAGCCTCAGCCGCGATGTACCGAGTGGCTTTGCAAAAGGGCATCACCAATGATGTCGGTGGCGAAACCGGGGTGCTGGCGCTCGAGCCCGCAGCGGTCGCTCGCCAAATTCGCGGGCGGTTCCATTTGAACGAGACCTCGAGCAGTGGGGTGCTCAAGGCATTTCAGCTCTCTGGGCAAGTGCGCATCGCAGAGCTTTCGAAATTGATTGAAGGAGCTCCAGACTGGGCGAGCAACGGTGCATTGCCCTCGAAGAGTCACCTTCAAGCGCAAGCGCTCGCATTGCTCGATCACAGTGCGGTCGTGGCCGCCGCTACTGAGGGGCTCAAGAAGGTTGACCCCAGCCTGACTGTCGACAAGGCCCTCATCGATCGACTCTGGCCTGGAGAACCGATTTCGACCAAAGCCGACGCCAAGCTTCAGCGTGCAGTCGCCGATGCCATTCGTGTTTCGTATGACGGCTTTGCGGAAAATGTAGATCAACTGCAGCGGTTGATTGGCGGGAACGAAGACAGCGCAGTTCGAAGCGCGGGGAGTGCTTCTGACGTGCGCGACTTCATGCGCCAAAAATCGGCAGTAGCTCGCTTTATGGCGAGAGCCGAGGCTTCGTCGAGTACGGGCGTTTCTCCGGGCAACCCGGCGACCTACACGGCCTACGCGAAGCGCGTGCTCGCGATGCCCGATGGCAAAGACAAGACCGAGGTGCTTCAGGACATCGGCATTGGTCTCAACCAGTTGCAACAGATGAATGACGCTTCATTTACTTCACCAGTGCGACTCAGCCCCGACTTGGTGAAGAAGCAAACCTTCGATCTCTTCTTGTCTGAGTTTGATGCTCAATTGACTGGGCCGCAGTCGCAAAGTTTCATTGCGGAACTCGCTGCATTCTTAAGCTCAGAAAAAAAGAACGACGTGCTCGAAAATGCGACCGACAAGACAAAAGTCATGGGCGATATTCGAAAGAATTTAGTCACAGCCCATGTCGAAATCTTGCACCGCATGGTGGAAGGCGCGGGGGCGTGGGGCCAAGCGATTTGGTTCTCGAACTACCGCCAAGCAGCGTTGCATCTCAATCCTCAGTCTTGGAATTTCATCATCGGTTCGATGGACTACACCGAGTTCTATGACGCTCCTGTCGGTCAAGGTTTGTCATTTAAGGAACGAGTGAGTCGGGCTCCGCTCGATGGTGCGCGCATGAGTGGGGCGATGATTTCAAATGACATGCAGATCGAGCTGCAGGCAGAAGAAGGGTACACCGGTGCAATTCGAACCGCTCAGTACGCCCTCAATGGAGCGACTGCAGGACTGTTGATGGACTACGCGCTCGAGAAAAAAGTCTCAGGTTTGTTCGTCGGAGACGCGGCGGGTTTTGAACGTTGGGTTGCAGTCTCGGCAGGTCTTCCGGATCAAGAACGAAAAGCGTTTCTTGACGACGTGACCGCGTTTGCGCGCGCTAAAGGTTCGCCCATCGATATTGCAGGCGAGCTGAACCAGTTGGTTGAACAAGAGAGTGCCATTCGAGTGCTCGTCGGTTTTGCGAAGCTGAAAAACCCTGCGCTCGATGTGACCAATCGTAAGGCGGTTCAAGACTGGTATCGCGCTCAGACCCGCGTTTCTGAGGCGCAGCTCAATGACTTCCTCACCGAAGTGGCCAGGTACGCTGCGGCCGAGGGCAGTGACATTCCGCTCTCGCCCAATTTGCTTCGCACGCTTGATTTCACGGCCTTCACGGAAGCCTATGTGGGCCGTCCCACGGGTGAACATGCGGCGCTCATCGACGATCTTCGAAGCGCAGAAGAAGTGTGGGCCATGGTGAAAAAGGCGCAGCAAGATCTCTCGTTGGCGCGAGGTCAAGAAGTGCAGCGGGTGCTGCGTGACAATGATTTGAGGAATAAGGGGTGGGATCCTCCGACGAAACCCAAAGGTGACTACGCCATCGACTACGTCCTTCCTTAAGATCTCATGCCTCGCATTGCTCCAACTCAAGCCGTTGCGTCGAAGAGCTCGATTCCCGAGATTGAAGGAGCGCGTTTCGAGCGCGCTGGTTCACAGAAGACCAACGTCAACGAGGCTTCTGACGTCGTCGCCCTTGCGGGAGGGCGGTTTCTCATCGTCGGCGACAAAAATGACTTCGCCGTCATTGTCAGTGACGATGGAAAGCGCACCAAGCTCGAGCTCCCGGGGCTGAAGAGCGGTCATAGCCAGCTGGAAGGCGTGACCTACGACCCTGTTCGACGCCATTTGTTTGTGGTCCGCGAAGAATCACGCGAACTGCTGCGGTACGAATGGGATGCACGCAAACCCTCGACGGCTCCGGTGCTCGAGAAGCGCATAGACCTCGACGGCAAAGGACCTCGCAACAAAGGCATTGAAGGTCTTTCGTACCTTCCTCCAGAAGTATCACCCACGGGCGAACCGCAGTTGCTATTGGCCAAAGAAGGAAACCCGCGTGAGTTGGTGCTCATCGGTGATGGGGGCAAGGGGAAGCCTTTGCCCGTACATCTTCAGCGCGAAGTGACGGACCTGTGTCGAGATTTTTCTGCAGTCACTGTCGACCCAAAGACGGGCCACCTGTTTATTGCCAGCGATGAATCATCTGCCGTCGCTCAGGTGAAGCTGGTGCGCGATGGCGACAAGGTGTTGGGTAAGTTGGTGCAATCATTCCCCCTTCGAGACGACAAGGGCAAGCGTCTTGCTCGCGTCGAGGGGCTCTCGTTCAACGAAAAGGGTGACCTCTTCGTCTTGACGGAAAATGACGGCAAATTGCACTGCCTCAAGCGCAAGTGAAGGCCTAACAAGTGCGTGCGGTGGGGCCGTCGATCTCATAGAGCTTCGCTGGTGTTGAGCCTGGGTATCGAAACATCGTGCGACGAAACAGCGGCGGCAGTCGTTCGCGATGGGCGTGTTGCGCTTTCTGATGTGGTGTCGACGCAAATCGATATTCACCGCCGTTGGGGCGGAGTGATTCCCGAATTGGCCAGCCGCAATCACGTGCTTCAGGTGATGCCGGTGATCGACGAAGCACTTCAACGCGCGAACGTGGCTTTGCATGCGCTCGATGTGATTGCAGTGACCAGCGGCCCAGGTCTGCAGGGGGCTTTGCTGGTGGGGCTCCAAGTAGCGAAGTCGCTGTCACTGGCCACCGGCATACCGCTGGTGGGCGTCAATCACTTAGAAGGTCATCTGCTGGCGATTCGCCTGTCGACGTTGGCACCTGAGCCGCCCTTTTTAGGGTTGGTCGTCTCAGGCGGTCACACCACGCTGTACGAGGTACCCGTCTTCGGAACGTATCGAAAACTCGGGTCGACTCGCGATGACGCGGCTGGTGAGGCGTACGACAAGGTCGCGCGCCTGCTGGGGTTGCCCTACCCAGGTGGTCAACCCATCGATGAGTTGGCTCAGCAGGGCGACCCCAAGGCCATCGCATTCCCCCGTGCTTTGAAGAGCCACGAGATTCTCGACTGGAGCTTTTCTGGCCTCAAAACGGCCGTGCTGAACCACGTTAAAACGCACGGAGTGCCGACCGGCCAGCATCTCGCTGATGTCTGTGCTTCGTTTCAAGAAGCCGTCGCCGATGCGCTGACTAAAAAAGTGATGCTGGGGGCGAAAAAGGTCGGCGCGACGCAGTTGGTGCTGTGCGGTGGAGTCGCCGCGAATACTCGGCTGCGCACTTTGGCTGAAGAACGCGCCCAGGAGGCAAACATCACCTTGTATTTACCCCCAAAACGCTTGTGCACAGACAATGGAGCCATGATTGCCGTGGCCGGTGCAGAAGCTTTTCGTCGCGGAGTGAGATCTTCTTTCGAGCTCAACGCAGACCCTTCATGGCGGTTGTGATGCTCGAACACCCAAGAGACATGTTGCGCCGGTTACGCCTCTCGCCCAAACACAGTTGGGGACAGAATTTTCTGTCTGACGAGTCGGTGCTTGAGCGCATTGTTGATGAGGCACTGCTTCGCCCAGGTGAGCCTTGTTTAGAATTGGGCCCAGGGCTCGGCCACCTGACGCGCTTGCTGCTGGCGACGGGGGCCAAAATCACCGCGGTAGAACGCGACCGCGACATGGTGGAAGCGCTCAAGGCCCAGCACTTAGAAGGCCTCACCTTGGTCGAAGGGAACGCCGCAGAAATTGATTTTGCTCAAGCTGCGAAAGCCGATCAGGTGGTGGTGGTGGGCAACCTGCCGTATCACCTTTCAAGCCCCATTCTTTTCGAGGTGCTCGACCAAGCCGCCCACGTGCCGCGCGCCGTCTTCACGCTGCAGAAAGAAGTGGTCGAGCGCCTTTCGGCCGAACCAGGCAACCGTGACTACGGCGTGCTGACGGTGATGTTGGGCCTTCGTTTTCGAGTCGAATGCGCCTTTGAGGTGCCGGCCCACTTTTTCTTTCCTCCGCCGAAGGTCGATTCAGCGGTACTCAAATTGACTCGCCTTGTGACACCTCGAGCAGAGGTGAAGAACGAGGCACGCTTTCGCAAAGTGGTGAAAGCAGGTTTTGCGCAGCGTCGCAAAACGCTCAGCAATTCACTCAAAAGCGAACGCACATTAGAAGCCGATTGGGCCCCCGTACTTCAACGTGCCGGCATCGATGGTCAGCGCCGGGCCGAGACGTTGTCTGTCGAAGAATTCGCCGCCATTGAACGGGAGCTAGACTAACGAAACCCCTCAATCCATCGGGTGCAATTTTTTGAGCGCCACGATGACTTTCTCACGCGTTTGAGCTTGCCGAGTACGAGGCAGCGGAGGCAACACCGGCTTCTTGGTGGACGTCTGCTCAACAGCCGCTCTGGCCTTCGCCAGTACCGCCGAAGGAATTTTGGGCTGGCGCTTCACGACTCGCGCTTTTGAGCGATGGCGCGCAACAAACCGCCGTTGGCTTCTAAGAAACGAAGAAAGTCCGTTTCATCGAGGCGCATTTTGGCAAGCACGCCTCGAATGAGTTCTTCAACAGGTCGCGAATCGGCTTTCTTAAGTTCCATCGCGATTTTCAACATCGCCACGCCATAGAGCGGGCTTGCTGAGATTTCCGCGGGTACGACACCTTGATTTTGCGCGGCTTCCAGGCTGACGACTCTCGACTGCTTCTCTCGCGAGATGGTCATCGAGTGACCATACGTGACCAGTCATGCCACGTCAATGAACAGCTTGATCTTCCAAACGAATCTTGAACTGTCGTTGCACCTGCAGGACAGCTGTGGTTTGGGGTGCGCCTGAAATTCTGCGCCGGTCAACGGCGTCCGCGCGCATGAAACTGGATCATCGCTACATCGTTGTTGAGGGCCCGATTGGCGTCGGCAAATCGTCTTTGACGAACATCGTAGCCACGCGTTTCGAGGCCCGGCGAGTGATGGAAGTGGTGGAAGAAAACCCCTTCTTGGCCAACTTCTACGCAGACCGAGCCAAGTACGCTTTCCAGACCCAGATGTATTTTTTGCTCTCGCGTTTTCGCCAGCAGCAAGAGCTCTTTCAGCAAGATCTCTTCAGCTCGGTAACAGTGAGCGATTACCTCTTTTCGAAGGACAGAATCTTCGCTTCCCTGACGCTCGATGAAAACGAATTGGGCCTTTACGAGCGAGTCTTCGAAGCCTTAGGGCCC
Source organism: Archangium sp. (assembly GCA_043753955.1). Classification (GTDB taxonomy): domain Bacteria; phylum Myxococcota; class Myxococcia; order Myxococcales; family Myxococcaceae; genus Archangium_A. Next base: position 1,679 of record JAYUVR010000092.1, on the reverse strand, counting down.
CGGGTGACCAAGCCTGATTTGGTCATCTACCTGCAAGCGCGCACCGAAGTGCTGCTCAATCGAATCAAGAAGCGAGGCCGCGAGTTTGAGCGCCGCTTTGACACAAGTTACCTCGAAGCCTTGTGCCGCGCTTACAACGACTTCTTTTTTCACTACACCGACACCCCCTTATTGGTGGTCAATACCTCAGACATCGACTTCGTCAACAACCCGGAAGATCTCGAGAATTTGGTGCACGTCATCGCGGAGACGAAGAAAGGCACGGTGCATTATCAGCCGCTGCCGAGCAGGAAATAGACAAGTTGTTAAGCTCAATTGCCCTTGGTCGGCGGCGACTCGTCAGGAAGAGAGCGGCGAAACGACGCGAAGTACAAGGCACCACTCGCCGAATGAATAGGAGGTGAACCTATGAAGAACCAGGTCACCATCCACACTTTGAAGAAGCTGAAGACTGCAGGTCAGAAGATCTGCATGGTCACCGCCTACGACGCCACCTTTGCTCGCCTGCTTGATGAAGCAGGAGCCGACATCCTTCTGGTTGGCGATTCGGTCGGCATGGTGGTGCAGGGGCATGATTCAACCTTGCCCGTAACGATGGACCAAATGGTCTACCATTCCCGGGCTGTCACCCGCGGCGCTAAGCGAGCGCATGTGGTGGGAGATCTCCCCTTCATGAGTTACCAAAACTCAGTTGAAGAGGGCGTTCGCAACGCCGGTCGGCTGGTCGCCGAAGGCGGGGTCGGTAGTGTGAAACTCGAAGGCGGCGCTGAATTCGCCGACGTGGTTACCCGCATTGTGCGCGCTTCGATTCCGGTCATGGGGCATTTAGGTCTTACCCCTCAGTCTGTTCACAAGATGGGCGGCTACGTGGTGCAAGGCCGCGACGAAGACACGGCTCGTAAGTTACTCGATGACGCTGTGGCTCTCGAACAAGCAGGTTGCTACGCCGTGGTGCTCGAAGGCGTGCCGCTCGAGTTGGCTAAAACAATCACCGCCAGGCTCTCGATTCCCACCATTGGCATTGGAGCCGGCAAACACTGCGATGGGCAAGTGCTCGTCTGTTACGACTTGTTGGGGCTCAACCCGCACTTCAAGCCCAAATTCGTCAAGCACTACGCGATGCTTTCAAACGATGTGAACGCGGCGACGAAGTCATTTTTCGACGACGTACGCTCAGGCGTATTTCCCGACGAAGATCATTCGTTTCGCAGCAACAGCATTCGTCTGGTCGCTTCAAACCCCGACGTTCACCCGCTCGAACGAGAAGAAAAGAGCGGTGTCTTCGGCGTACCGGTTTAAGGCCTATGTCCACACCGGTGGTTTGGAAGTCTCCTGCAGAAGTGCGCGCGTGGGTGCAGGCACTTCACGCACGAGGTGGGCGCCTGGCCTTGGTGCCCACCATGGGTTTTTTACATGAAGGGCACCTTTCGCTGATGAGGGAAGGCGCCAAGCGGGCTGACGTGGTGGCCGCGACCATCTTTGTGAACCCAATGCAGTTCGGGCCTAAAGAAGATTTGTCCAGCTACCCTAAAGATGTAGCGGGCGACTTGAGCCGCTGTGCGAGTGCCGGCGTCACGGGTGTCTACATGCCTGAGCCCAGCACCATGTACCCCAAAGGCTACCAAACCGCTGTCGATGTCGAGCGCGTCAGCCAAGGCCTCGACGGAGATAAGCGGCCA
>JAYUVR010000091.1:0-4786 GCA_043753955.1 Archangium sp. | reverse complement strand
AGTTCACTGCATCATCATTTGCGTCTCGAGCCGTTGCCATTTTGGGACGAGTTTGAACTGCTGCTCGGCAATTCTCGTTCACCGCGTCTTCCCGATGTGGCGGGCGAGCCTTCTCGACGTGGCAAAGTCGCCGACGTGCTTTTCGAAGAACTTCAGAGCGAAATTGGTCGCGAGTTGCTGCGCGAGCCGATGGCTCGAGGGCTGCTGTACGTGGGCGGAAAAGCCGTGAGTGCCGATTTGCCGATCGTCCGCTCGCTCGATCAAGCGCCGATACAATTTGCACCGCGCGTGTATGTGCTCGGTCGGCACAGTGATCTTCAAGAACACCACGCCATGACCCCCGTTTTTCTCGAGGGCGATGAACGATTGGCCCGGCATCAGTTTCTATTGTGGATGGGTGATGGCTCAGCCTATGCGTTGCTGCAGCGTCGAGGTCGCGGGGCCACTTGGGGTTTTCATACGTCTGACCCCACGCTGGTGGAAGGGCTCGTTTCAAAACTCCAGACGACTTACGATCTTCAACCGTACTGACCCATGGCCCAGGCTCGAAAAGTATTGCTGGCAGACCCAGAAGTTGGCGCCATTCGAGCCTTGACCAAGGTTCTTCGTTCACGCGGGTATCAAGTGCAGCACGCCTCTGACGGCTCAAAGGCTTTAGAGGTTTCAGTCTTACGCCACCCTGACGTCATTCTTTTTGATGAACGTTGTGCACTGATTGAAGCGCGATCTTTTATTCAGATTCTGGGCGCAAACCCGAGAACTGAAGACATTCCCGTGGTGGTCACGACCACTTCGCGAGATCTCGATAAATTTCGTCAATTGCGCGAAGGGGTGCTGCAAAAGCCCTTCAATCTCGACGAAGTGATGGGCCGCATCGATCACCTCTGCCGACGCGCCGAAGCGGCGCAAAAACTTCGAGGCGACGCTCGCGAAATCGAAGGCTCGCTGGTGCAGATGCCGTTGACTGATTTGATGCAGATATTGGCCATGAATCGGCGCACGGGTTTGCTGACGCTTCAACATCTACAAGAGCGCGGTGAAATTCAAATCGCCAACGGGCGACCCGTGAATGCGCGGGTGAATGATCTCCATGGCGAGAAGGCCTTCTTTCGACTGATTGGCTGGCGCGCAGGTACCTTTGCATTTCAGCCTGGGCCTGCCCCTTCACGCACAAAAATTGATCGCGCGATGGAAGACGCGCTGCTCGAAGGCATGCGCCAATGCGACGAGCGCGAACGGCTTCTGGGTGCACTTCCCTCACTCAATCAGTCGCTCGCGTTAGTGCCCGATGCCACCAAATTGATCGAGCCGCACCCCGTGACCAAAGAAATTTTGCGCGTATTGACTCAGCCGCGCAAAATTTCTGAATTGCTCGATTTGGCAGATGCGCCTGACTTAGACATTCTCGGCGCTCTCACCACGCTGTTGGAAAAAGGCATCGTTCAACGTTTCGAAGCCGTTGATATCGATGACGCCCCCTTGTTGGGGACCGCTGAGGTGCACGCCCTGCGAGGCAAAATTTTGCGCGGCCGTTCTCATCGGAACACTTTGGTGACCAAGGTACTCCTGTGTGGGTCTGGGCCGAAGGCAGGGCGCTGGTTTCTCCGCTCATTGACAGGGCTGAAGGCGGCAACCAGCGATCCCCCGTGTTTGCGAAGTAGCTTTGGTACTTTGGGCACACTCACGGTCAGCGACGTGCTCAAGGTTGATTTTGTATTTGTTCCTACGGCCGAAGCAGCGCGGCCTCTGTGGAGACCTTTCGTTTCTGCAGCCTTGGGTGCGTTGGTTTTAGAAGAGAGCGAACCCGTTCTGCGCCTGGCGTGCTTTTGCGCCTTTGAACTCCGCATGCCGGTGGTCTTCGCTGGAGGGCCTTCCGGAGGCGGCCTCAACCACGCGCAGGTTCTCCCTCCATCGCTCCAGGGAGCGCCTTCAGGCAGCTATTTCGTCCACGAAGACGTTGCCGGGGCGGTGCGTACCCTGCTCCTAAGTGCGACGGATCTCGGAAACCTCGACGCGATGGTGAAGGGTGAAGGCTGACCGCAGGGGACAAGCGCGACCCGCGCTGTCACTCGTGAGTTCGATGAGGTGCGGCTGGCGCGAGTGCTGCAACATGGAACCGTCATGAAGCCCCTTAATCCACTGCCCCTCATCATCGCTCTGGCTGCCAATGATCTCCCCGAGGTGCCCTGCACTGATCGAGCTCGCCCGCGCACCCGTGAGCGTCGTCTGCGTGGCCCGATTTGGAGCTCCCCCTCACACGAGGCCCAAAGCGCGTAAAATATTTCAAGATTGCGAAGGAGCGCTTTCCTCCAAGGCGTGACGGACTCCCGGTAAGAGACACAGAAGTTCAAACTCTGCTTGATCGAGCGTCGTCAAACGACGAGATCGCAGCCGCTCAAGGCGTATTTCAACCCGCACCTCGCCTTGAGCATCGATGGAAGTAGTCACTTTTGAACCGCCCCCAGCGTTTCGACACAGGGCGATGTCTTTGCTCAATGCGCGCAGCCGCTTGGTGATGCGCATGGCTTGTTTGCCTTCAACAGACTCAAAGGTATGGAAGTGACGGTTGCGCGAAAGCGGAGCTCCTTCATCAAGGAGCCGCAGCACCAACTTTCGAACAAAGGCATCCATCAAAGAAGTCACCTCATCTCAAAAATCATTTCAACCAATGCGCTGCTCGCTTCACCACCAGCTTCGCTTTTTTCTTTGCTGAATGAGGGCCGACAGCCACCACCAACATTCGATCAGCCACGAGCCAAGTCTGCGCCAATCGGTGCAATGTTTTGAGTGTCACCCGGTCGACTTCGGCCTTCTTTTCCGCAAATGACTCAGCCGGTCGGTAGAGCTCACCGCCACCAAACCAACCGCAGAGATCTCCTGGTGAGTCTTGAAGAAAATCAAGATGCATGGCGAAGCGCGTCTTCGCTCTTTTCAATTCTTGCGCAGAAATCTTTCCAGCCCGCAGCGTCGCCAAGGTGCGAAGCGTCTCTTCGAATACCGCAGCTAAGTTTTCAGGCGCTGACGCACCGTCGATTTCAAAAGTACCTACATCGTGAAAGGTCTCAATCAGCGCCCCTATCGAGTACGCCAGCCCCTTTTTTTCCACCACGTTGTGGGGCAGCCGACTCGACAGACCGTCATCGAGCACCCGGCGTAACAGGCCCAAGGCAGCGGCATCGGGGTGATGCTCGCTGACTGCGGGAAAGACGAAACGAAACTCGACCTGCGCTTCATCGAGGTCGACATATTGAAAACGAGGCCCGGTGGCTTCGAGGGGTACAGGGAAAACTTCCTGATTCAACCTGGGCCCGCTGGGCAGATGGCGAAAGGCCTTTTGGGTCGCGCGCATCACGCGTTGGGCGGTGACGGGGCCTGCGACGGCGACAACCAAATTGCCTCCTCCGTAAGCGTGTTCGAAATGACGGCGCACGTCGCGCAAGGTGAGGCCCTTCACCGATTCAGGCGTGCCCGCGATTTTCATCGCCAAAGGGTGCTCTTGGTACAAGAGCCGTTTTGAGAGATTGTCGACATCGACATCTCGGCCGCGCTCGTCGACTTCGTCCAACATCTCTTCCAGAACGATTCGTTTTTCCGTGGCGAGGTGATTGAGCCGGGGGCGAGTCAACATCTCACCCAAAACCGACAACGTCACTTCGACGCCATCGACGTGGGCGGGGGTGTAAAAATAGCTCGAGTCTCGCATGGTGACGCCGTTGAGATTGCCACCCACGCTTTCAACGGCTGCATTCATGCGTACAGAATCAGGGTATCGCTCACTTCCACGAAAGAAGAGGTGCTCGAGCATGTGGCTGACACCGTTCGTGCGTTTCTCTTCGTGCCGACTTCCCACGCGCACGTAGACCGCGGTCATGACGCTGTGAAGGTGTGGCGTTTCGATGGCGACCACGGTGAGGCCTGAAGGAAGAACGTCTTTGATGACTGAGAAGCTCAAGCGCGGGGAAACTCCAAAGAGAAGGTGGTGCCTTGGCCGAGAGTGCTCTCGACGTCAATACGCCCACCGTGGGCTTCGATGATTTGTCGAGACAATGAGAGCCCCAAGCCCGTGCCCCCGGGTTTGGTGGTGAAGAAAGGCTCAAAGAGCTTTTCTTGAACGCCCGGCGCCATGCCCGCCCCCGTGTCACCAATGCTGACTCTAAGCCAAGCCCCCTCATGTTCGGCGGCCATCGTCAGGGTGCCTCCGAGGGGCATCGCTTCGCGCGCATTGCGGATCAGGTTGAGGAACACTTGGCGCAGTTGACCTTCATCGGCAGAGATGGGCAGCGGCCCTGAGGGCAACGGCGCGTTGATGACCAAGCCCGCGCGCTCGAGCTCTTCTCGCGAAAAATCGATCACTTCTTCGAGAATTTTCCGCAAGTCTTCGGGGCGTTTGCTCGGCGTAGGGAGCCGCGCCAAGCGCAAGTAGTTGTCGGTAATCTCGGTCAGCCGATCAACTTCTCGCATGACGGAATTGAGGAGGTCGCTGGCTTCTTTCGCTTCTTCAGCGGTGTTGAAATGGGTCGAATCGAGTTGATCTTGCAGCATCTCGACGTTCAGACCGATGGAGGAAAGGGGGTTTCTGATTTCGTGTGCCACCTGCGCAGAAACGCGACCTACGGCAGCCAGTTGCTCTGCGTGAATCAGTTGTTGTTGTTTTTGTTGCAGTTGCGCTTCACGCTCTTTGAGCGCTTTGGCCATGGCGTCAAATTCGCGAGCGAGCACTGCGATTTCGTCTTGGCCCTCGACGCCGATTTTTGCTTCATAGTCGCCCCGGCGAATGCGAGTGACG
>JAYUVR010000090.1:0-13776 GCA_043753955.1 Archangium sp. | reverse complement strand
CAAATCGTGCGCCCTTTAAATCGCCACTGAAGTGTGGAATTTCAACCCTGGCGTCGCTCACCGGTGGCGCGTCTTCAAGCAGAGGCAAGCCTCGCGAATTGACCGGAACTTCCGTTCGCAGCGAAACGGAGGCGCCGTTGATGCGGCCCTTCCCTAACGAGATGTAGTCGCCGGTCTTGGGGTCAGTGCGGGTCAAGTAGTCAGCGGACAGTGACATATTCGAAATCTCTCCGTCGACGATGGCCTTGTCGCCCTGCCGTCGGTAAGACAAATGCAAATCACCTCGACCATTCGTTCCGTTCAGAGCCAGGTCTTGTCGTGAAAGGGTCATGCCTTTGAGCGGTACGGAAGCCGATAGTTCCCCAGTCATGCCCGTGCCATTGAAAGACAGTTTCGCACCGGCATCGACCTCTAGGAAGCCACCGGGCACGACGATGCGGCCCGCCGCACAAGTTGCATTGGTGACTTCGAAACGAGCGTGACTGAAGTCACCATATTGGCCCAGGGCAGTGACGGGCCACGACTGCTTTTCAGATGTCGGGTCGACCATCTCAGCCATCGTGGTGGGTAACCTTGAGCCAGGTAAAATGACGCTGAATTCTTTGCCTGCCACTTTGATATCGATGTGAACGTTTCTTTCATCGTCGAGGTGGGCTCCTCGAATTTCGATGCCTACGACTTTGATTCCACCAGTGACGGCCAATGTGGTCTCTTTGGTGATGATTTTCCCGTCGCGCACGGCCAATGACAGAGCGAGGCGCGAACCCGGTGGGAACTTCACCAACCCAAGGGCCATTGAGCCTCCTGGTACGTGAAGTGGAATCTCGGCCTTGACGGTACCGTCGCGCAGAAGAGCCAATGCACCCAGCGGAGAACCCTTAAGCTGCGCGACCGGAGGCACCCCCGCAATCTGCGCCGCGGTGGATTTTTTGACTGACTCAACCGAGGCGACCTGAACGGGGTCTTGCAGCGAACCTACGCCCGGTTGCCCAGGTACCGCCGCCCCGACGTACTTACCCACTTCAAGGTCGACCGCTGCATGGGCATTTTGAAAGCTCAAGGTGTCATTTGACAGATGTGCATCGTCGACTGAAACTTGAAGTCGACCCGTCACGTCAGTGGGGTGAAGCTTGAAACCGGGCGTTTCAAATTGCTCAAGTTTGAGCTGCCGACCACGCACTTGAGCATCGAGTTTCAGTGAGCCTCGGAGATCGGCCTTTCCATCGATGATGTCCACCGTGTTCACTGCAAACCCAGCAGTGCCACCGGGTTCAAGTTCGATGGTGTCTTTGCCGACTTTGATTTTGCCACTTTTCAAAACCACATCGACACGGCTGCCTGGAGCAAGGCGGAGTGTGCTCGTTGTCCCGAGCGAGAGCTCTTTGAAAACGAGTTCCGCGCTGCTGCCTTTGGTCATCGTCAAATCGACCGTCGAACTGTGAAGCCGCCCATCGTCAAGCTTGAGCGATAAATTGCCTGTGCTTTCTCCGAGCGAAAAACCATTCGCATCGAGCACCACTTGGTGGCTGCTGGCGGTCAGCTTTCCCCCGCCGCTCACTTTGGCTTGCCCGATATCGAGTTGTGCCTTTTTGACGTTGAGGTCAACGGCAACGTCTTCAAGGTGCATTTCAGCGCCGCCCTTCCCCAAGCTGAGCGAGCTGAGCTGGCCCTTCACTTTTGAATTGCCCAACGATGCTTTTTTGCCTTGGCCTTCAGCGAAACTCGCGCTGTCGATGGTGGCCGTCGCTTTCATCTGCCCTTCGACCTTCAAGCCATCGTCACCCAGGTGGAGCGTGCCTTTGCCCTGAATGGTGCTGCGGCCGAGGTCTGTCTCAACGCCTTTGGCTTTCGCTTTGAAATCGTCGACGACGATGTCGATGTTTTTGACTTCACCATCGATGTGCAAGCGGTTGGGCGAGCTCTTGACGCGCACGCTGCCATCAGCATGTGCGTGCTCAATAGAGACCTGATTGCCTTTGATGGCTTGTTGGAGATCGCGCACATCAAAACGGCCGCCGGTCACTTTCCCATCAATCGTCATTCCGAGGGCGCCGATAGCGACTGCGCCTTCAAAATCACCCGCCAACGCCAGACTCGCTGAGTCTTTGGCATCTTTTACGGTGAGCTGGGCATCGTTGAGGTGGCCCTTGCTCTGAAATGAGAGCGAAAGCGACTGCTTGTCGACTTGAAGGCGGGGTGCACCGTCAAAACCAATTTTCGAAGCCAACCGAATCTCTGCGTTGTTGATTTTTGTTTTGCCCAGCGAAAGCTTGTCGATTTTCCCAGGCACCACCAAGCTCGGTCGCGCGGCGGTCAAGTGGTCGATAGACAGGTCGGCATCTGAGAGTTGCGAATTCATCGCAAAACCATCGGCGGTGCGATCGATGGTGGCAACGAGCTCGGCTTTTCCACCCGTGCTCGCCAATTTTACCCCATTTTGATCGAGCACAAACGTATCGAGCCCCACGTGACCAGAGACGGTGGTGCGACGCCCGTCACCCTTGACCGAAAAGGTGGTGCGGGGCGAAATGCCAACCTTCGCTCCTCCGATGTCGACACTGCTCTCTCGCATCGTCACCTGGGCGTCGACTTTCACCTGGGAAAGGTCGAACATTTTTAAGCCAAGTTCAGCGAGCGGGTGATGCCCTTTATCTTGAGGAACGCGAGCGTCACCCGACGCCAACATTTCACTCAAATTCTTCATCTTAAAGCTCACATCGAAAAAGCCACCGATATCAAATTCTAATTTCCGCCGTCCTTCGTCTTCTTTGACATGAACCCCTTTGCCAGTGAGCTGCATCGGGAAATCGAGCGGGGGTGTAATTCTGACGCGGGTTCCCTCTTGGCTTGGGTTGGCGGCGACCAGCTCACCATTCTTCACGTTGACGGTGACATGCGCCACGGTGCCCGGCTTGACTTTAAAGGGTACGCCATTGAATTCATATTTCCCCGGCTTGAGAGGCACGTCGATGACGGCGTGCCCATCACCGAGCGCGTGCACCAGAGGTACGCGGGCGGCGGTTGTGATTGGCACACTCGAAGGACCGGTGGGCACGACGTCAAGTGCAAGTGGAGGCGAACCTGGCTTTTTGCGCGGTGCAGCCCAGAGTGTTGCGGTCGCCTTTTCGGGCTCCGCCGTTATGGTCTCGGCCAATTCAGCCCTTTTTTGTGGAGGTAAGGGCGGAGGAAGAGGTGGTTTTCGGCGAACGTTCATCACTGAAGGCACCCTAATCAGAAGACCCGAGGAGGCGCTAGCAGCTCGCCCGTCTTTTTGAAAAGCCGCGCTGGACGCTTCTATTTCGCTACGGTGTGCAGGTGCTTGGCTCAATCGTATTTACCGCGCTGCTTTTGACTCATCTCGATTCTCCCATCACCACGCGTGTTGAAGTTTTAAGTCAACGGGCTCTTGCTTTTGGTCACGAGCCTCGTGGTGCTGCTTCGCTGATTGCGCTTCACGCCATGATGGATGAGCTCGATGACCTCAATCTGCTGGCTGAGCCCTACACCACGCTCATCAGTCGCGGCAGTACAGACCCTCAAGTGCGGGTGTTGGCCAAGCGCTTTATGGCAGAGGTCGAACGCGCTCGTGGTCGAAGCACCAAGGCGCAAGAACTGATTGCTGAACTGGGCTTTGTTCAAGATTTCTACGTGGTGGGCGCCTTCGACAACGAAGGAAAAACAGGGTGTGACACGGACTTTGGGCCTGAGTCGGCCATCGACCTCAAAGCGGTCTACTCAGCCAAGTCGCGCGAAGTGGGCTGGGTGAAGCCACATGCCAAAACGCTCGATGGGTACGTTGACCTTTCCCTGGCTCTCAAGCCCGCCACTGAGGCCGTAGGCTACGCTTTGACTTGGCTCAAGACCGAAGCCGAAACCAAAGCGGTGATGTCTTTGGGGGTGTCGGGTGGCACGCGGCTCTTCGTCAACGGCCAGAAGGTTTTCAGTTCAAATCGATACAACCTCCCGCGTGAAAGCCAGCACCGCATTGCGATAAATCTTCGAAAAGGGCTCAATCGCATACTCATCAAAGTCTGTCAGCTCAATGGCCCTTTCGGTTTTTACGCTCGGGTGGAAAAGGTGTCTGGGCTGCGCGGGCCCATTACGGCGGTCTTGCCTGAGGTGGTGCCTCCGCTCGAAAAAGGTATTGCGCCTGCCCCTCAAGTGCTGACGACGTTGGCGCAAGCCCTCGAACGCCGAGTGAAGGCGACGCCGGCTGACGGTGCATTGCGGGCAGACTACGCCACGGTGCTCGCCTGGGAACATGCGTACCCTGAAAGCGAACACACCCCTCAGATGGAAGCTGAACGCGCTGCGCTGCTGGCGCCCATGGACGTCGAGGTTCAGTTGGTCGCTGCGTCGCTTCACACGGAAGACGGGAATGATCGCCGTCGGTTTCTCGAAGCGGCCATCGCGCTGTCGCCGGCTCACCCCTTTGCTCGCCTGGCGCTCGCCCAGTACGAGTTGTCGCGAGAGCACCCAGAAGTGGCATTGAGTTACGCCACGAATCTTTTAGCCGCACACCCGAATTTCGCGCCTGCATGGGTTCTGCAGATACGAGCGTTAGAAAGTCTGGGTCAGAAGACTCAGGCTTTTCGCGTTGCGGAAGAAGCGTTTCGCAAACTTCACCTCATTCCTTCGCTTGCACGAGAAGGCATTGTCGCCAGCCGAAGAGCAGATCGTCTCCGCGAAGCGATTGTTCGGGCTCGCGCGGCCTTGGCGCTTCGCTTTGATGACGCCAACATGCGCCGTACCTTGGCGGGTATCTTGGCTGACTTGGGCGAAGTCGACGACGCGGTTGCACAGTATCAAAAGGTGCTCGCCCTCGACCCCTTCGACCAGAGCTCGATGCTTCGTCTGGCCGAGCTCTCCTACGCCAACGGTCGCATCGAACAGGGTCGCTCGATGTTTGAGCTCCTCAAACGCGCTGCTCCCAATGAGCCCGAGGTGTATGAAAAAGAAGGGCGAGCGCTTTTGCATGCGAATCAACAAGAAGCAGCAATCGCTGCCTTTCAACACGCGCTTAATCTCCGCCCTCAAAACCCAGCTTTGAAGGAATTACTGCGCAGTCTTCGAGGTGAAGATTCGAGCAACCCCACACTTGAGTCCTTCTTCCCACTGCCCGCTCTGCTTGAACACAGCGGCCAAAGCAGCGCCGAAGATGCGGTCATCTTGGCCGAAGTCACGCATGTGCGCGTGCAGCCTTCTGGGCTTTCAAGTCGTTTTCAGCAGCTGGTGGTGAAGGTGTTGACACAACGAGGCGTTGAGGCCTTTCGCACCTTGCCCATTACCTGGTCCCCTGACCGTCAAGAAGTGCGGGTGCTCAAAACCCGCATCACTAAGCCCGATGGCAGCGTGGTTGATTCATTCGGTGAAGATGAGCGCGCTCTCAATGAGCCCTGGACGGGCATGTATTATGACGCGCGTTCGCGACTGCTTTCATTCTCGGCGCTCGCACCGGGTGATGTCTTAGAAGTGCAGTGGCGCCTCGAAGACACTTCCGTAGACAATTTGCTTTCAGATTATTGGGGAGACGTCGACGCGGTTCAGGGTCTCTTTCTCAAACAGCACTACCGCTACGTGGTCGACATGCCGGCAGCGCGGCAGCTCTCGTGGAACAAAGAGACTTTGCCCAAGTGGCTCACCGCCACGTCCACTCGGCAAGGTGAGCGTATGGTGTATCGATTTGAAGCAGCTCAAGTGCCTCGCCTGATGCCTGAACCCAATATGCCTGGGTGGGCTGAAGTGGCTTCCCCGCTGCATCTGTCGACGTATCAGAATTGGGAACAGGTGGGACGCTACTACTGGGGGCTGGTGCGAGAGCAACTGGTGCCCAATGAAGAACTCAAACGCGCAGTCGATGGAGCGCTCAAAGGCGTCGATCGCCGCGATACTCAGAAAGTCGTCGCCGCGCTCTACGGTTTTGTGGTGTCACATACCCGCTACGTCGCCCTTGAATTCGGCATTCACGGGTACAAACCGTACCGAGTAGACCGCATTCTCGCGCGCAAGTTTGGCGACTGCAAAGACAAGGCTTCGCTCATTCACGCGATGCTCAAGGTGGCAGGGGTTGATTCAAAATTGGTGTTATTGCGCATGCGCCACTTGGGGACGCTGTCGAGCGAGGTTGCTTCGCTCGCGGCCTTCAATCACGCCATCGTCTATGTGCCTAAGTTAGACCTGTTTCTTGACGGCACCGCCGAGTTCCACGGGAGCCGAGAATTGGCGAGTTCAGACCGCATCGCCAACGTGCTCATCATTGAGCCTGAAGGCCCAAGTCGATTTATGACGACGCCAGAAGCTATGCCCGAAGAGAACGGCACTTCTCTTTCACTCGAAGTCACCCTCAAGGCCGATGGGAGCGCCACGGCAAAGGGAAACCTGGTGGCGAAAGGGCAGGGCGCTCCAGAGTTGCGGCGCCAGTATCAAACTGCAGCGACGCGGAAGGCCACCTTTGAGCAACAGTGGGCTCAAAGTTACCCGGGCGTACAGGCCAGTGAAGTGACGGTGAGTGACGTTCAAAATCTTGAAGCGCCGGTATCGATTCGTTTTGCGATGGCAATGCCGCGTTTCGCAGAGTCTGGCTTAGGCCTGCTCCGTTTTTTCCCCTTCGGAGCCAGTCGGACTTTTGCCCAAGCCCTCGCGCCGTTGTCGGAACGAAGCAGCGAACTCGTCTTACCCGGAGTGTGGCTCAACGAACTTGAGATGACCTACGTGCTCCCCACGAATTGGTCGTTCCCCGATTTACCGCCGCCGGTGGTTGAAGAATCACCGTTTGGCTCGTTGCGCATCGAAGTGGAAAAGAAAGATGGGAAACTCAAAGTCAAAGGGCGGCTGGTGATGTCGAAAGCGCGCATCAGCAGCAAAGAATATGCAGAGTTTCGTTCGTGGCTGCTGAAAGTAGACCAAGCCTTCAGTCGGAAGCTGGTGGCACAACAAGGTGCCCAAACCGCGAATCGTTGAGGTTGAGCCCGGTTCGCGTCTGGTGGCCCTCGTGCCTCCCAAGGGTTTTCTTTATATTTGACGCCGAACTACGCCGGTTCACGTGAAAGGTTGAGAAATTCACCGAAGGAAGCCGGTCTCGGTCCAATACCGGCTTGAGCCACTCTAAGGGTCGCCCGCTACGGTGCCAGCGCAATCGTCAATCGCAGCAGAACTGGAGGCATCTCCTCGGGTTATGAAGTTAAATTATTGACTTATACGTCAATAATATGTGTTCATGAAAAATGCTTTCGCTGCCACGAATAACCGTCGAGTATTTTCACCTCGTATTTCTCCGGAGTCTTGTCGCCAAAGGTGAAGACAAAGGACTCATTGCCCTCAAGGGTGGCTGCAACCTGCGCTTCTTCTTCTCAAGTATCCGCTACTCGGAAGACATCGATCTCGACGTGGTGGTCATGGCCAAAGAAACGCTCAGGAACAAGGTCGACAGGCTGCTCAAGAGTCCGCTGGTGACTGCTCCTTTGCTTTCCCGAGGCATCAGAATCGCCGATGTGTCGGCCCCTAAGCAGACTGACACCACCCAACGATGGAAGGTGGGCCTCGAATTGAAATCAGGGGTCGTGCCGATACGCACGAAAATTGAATTCTCTCGACGCGGCGACATCGAGGGGGCGCTCTTCGAAGCAGTACACCCTCAAGTGCTCGTTCCTTATTCACTGACGCCAATGCTTGCCACGCACTATCTCGCTCCGGCAGCCATCACGCAGAAAGTGAGTGCACTTGCGGGCAGAACCGAGCCGCAGGCGCGCGATGTGTTCGATCTCAATTTACTCTTGGCACGAGCCGACTCGGCCGCAGTTCGACTCCCGTCAAAATCAAAGCGAACCCAAGCCATCGAGAATGCCATGAGCGTCTCGTTCGAAGATTACGCGTCTCAGGTCGTTGCGTACCTCGAGCCTGAACAGGCGGCCATCTACGACAGCCGTGAAGCCTGGGAAGCAATGCAAGATACAGTTGTGGCCCGGCTGGAAAAGTCACCATGAATGCAGCCACAGCTTTTGCGCGGCTCTCTCGACTTGGAGTTCCGGCAATTCGAACTTCTGATGCAGCTGCAGCTCTCGGTCTTTCTCTTTCTGCCGCGAGCGTTGCCCTGGCGCGCATGGCGCGCGCGGGGCTCATCTGTCGCGTTCGCTCTGGAACCTGGTGGGTGGCTGGGGAACTTGACCCACTCCGACTCCCAGAATTTCTCACGGCGCCAATGCCCAGCTATGTCTCGTTGCTGAGCGCTTTGTCTATTCACGGAATGATCGAGCAGTTGCCACAAGTCACCTTCGCCGTGTCACTCAGCCATTCCCAACGCATCAAGACCGCGGTGGGAACCATTTCAATTCACCACATTGCGCCAGAACTTTTCGGTGGCTATGCGCCATTTCCAAGCGGAATAAAGGTAGCGACGCCAGAAAAGGCACTCTTCGACCTCGCGTACCTGTCAGGTGGTCGGTCTCGATACTTTGCTTCCCTCCCCGAACTCGAACTCCCAGCGCGCTTTCGTCGGAACGAACTCACGCGCTGGGTCAAACGTATTGCGTCAGCCCGAGCGCGAACGGTGACGCGGAACAAACTCGAGCACTGGCTCGTCTGAAACACGGGTTCCCTCACGTCTTCTTCTGCTCCTCAATGGGTTGAAAGCAAGCCGTGGTGCTCACCTTCGTGCAGCCGCTCCGCTTTGCGTACTGCGTACACACGTCTTTCGGCGCTCGAAACGACAATCACGTGGTGCTTCGGGCTGTCAGCTTTTGCCGCCGGAGTATGAGGTTGACTTCAACGCGGTAGTCCGGTGGCAGACTGGCCTCGTAAAAATTCGCAGCCTGCGAAATGAGCGTCTGCAATTCTGGCCTAGCCGCAATGGACGTGAAGGCGCGGCGCATGTGTTCTAACCACCCTATAAACCGGCTGAAAATGAAAAGGCTTAAGACATGAAAAGGCCGCCAGGACTTTGAGTCGCAGGCGGCCTCTCACCCATCGAAACGTGTCAGCCTTCGATTACGGGCACCCGGCCGGCAGCGTCGACGACTCGGTGATGGTGACACCGGAAGTTGTCGCCACGCCGCTGGCTCCCACGCCTACCCCGTACTGAGCGAAGGCCCGCCAAATGAGGCACCTGGCCCCAGTGCCGCGGGTGGCATCTGCTTGGAGCATTCCGTCGCGCATGTCTTCAAAGGCCGGGGTCGAGGGGGTGTAGTTCATGCCGTCAACGAAGAGATTCCACAGCGTCAATTCGCTGAGCCCGTTGGCGGTGAAGAGCTCTTTGAGACGCCACATGGCCGCGGCGTAAATCTCGCCGTCGTCGTGAACCTCGGACCCGGTGACATCTTTGTACGTGCGCGGGTACCCTGAGTAAGGCGAGCGACGAATTCCCGCCGGGCTGCTGGCGGAATATTCGCCGATGCGATCATCGCCGTTCATCAAGAAAGCCACCACGTCGCTCGCGCCTTCGCCGATGGCACCAGCCAACTTGCCACTCATGCCGCCGATCATCCGCCAGGTCAGGCCGTGCCCGTATTCGTGGAACACGATGTCTGAGTCGACGTCGCCGTCGAGCATCGGCGCCTGCACGGCCTTGAAACGCGCTGTGGCATTGACGCCCGAGACCGAGCGAAGCTTGGCTCCCGATTCAAGGCTCACCATCACCGAAGGAATTTTCGCCCTTCTTTCCGTGCCGCCCATGGCAAAGATTACGCCTCCGGGTTCGGTGTTCGCCACAATGACCGCCACTGCGCCAGCGGCCTGCGCGTTGAGCACCTTTTGAGTGAAGGCACAGGTTCCGCGGTCGACGAGGGCAATTTTTCCGCTCAACGACCCGACGCTGGCTTCACAAGCATCGCTTGAAGTCCCCGTGCCGTCGTTAAACAGTGCCACCGCACCCGTCAACCCCGTGGTGGTGAGCGCGGCGCCAAATTCTGCACCCCGGGCATCGTAGGTTCCAGCCACACTGGCCGGTGCGTTGACTTGCACCTCATGGGTTGGCGCAGCTCCGTGCCACAGGTACATCTGCATGCGCGGCTTGCGCCCGTCGGCAGGGGTGGAAAAGTTGGCGTTGTCCGTACCGCTGCCGTCTTGTGCTTCTGCCTGCACCGGGTCGCTGCCAGAGCCGCCACGCCCAAAGTTGTCAGACTGAAAATTACCCGCCGCTTCGGTGAAGCCGTGGCGGTAGAGTTTGTCGTGAATGACGTTGTTAAAATAGAAGAGGTTTTGTACCCCCACCGAGCGGTTGCCATTTAATGAAGCGTCGCGGGTGAGGTCAGCGATGGTCAAGAATTCGCCATTGGTGATGGCCGTGCCTCCGCGATCTGCCTTGTTGTTTCCGTCTGCATCTAAATAAGCGAGCACATTGTTTCCACTGATGCCCAGCGTGTTTTGCGCACCAGCGCCCAGCCAACCGTTGGGCGATTCGGTGCCCCCAGTTGTAGGCCCAGAGACGATCGACTGCGGCCCCTTAAGTGGGTCTTCCGTGAACACATTGTATTTATCTGTATTGGTGCGCAGCTCTACTGCTTCGACCAAGCCCTCATCGTTGATCAAAGTCTCGTGCAGGAGATTGCTGCGCAGGCCCCAAGTCTCGACCAAGAAGCCACCGCGCAGATTCCCCTTTGAATCGCGGAAGGCCACCCGTTCCACCGTAGGTGTTTCCGCCAGGTCGGCCGTGGTTTCGAACGAGACGACCCGAAGGTCGCGGCGCGACTCTATCGGCAGCGCACCGAGGTCATACCCGTGGTGTGAAAGAGCAACTCGCAGGACCTGGGCGGGCGACAAGGTGGGCGCAGAAATTGGAGCGGAAGGCGCCAATCGATCAATGGAATGAATCACCTCGCCGCTGGGGGACAAAGTCAGCTTGGCGTAGGCACCATATACACGCAGGCCGCCATTGAGCTGTTGAACCTTGAGATGCGTACGCCCGTCCGCGCTCGCTTGGCGTTCAATTTCAAGCTCGTCGACCCTACGCCCCAGCCGCTGGGCAATACCTGCACTGGTAGCCGGGTTGGGAGGTTGCCGCGTGACCGACTGATCCACGGACGAATCAGCGCCTTCAGAGCCTGCCACCCCACCGCTGCAACCAAGAACCACACTTACCAATGCAATTGAAATCCCGCGCCTTATGTGTCGTGCCATGTGTGAGTCTGCCTCCAGGAAAGAGAAAGGCACTGTAATGGTATTGCCCCTCCGTTCCGCAAGCGGCGAGCGCATCTTTTCCAAAACGCACCAGAGGCCAAATGGAGCGATGCGGGGCAACTGATGCGGCACCCAATGTCTATTTTCACGGTGAGGTTTTGTGCTCTCGTGAGGTCCAAAAGTCAGCGCTGATTGGGGCCAGAACGGGGAGCCATTGACGCCCTGTAGCGGGTTTCGTCATTCGAATTATGAACTCCGCGACTGCGAGGCCCGTGGCGAAATGAGCATCTGCTCGGGTGCTTTCCAACTGCGATTCCCACGTCTTTCACGCGTACACGGTGCTTTCGATTGTGAAAGCCGGAAAGGCAACAGCATCTGCCGATTCGGTTCCGGCAATATCGAGGTTGGTACAATAGGAAAATGTGAACTCTGCAAGTTTCAACGTTCGGGCCGATATGGAAGGCTGCCAAAGCGCGTTCCCTGCGTCATGAAAAGTTCCAACGCCGGAAGAAACCACCAAAGACAAAAATCAGTGCAAGCGATTTGGGGCACCTTCGTACGAAGAGCAAAGTTTGGCACAGGTGCCCCTGTGCCCCATGTCTTAAGAAGAGCTCTTTTACCCGCGTTGCTCACATTGGCCACGCTCGCAATAGCGGCTTGTACTGGCCAGTGCGTCGACTCCTTTGACTGCCCCCGCGACGAAGACGTAAAATACACGTGCGTTGACAAGACGTGTCAGGTTCGTCCCGACGATAAATCGACCGACGGAGGCACACCCTAATCAACCTGAGGAATATAGGAAGAAAGACATCGCCTCTCGCGCTCGTTCAGCGGACGCAATCCAAATGGGTCCGTGGCGGTCAGCGGGTTTGAATCCACATACGCATTCGATGACAAGGTATTGGCTCTCTGCGCCAGAGGTTTGTCGGTACGGGACATCCAGTCACACCTCAAGAGCTTTACGTTACCGACGCAGCTTGTGAGCTTTGATCAGCCTCCGGAAACCCGCTACGACTGCTGCATGATTCACCCCGAGCTCAAGATTCGCTCAGCGCGCGTGGAAGATGCGCCTGTCTTGGCCCAGGCGGAACGAAGCATCACAGCGACCCCTGGCTTCCTCGTTGCGCGACCCTCCGAAGTCACAGATGAACGATTGACGCAGAAGATCGTTTCGCTGAACGGCTCCGATAACGGGCACTATTTGGTGGCAGAAAGCAAGGGAGAGCTCGTCGGTCACGGAATGCTTGATCCTCTGCCATGGGTGGCGGTGCGCCACGTGGTGCATCTGACGTTGGCTGTTCACCCTGGGTGGCAGGGGCAAGGTGTCGGGCGAGCACTGCTCAGTGCCTTGATTGATTGGGCGAGAGCCGCGCCGGCGGTCGAAAAGATTGAACTCCACGTTCGGTCGTCCAACGCAGTGGCCCATGCGCTGTATCGCAAGCTGGGGTTCACAGAGGTGGGGCGGTGGCACCGCCGGGTGAAGATCGCGCCTGATCAATACCTCGACGATATATCGATGGAACTCTTGGTGAAGTGATCGAGGGGTGGCTCGCGGCGCCGCTGATTTCATCGTTCAACCCATGCCCAGGGGCTCTTCCCAACCCAGGTTTCCCCGGTTGCCTTCGACGTGCAAATAGGCACTTGCACTCGTTGCCGCCTACTTGGCGAAGAGGCTGTTGCGGCACCACTTCTGACCTCGGTTTCTTCTCTTTCAACGGGCTTCCTCGACTGCGGGCGGCCCGTCTTCATCTTCCTCTTACACAAAATTCCTAACACACCCTGCGCGTGCAGACTTCGCAGCCAAGAATGTCTTTGTCTTCGACACGTATGTTGGCGCTGACACCGAGGCCAGTAAGTAGAAGCTTGTTTCTGCAGACGGGTTGGAGCGCGTGATGGCTTCAAGGCGTTTTGAGGCACTCGCCAAATGCGTCGTGGGAAAGTGACTTTGAGACTTCCGGCGCTGAGGCAGATGCGCTGTTCAGATGCTCTACCTGCGAGCTCCTTGCAGCTGCGGGGCCATCGGGTATGAGGGGTTCTCGTTTGTGCATGTCCCTCATTTCGGTGCCCTAAATCGTATGAAGAATCACGCTGTGCGCTTCGGTGGAGCAGCCCTCATCACCGGTGCATCTTCGGGAATTGGTGAAGCCTTCGCGCGAGCCCTCGCCTCCAGGGGGATGGATGTCGTGCTGGTGGCGCGGCGCGCAGAGCGACTCGAGGCGTTGGCTCGTACTCTTGAGAGCGAACACAAAGTCCGCACCCTGTGTCTGCCCGTAGACCTCACCGATTCAGACGCGGCTCAGAAAGTTCAAGCGGGTGTGTCTGCAGCGGGTTGGTCGGTGGGTTTGCTGGTCAACAATGCGGGTTTCGGTCTTCGTGGGCCTTTTGAGATTCAGCGCGCTGAGTTGCTCGCAGACATGGTCGATGTGAACTGTCGCGCCCCGGTGGCGCTCACCCGAGCTTTCTTGCCGGACATGCTTGCCCGGGGGAAAGGCGGCGTCATTTTCGTTGCCAGTACGGCAGCCTATCAACCGGCGCCCTACCTGACTGCCTACGCCGCGACAAAGGCCTTCAACCTTTTTATGGCCGAGGCGCTCTGGGCGGAACTCAAGGAGCGCGGAGTCTCGGTGCTCGGTCTCTCGCCCGGCCTGACTCGCACCGGTTTCCAGG
>JAYUVR010000089.1:0-13199 GCA_043753955.1 Archangium sp. | reverse complement strand
TGGCGCCTGACTCATCGACTCGGCCGTCGTTGAGGAGGTCGGTCAACCCTGACGGGCGATACACAAAGTTGAATTGGGTGACGTTGGGCACGGCGCTGTACACTTCGAAGCCCATTGTTTCTGCTTCAGCCACGGCGCAAGGGCCTGTCATCGAAGTGGGGCTGAGCACCAACCGATATTGACCCTGCATCTGACAGGTCGCGGGCGATTGACTCGGGCACGACATCGACGCGACGGCGAACAGCACCAGCATTGACGTGCGCTTCATAAGAAAACCCCTTTCTTTAAAAAGAAACGCGCAGGCCAAAGCGGAAGGAACGCGGCGCTTGGTAGGCCAACGGTTGACGATAGTTGGTGCTGAGCTCAGCGGCAGTGAGGGCACCGCTGCCGTCAGCTTTGGCCACTTCGGCGCAGTCGCCGGCTGGCCCTCCCAGCACGCACAAACCTTTACCATCGGTATTGGGAGTGACCGGAATTTTGGTCAACGCTTGGTCGACTTCGGTCACCGCTTGGAAGTTGAACAGATTGAAGACATCAGCCGTGAGTTGCACCTCTAAATCGCCAGGCAGTCTTACCGCCACGGCCACTCGGCCATCAATTTGGTGAACCCACGGGAGCTCGCCCATTGAACCGCGCGCCGTGACGAACACTTCGTTGGGTCCGTACAGGGGGTGCGACCCCAAGGCGCTGATGGGGGCCCCTGAGCGGCTTCGGTACGAGCCGCCCGTGATGAGTTTTACGCGAGAGCTCAATTCAAACTCTTTGCCGAGGTACAGTTTGATGACGTGCGTGCTGTTGCCCGACAGACGCCCGGTGCGATTGGGCAACATCGAGAGCAGGTCAAAGTTGGTATTCATGTTGGGGTCGAGTTGGCCGTTCTCGACTTGAAAGAAGCCGGGGTAATTGCCGCGTAAATAGGACCAGGTGTAGCTCGCTTGCAGCAGCCAACTGCCTCGAGTCTGGGTGGCGGTGGCCGTGACCGCGTCGTAGGTGCGAGTGGCCTTCTCGAAGTCACGGGCAATGCCATACCCAGGGTTGCCAATGAAATATGTCGTGCCTTCGTCGCGGCTCATGTCTTCGATGACTGCATTTAAATATCGATGGGTCCAATTGACGCCCAAACGCAAATCACCCCAGATTTGGTATTCACCTCCCACCACAATTTCATCAGACGATTGTGGTTGGAGTTGCGGGTCGACCGGTGAACGCACGGTCGAAAACCCAACTCCAAACACATTGGGAGCGTTGGCGCAGGTTGAATTGAATTTATCTTTGACTTGGTCTGCGGTGATGTTCGGTTGCACGAAATCGCATTGCCCTGCAGCGTTGTCACGAAAGCCAAAATAACCAGGTTCCTGGGGGAAATTTCGGTCTGCGAAGTTGAGCGGCATCAACTCGTAGAATCGCGCAAAGTTGGCATACAGCCGAGAAAGGCCACGGCGAGTCACATCGACAATCACTCCCACGCGCGGCGAAACTTGCCCCGGGAGCACCAAGGCCGGTCGCCCTCCGGCACCGATGTACTGTTGATCAAAGCGAAGACCTGCATTGAGCGTGGCGACATCGAGCACATTCCAACTGTCTTGCAGAAAGGCGCCTACACTCGTCGACTGCACTTCGTTGATGCGCGTCTTGAGTTCGACAAAATCGGTAGGACCTCGAAAATACCCGAAGCGGCGAAAGTCGGCGGTGACATCGTTTGAGCCGAAGTCTGGCGCGGAGTTTTTTAAGATGGTCCCGCCGGAATAACCCTTCTCATTGAGGTAATTCGCCTGTTCCACGTCGACGCCGGCCTTGGCCACGTGATGACCGAGCGCTTGAAAGAGCCCAGTGACGATGCCTTTGGCCTGCACTCGAGTGATGGTGGCTTGTTGTAAAAAGCCGGCGCCACCCACTCGGTACTCATCGACTGGGCATCGAACAGCTCCCGCGACTGATGATTGACATTGAGCTGAATTTTCAGCTGAAAGCCGTTCCACCGATTCTAAAGAATTGGGAAAGCCGAGTTGCACTTGAGGAACACTGGCCAGGCCGCTATCGCTGCCAAGTGCGCTCGAATCAATCGGGAGCTGCGAGGTCTGCTGGAAATGAAAACCGCCTGACACATCGAGGAGAAGGTGTTGGTCGAGAAAGCCGCCGGCGTACTTGAGCCCTACGTCATGCACTGCAGCACGGTAGGCAAAGCCGTTGGCATTGACGCCGCCGGTGCGCGCTCCTGCGTACGGGTCTGAAGTACCGCGGAAGCGATCGATTGAGCCATCGAGCGGAGAGAGCCCAAAGCTGCCATCGCCACCGCTCGAAGTGGGCGCCCCGTAGACAGAGAGGCTCAGTTGGTGTCCGGTCTTCGGTGAAAAGGTGAGCTTTCCAATGTAATTCAACGTTCGGCTGTCGGCGAAAGTTGAGCTCTCACTGCCGGGCAAATCACGGGCTATTTTTTGCCCTTGCGCGTCGGTTTCGTAGCCTGAAAACATTTCTGCTTCGTCAGTGGTTTCTTGATACCAGACCAATTTGCGATTGATTTTCATGCGTGTCACAGACGGGTTTAAGCCGGCGAAAAACCAGAGTTTGTCTTTGATGATGGGGCCTCCCACCTCGAAACCAAAATCACCCAAGTTGTGTGGTTGACCTGCGACGGCGATGGAAGACGCTTGGCTGTGATTGAAACGGCCGGGCTCCGCGAGCGCACCGGGCGTCCATGTTCCAAAGACAGAGCCTTTAAATTCGTTTGAGCCCGATTTGGTCACCACATTAAAAATGCCACCGAGCGAGCGGCCAAACTCAGGCATATAGCCACCGGTGAGCACATTGACGGCTTCCATGAATTCCACCGACAGTGGAGTCGCGAGCGGGCCATACGCGGCATCGTTGACAGACACGCCGTCGACGAAAAATTGATTCTCAGGGCCTTGAGCGCCATTCATGCCCACGCCGTAGCGATCTCCGCCTGTCTGTGGGGCCAACTCGGCCAGCCCTTCGAAAGAACGCGTGGCGCCTCCTCTGAGCTGGGGCCCGAGCAACGGAAGCTTGCTCAAATGTGCTGCCCCGACCTCGAGGCCGGTGGCTGAACTCCCGATGTCGACGGTGGGCGCGGTGCCTACCACCAATACTTCTTCGCTCTGCACGCTCAACGGTTGAAGCATCAGAATCAGCCTGATGGTGGTGTCGAGCCGCAGTTCTAAGTTCCTGCGAGTGAAGGGTGCATAGCCCTCTTTTTCCAAACGCACTTCGTAGGTGCCTGGAGGGAGTTGACCTACCCGAAACGTGCCCGTGTCATCAGTGACGATGATTCTTTCGCCTTGGAGATTTGGAGAAGTGACTGTCACCACCACGTCGCCCACGGGCTGTGTAGACAGCGCGTCTTGAACGACGCCAGACAGACTTGCCACGCCGAGTTGCGCCTGTACAGGTGAGCCCAGCGCAAAGACAAGACACACCGCTACGGCACTCTTACCGAATGAACGTCCCATGGTGTCGAGCCCCCCTAAAGCCGACTTCTTTTGAGAACCTACCGAGTCTGGGCGGGAACGTTGCGAGCGCAAAAAAGATATCGGGAAGCGATGTCGATTTTTGAATTCAGCGTCACTGGCTCGTTTTCAAAAGCCGTCTCTCGACCTCGCCGAGCCAAGCCTCGATGGATTCGAAACCACCCGAATGTTGATGCGTCAATTCACCACTGTGAACGATTTCTCGTAGGGTGGTCGCCAACGAGATGGCTTGCTCGCTTGTTTGTTTTCCGAGGTAGTCAAGGGTCGCCTCAACACCCGCTCCAAAGAAGAACCGTACATCGAGGGCGCATTCGGTGTCGTAGCTTGCGAGCTTTGCTTGTTCGATACGAAAAACGTCATCGACGCGGCCCAGCTTGAAGACGAGCAGGCACGCCACTTCAATGTTCGGATAGAAACACTCTGCTCGACGCATGTATCGAAGCTCTTCCTCGAATAGTGCGTAGACAAGATCTCCATCGTGAGGCCCAACGGAAGGCAACAGCTTGTATTGAATCGCCCACCGAATTTGAGAGCTGCGGTTTCGCGAAGCTGACGATGTCAATAGCGACCAGAAAGTGCGCGAGGACCAGTCTGAAAAGTGTTTTCTCAGTGCCCTTCTTTCGCATGACCTTGATTTCCGCCACTCATCAATAAAGTTTTGGGGTTCCACTCAATGACGCTGGTATTCAAAGGCGTTCATCATTGCAACGTGATGCGACAAAGCCGGTGATGAGCGATTTCGGCGTTATCGACCTCTGAAATCACAGGCAAATGCGTACTTAACCTCGGAAAGGAGAGCGGATTTACAATTCAAATAACGTATTATATATAGCTCATTATGGTCAATTAAGACCTATGTATAGGTACTAAATATGCGTTCGCCGGTGCGCGATGTTCTCCCTCAACAAATAAGGCGTTCGCTCGAGAAATTTGGGAGCGACCTTGCTCTTGCTCGAAAAAAGAGACGGCTAACGGTGGCGATGGTGGCTGAGAGGGTGGGCTTGTCGAAAAGTACCTACGTTCGTGTCGAAAAGGGCGACCCCACTGTGTCGATGGGGGCATATGCAATGACAATGTTTGTCCTTGGCTTCGGCGCAGCCTTGAACAGCATTGTCGATCCACGCGTCGATGATCAAGGCTTGTTGCTCGATGCCCAGCGAATGCCTAAGCGTGTTCGAGTGAAGGCGGAGCCGAGCCCCTTATGAGACGGAAGATTAGAGTGTTTGTCGGGAACGAGGCTCAGCCCCTTGGCACGATTCATCACGACGCCGATGGCAATCGCGAAAGTGCGTCCTTTGAATATGACACCGTGTGGCTTTCGGCCGATGACCACTTCGCCATTGAACCGGGCTTACCGCTGGTGCGAGGCGCACAATTTCATCGAAAGCATGCAAGCGGGTCTGTATTTCACACCGCTATCGCTGACACCGAGCCCGATGGGTGGGGCCGTCGGGTCATTTTGCGCGACTATGCCAAGCAACGACAGGCCGCAAGGCGGGCAGAACCCAAGTCTGAGCGCCGACTCCTGACTTCGCTCGATTTTTTGTTGGCCGTTGATGATTTCAGTAGACCTGGTGCGCTTCGTTTTCAGGACGAAGAAGGAGTTTTTCAAAGAGCGTCAGTCACTGGCCGGCGCACAGCACCGCCGTTGATTGAACTTGAGCGGTTGCTCAGCGCGACACGAGCCGTGGAGACCAATACCGAGAGTGCAGCCGACCTCGCTTATCTCCGAGGGCGAGGAACATCGTTGGGCGGTGCCCGGCCCAAATGCACCATCATCGATGCCGCAGGTCGCTTATCTATCGGTAAGTTTCCCAGTATTTCCGACGAACGCTCGATTACGAAGGGAGAGGTGCTGGCGATGCGACTTGCTTCGCATGCAAAACTCCGCGTTGCCGAGGCCGAACTGGTTGAAAGCGATGGCAGTGCAGTGGCACTCATTCGTCGTTTTGACCGCACTGCGAATGGGCAAAGGCACATGTACATTTCTGCCGCCACGCTCCTTGGGGTAGAGCCGAGCGACTCACAAGAGCACGCCTACACAGAAATCGTCGATGCGTTGAGGGTCCACGGGGCGATGGCCCAGCAAGACATCGAAGAGCTCTGGCGAAGAATGGCTTTCTCTATCTTGATCACCAACGTCGATGACCATCTTCTCAACCACGGGTTTCTCCACGTTGAATACGGGAAATGGGCACTCGCACCCGCGTTCGATCTCAATCCATTTCCTGACCGCGAGCGTGAGTTAAAAACCTGGATCTCAGAGGATGCAGGACCCGAAGCCTCGATTGCGGCGCTGATGTCAGTTATCAGTTACTTCCGCATTTCTCTCAAAGCCGCGAGAAAGATTCTCGAAGAGGTTGTTCGTGCAGTGGCTGGTTGGCGCAAGATGGGGCGTTCCCTGGGAATGACAAAGGTCGAACTTGAGCAATTCGCAGATGCGTTCGAGCACGCGGAGCGTGCAGTGGCACTGAAGGAATCCACTCGCGCTTGATTTCGGAAAACGTACATCTCTTCAAGCGGGAGGCGACGTTCTGTCCGTCATCCTGAACGCGAACTAGGCTAGAGACCCACCTGGTGATTTCCGTCCTTTCGTTATTTGTAGCGACCGCTGCCACTCAAGCATTGCCACCTTGGATGACTGAGCAAAGTCAGGGTGCAGATCTCACCATTACCCTCGTCACTTTTAGCCCCGGTGATTCGTTGACTGAATGGTGGGGTCACACGGCGTTGGTGGTTGAAGACAAACGACTCAATCAAGGCCGCCTTTACAACTTCGGCATGTTTGGTCCGAAAGAGGGAGACACGGTTGGGTTTCTGAAGGACTTCCTCAGAGGCCGGCTCATCTTTTGGGTGGCCGATGATTCAGTGAGAGCAACGTTTGAGTTCTATAAAAATCAGCTTCGACGTGATGTTCGATTACAAGAGCTCGATTTGACCCCTGACGAGGCGATGGTCATCGCCAAGCGCTTGGGCCTCCACGTGTTGCCAGAGAACAGGTCGTATCGCTATCACCACTACAACGACAACTGCTCGACGCGCCCCAGAGACCTCATTGACGAAGCGCTGGGTGGCCAACTCAAAGCAGCCACTGCAGGAAAGTCTCGAACAACGCTGCGGCAGCACACCTTGCGCTACTCGATGGTGAACCCACCCATGTCTTTGGTGCTCGACTTCCTTCAGGCCGACTCGCTCGATAAGTCCATCACGATGCAACAAGATGCCTATTTGCCCGATGAGTTGGAAAGACAAGTGCAAGCGCTGGAAGTGAAACGCGTCGATGGCTCGCGAAGGCCCTTAGTGAAGAAGCAGTGGAATTGGTTTCTGAGTTCGAGAACTCGCCCGCCAGAACAAGCGCCTGACTGGTTTAGATGGGAACTGGCGTTTGGTTTGTTACTCGCCGCCATCGCTCATGCACTCGGTCACTGGGGCCGCGATGGAAAGAAGCTGCCCCGGGTGTTGCTTGGGGCTTACACTGCGTTGATTGGGCTCAGTCTTGGCGTGCTCGGGACGGCTTTGGCTTGCCTGATGACGCTGACAGACCATGACGTCACCTTCGGTAATGAGAATCTGTTTCAGGTCAACCCACTCACATTCGCGCTGTTGCCGTTCGGCATC
The DNA here is from genome assembly GCA_043753955.1 of Archangium sp. GTDB lineage: Bacteria > Myxococcota > Myxococcia > Myxococcales > Myxococcaceae > Archangium_A. Next base: position 6,096 of record JAYUVR010000089.1, on the reverse strand, counting down.
ATGCTGATGGCAGGTTCAAGACGAGCGAGGCCATGGAACCGAACGGTGTGGACGTTGCTCGCCGTAAGCTCAGTTGTAGGGTTGTTCGCAAAAGCGTTCCCTGTGTTTGATCAAGCCAATGCCAACATTTTGGCAATCATGATGCCTCTCAACTTGGGCTTTGCACTGCTGTGGTGGCTCGACTTCAAGTACCAACGTTTCGCTTTGGCGGCCGGTCAATGAGAGACGAAACCACCGTCGGCGACGAAGACTCCTCCCGTTGAGTAGCTGCTTCGATTGCTGGCCAAAAAAAGCGCCATCTCGGCAATTTCTTCGTTGGTGCCGTAGCGGCCCATGGGCACCTGACCCACAAAGCCCGCCTTGACGTGTTCTGGGTGTGCAGGTGCCGAGCGCTGCTCAATGGAACGCATCATTCGATTTTCGATAGGCCCCGGCGCGATGGCGTTGACCCGAATTTTGAGTGGAGCCAATTCGGCCGCTGCGACCTTCACCAAACCCAAAACCGCATGTTTGCTCGCAATGTAACCCGCCATGCCCGGCGAACCCACGAGCCCGGCGATGGAGGCGGTCACTACAATGCTTCCCTCTCCCCGCCGCTGTAGAAATGGCGTCGCTTCTTTGATGCCCAGAAATGTACCCTTGAGATTGATCGCCAGCACGCGATCGAAGTCTTCTTCCGCGTAGTCAACAATGGGCTTCACCGGCCCCTCGATGCCTGCATTCAGATGCACGACGTCGATGCCGCCGAATGCTTTAGCGGCAGCGCTCATGTAGTTCGCCGTCGCCTTCCCATTCGAAACGTCAGCGGCAAAACCTTGCACGTGTTTTGAATCGAGTCGATTCAAGGCCGCATCGACATCGGCTTGAGCCAAGTCCACCAACAACACCTGGGCTCCGGCGCCGAGAAATCGTTTCACCGTGGCAAAGCCGATGCCGCCGGTCCCGCCAGTGACCACTGCTACTTTCCCAAGAAGATCATTCATGCTCCGCAATCAGAGCAAGAGCTGTGCTTAACCCTCTACGCCTGCGCACAGCAGTTTGTCTGTGCACCTTTTGCGTTGGGATTGCTCTTGTCTATTTTGCCAACGCAGCCTGGGCAGCGGCCAGGCGCGCAACTGGCACTCTGAAAGGGCTGCAGGAAACTGAATCGAGCCCAATACGATGACAGAAGGCGATGCTTTTCGGGTCGCCGCCGTGTTCCCCACAGATACCGATTTGGAGCCCTGCCCGGGTTTGGCGGCCCAGCCGAACGGCCATTTCCATCAGCTTGCCGACGCCAAGTTCATCAAGAGTGGCAAAGGGGTTTTCGGCGAGAATACCTTTTTGAAGGTATTCAGAAAGAAAGCCTGTTTCTGCATCGTCACGCGAAATGCCAAAAGTGGTTTGAGTTAAGTCATTGGTGCCAAAGCTGAAAAATTGAGCATCTTGAGCAATTTGGTCTGCCGTGAGCGCCGCACGCGGAATCTCAATCATGGTGCCAAACTGATAATTCACTTTTGTCTGTCGCTCGCGCATCACCTCTTTCGCAACGGCTACCAACATCGTCTGTTCCACCTTGAGCTCGTTGGTGTGAGCCACCAGAGGGATCATCACTTTGGGGTGTACTTTGACGCCTTCTTGAATGCAGTCACAGGCCGCTTCGAAAAGGGCACGCACTTGCATTTTCACCAGTTCAGGCATGTGAATACCTAAGCGCACGCCTCGAAGGCCCAGCATCGGGTTTTCTTCGTGCAGTGATTCCACCATCTGCAGGGTGTGCTGCGCTCGCTTGAGCTCCTCGCCGAGGGTGCTCGCGTCTCCGTCACCCAGACGGGCTCGCGTTTCCAACTCGGCGACCTGCGCAATCAGAAGCTCTCGGCGCGGCAGAAACTCGTGCAGAGGAGGGTCGATAAGACGAATGGTCACGGGTTTGCCCGCCATCGCGCGAAAGAGCCCGGCGAAGTCGGCGCGTTGCATCGGGAGCAACTGACTGAGCAATCGGTCTCGCTCGACCGAGTCTTTGGAAAGGATGAGTTGCTGAACCAAGGGCAGTCGTTCAGTCTCAAAAAACATGTGCTCCGTGCGACACAGCCCGATGCCTTCGGCACCGAGATGCGCGGCACGCTCGGCATCGCGGGGGTAGTCGGCATTGGCGTAGATGGAAAGCCGCCGAAAACCGTCTGCCCAGCGCAGCAGCTCAAGGAGGTAGGGGTCGTCAAAGGAGGGCTCTCGCGTGGCGAGTCGGCCCATAAAAATTTCTCCGGTGGTGCCGTCGAGGGAAACTTCGTCACCTTCTTTAAGTACGACGTTGGTACGAGCGACTCGCGCCTCTCGCTTCGACTCGTCGACTTCCAGCGCTATCACCCCCACCACCGCGGGTTTGCCAAACTGCCTCGCCACCAGAGCCGCATGGCTGGTGCGGCCGCCGCGGCTGGTGATGATGCCTTTGGCGGCCAACATTCCATGCACATCGTTAGGCTTTGTTTCCGCCCGAATCATCACCACGTCGACTTTTTCTTTCGCCAGGCGCACCGCCTCGTCTGCGTCGAAAACGAGGCGGCCGGTGGCGGCTCCCGGTGACACATTGAGTCCTGAGCCCACCAGTCGCCCTTCTGTGCGAGCGGCTTTGATGGCTTTGAGGTCGAACTGAGGGTGCAAGTAGAAGTCGACGTGCTCTGGCCTCACCCGCTGCACCGCCTCTTCACGGGTGATTCGTTTTTCTTTCGCCAGGTCGACGGCGATACGCACTGCTGCTTGTGCGGTGCGCTTTGCGTCGCGGGTTTGCAGCACCCACAACTTGCCGCGCTCTACCGTAAATTCGATGTCCTGCACCTCGCGGTAGTGGGCCTCGAGGTTTTTGGCAATGCGGGCGAAGTCTTTGGCCACTGCAGGGAGCTCGCCTCGAAGTTCAGCAATGGGTTTGGTCGGCCTCGTGCCGGCCACCACGTCTTCGCCTTGTGCATTGAGAAGGTAGTCTCCTTCGAGCCCTTTCTCGCCGGTGGAAACGTTGCGGGTGGTGGCCACCCCGGTGGCGCTGCCAGCGCCCAAATTCCCAAAGACCATGGCGATGATGTTCACCGCGGTACCCAAGTCGTCAGAGATACCGGCGGCCTTGCGGTAGTCTTGTGCGCGTTTGCCTTTCCATGAGCGAAACACGGCCTCGGTGGCCAATTTGAGCTGCTCCATCGGCTCTTCTGGAAAAGGCCGCGGGGAATGCTTGGCCACCAGTGTCTTGAATTGAGCCGTAATGGCTTCCAAGTCTTCGGCAGGCAAGTCTGCGTCATTACTTACGCCGCGACGCGCGCGGAAGTCAGTCAACACGGCTTCGAAAGGCGCATGAGGCACATCCATCACTACCGTGGCGTACATCTGCACCAGCCGTCGAGCTGAGTCCCAAGCGAAACGGGCATCGCCAGACAATTGCGCCAAGCCCTGCGTCACTTCGGGAGTCAGGCCAATGTTCAAGACGGTATCCATCATTCCAGGCATGGAAAACTTGGCGCCCGAGCGACATGACACCAACAAGGGGTTGAGCGGGTCGCCCAACCGTTTGCCAGTCATTCGTTCAAGGGTGTGAACGGCGGCCTCGAACTGAGCCCACATCACTCGGGTGAGCGAACCTCGGTGGAAGTACTCACGGCATGCCTCAGTCGTCACCGTAAAGCCCGGAGGCACCGGCAAGCCCAAGCGCGTCATTTCCGCAAGGTTGGCCCCTTTGCCTCCGAGCAGGCCTTTGACGTCATCCCACTTGCGAGCAACGCGGCGCGCCTTTGCCAGCTCATGGAGCCCATACACCCAGCACTTGCTCTTCATGCAATCTGTGCACTGCTGCAACAAATGGGGCGTTCAAGCTTCTCTGCGCGCCCCAATTTCAGCGTCAGCATTCTTTGCGCCTTGTTGGGGTCAGCCGCAAAGAATGGTTTGCCAGCGTTTCGAATTTCCGCAAGGCCCTCAACGAGCGAACTACTTAAAATTAGCTGCAGCGAAGTCCCAGTTGACCAACTTCTCGAGGAAAGTCTCAACGTACTTCGCGCGAAGATTTCGATAGTCGATGTAGTACGCGTGTTCCCACACGTCACAGGTGATGAGCGCACGTTGGCCTTTGGTGATGGGCGTCTCGGCGTTGCTGGTGGTGACGATTTTGAGCTTGTCACCTTCCTTCACCAACCAGGCCCAACCTGAACCAAATTGACCGACCGCAGCCGTCGAGAACTGAGTCTTAAAATCGGCAAAGCTGCCGAAGTCTTTTTTGACGGCATCGGCCAGTGGGCCGGTAGGCTCGTTGCCTCCTGCAGGCTTCATCGACTTCCAATAGAAGTCGTGATTCCACACTTGGGCCGCGTTGTTAAAGACGCCACCCGTAGCGCTCTTGACGATTTCTTCCAGGCTCTTGTCGGCCTCGGGCTTGCCTTCCAACAACTTCTTTAAATTCGTCATGTACGCCTGGTGATGCTTCTCGTAGTGATACGAGAACGTTTCCTCAGAGAGATGAGGGGCGAGTGCATTCTTGGCGTAGGGGAGTGGATCCAGTTCAAATTTCATGTCGGTTCTCCATCAGCGGTGCACGTGGGACTTTGTACCAGTACTGGAATAGTGGGCCTGCTCGCGATTGTCAGTAGGGAATGCTGCTTGCTTCAGTGGAACTGACCGTCGTACGGGGGAATCTATGGCGAATGACATTCTCACTGAGCAACTGAATTCTCTCCACGAGAGGCTTTCCAGCCTCCGGGGGTCTCTTTGACGTCGACCGGAAGAAGAGCCGCATCGCTCTGATTGAGCGCGATTCGACGTTGCCAGACTTTTGGAACGACAACGTCAAAGCGCAGGGCATGCTCAAAGAAAAGACGATGCTCGAAAAGCAGTTGGCTTCTTATGAAGGCACCCAACGACGCTTCGACGACGCCAAGACGCTCATCGATTTGGGCGAAGAGATGGGTGACGAAAGCAGCAAGCAAGAAGGGCTTGCGCTGTTGCCTGAAGTCGAAGCGCAGCTCAAACAGCTTGAACTTGAGAAGATGCTCTCGGGCCCGAACGATCACCTCAACTGTTACGTCGACATCAATGCTGGAGCAGGCGGCACTGAATCGATGGACTGGGCTTCAATACTGCTGCGCATGTACACCCGCTTCTGCGAGCGCCGCGGTTGGAAGGTTGAACTCAACGATTACAACGCGGGTGAAGAAGCAGGCATCAAGAATGCTTCTCTTCGCATCGAGGGCGACTTCGCTTATGGCTACATGAAGGCTGAAATGGGTGTGCACCGGTTGGTGCGCATTTCTCCCTTTGATTCAAACGCGCGTCGGCACACTTCGTTTGCATCGGTCGACGTGTACCCAGAAGTCGATGACACCATTAAAATCGACATTCCCGAGAAAGATTACGAGCTCAAATTTATTCGCGGCAGCGGAGCCGGTGGACAGAAGGTGAACAAAACCAGTTCCACAGCGCAGTTGCGCCATTTGCCCACCAATATTGTGCTCACCGTGCAGACAGAACGAAGCCAGAGTGCAAACAAAGACATGGCGTTTCAGATTTTGCGCTCGCGTTTGTACGATCTCGAAATCAAGAGACGCGAAGCTGAAACCCAAGCACGCGAAGGCAACAAAGCTGAAATCAGTTTCGGCTCGCAAATTCGCAGCTACGTGTTGGCTCCGTACCGCATGGTGAAAGATTTACGGACTGGTGTTGAGTCAGGGCAACCAGACAAAGTGCTCGATGGAGATTTAGATGACTTCATCACTGCACAATTAATGGGCGTGAAAAACCCCGCCAAAGCCTTACCCGAGTAGTTGCGCGGCATCTTTGAGAGCAATGGCGCCCTGAGTTCGATGAACCAGATTTTGCCCAAACAGTGGGCCGAGCTCAGGGTGGTTGCGAAAAGTCTTTAGTACAGCCAAAGGTTCAATGCCTTTACGCGCACCTGTAGATTGATCTGTCGTCGTCACGATGCATCGCTCGCATGGCTTCACCACGTCAAAAGTGACTGCGCCGATTCGCATTTGTTTCCAGAAGTCTTCGTCCCAAGCCGTATCGTGCTCAAGCACCACGTTGGGTCGAAAACGTTCCATCGGCACGGGCTCTTCGATGCGGCGATTTAAGTCATTGAGCGAAGCCGTG
>JAYUVR010000088.1:0-3856 GCA_043753955.1 Archangium sp. | reverse complement strand
CCGGAAGGCGAAGAATTCGTCAAGTTGCTCGACTTCGGGGTAGCGAAACAACAGACCGTTCCCGATGCGAATGCTGATTTCCTGATGCAAACCCAAGGTGGGGTGATGGTGGGTACGCCAATGTTTATGGCGCCTGAACAAGCATTGGGTGCCACCACTGATGAGCGTACCGACATCTACATCGTGGCGACTGTTCTCTATCGCGTCATCGCGGGCACTTCGCCGTTTTTTGCGCAGAATGTTCAAGCGCTCATCAGCCAATTGTTGACCCAAGCGCCTCCGCCGCTGCCCACCACGAATGAAGCCGGCGAAATCATTCCCGCTGATTTGGCTCAAGCGGTAGTGCGTTGTCTCGAGAAGGACCCCAACAAGCGCTTTCAATCGATGAAAGAATTCATCGTTGCCCTGGCCGCCGTTGAGAGCGCGCTGGTGACGGCTTAAGCGATTCTTTAAAACAAGAGCGCCGTTGCGAACGCGCATCGACTTTCACTTCTGTGTGCTAGGTCTACAAACGCCATGCAGTTCATTGAAGAGCCTACGTTGCTGCAGACCGCGTTGATGAACGCCCATCTCGAAGACGACGTCGAGCTCGCGTGGGCGTTCTCTCTTTTTTGTGGGTTGCTTGAGTCGAACGCTCATGAGCACTTCGTTCGGCTCGCGACAGAAAATGTGAATGAGCCACTCGCTCTGGCTGATGCACTGCTCGATTTCGCTACGCGCCGAGCAGAACTGGTCGACAAGAGGCAGGCCTTGGCCAGGAGGCTGTGGCAGTACTTTCAAGTCGGCCACTCGCTCGAGCCAGAGCTTGATGAAGGTACCCAACCGGGTATGCCTTCACCAATAGAGCCGGGCTAAGCATCAACGATTTGCTGTTTGTGCGCCCTGTGCGCCACCGACATGCGACTGAGGGCTGGGTCTACTTTGGCTTACTGAAAGCAGTGGAGCCGAGGCCGTTGAACCGACTGAACACCTCAAGGTTGGGTTCAAGTCGAGCATTTGTTGCAGCTCTGCCTCCCGTGACTGGACCGCCAAGCTGCGTCGTCAGAATTCAAATTCACTTTGTCCGCGCCTCTTTCTTGCCACGAAAGCGGTGACAATGTCCTTGGGAATGGGGTGGTAGCCATTGACTGGCTCGAGCGTGTGTCGCTCAGCAGTCGGGTCGAGATGAATATAGAAATCGTTCATTATTTCTATTTTGAGACAGTCATCAATTTCTGCACAATCATCGATGTGGAGCCGTTGTGTTCCCTTCAATACTTCACATTTCGCTCGAGCCTTTGCCTCGCCCTCGGAATCGGCCACCAAAAAGGAGGTCGCATGGAGCTCGGCGAAAAGACCCGGTGCGTAGCCTCCCACGTTAATGAAATACATCTTCTTGGTGTCCGTTTCAGCGGGTGGGCTCGAATGCAGGCTGACCCGATGCCCATCGACGATGTTCAGCTCGACCCACGAATCGATGTGAAGGCGCCGCACATCGCCGAACCACTTGGTCAGCAGTTGAACATATGTCGTCTCAAGGGTTGTACCGACTGCGAAGACAACGTCGTGCAGTTCAATATTGCACTTGGCAACTCGGCCTCCGAGATAGACGGCGAAGAGCTTGGAGGACATTGCAGACACTTACCACGGGGCATCAAGGCGCTGGCATCGTGATGTTTACACGAAGCTTCTGAGAAGTCCGCTTCACCGCCTCGATGTATTGCTTGGAGCCGGTGGCTCACGGCGCAAGCGCGTCGCGGAGATTGGTGGCCACTCATCGTTTTCAACTGCTGACTGACCAAGCCACTTTGTGCGCTTTCTTTTAGTCTGCGACGCCTCTCTTCGACCGTCGGTGACCTTGAGTTGGCGTTCATTTCTGAAAATCAGAATCGAAATCCCTGCGAAGTTGAAAGCCGAGGAAACGACATAACCAGTTGAAATTTCGCCATTTCCCAAGTGGCAAGCTCCCTGCACAGGAGCGTCAGTCGCTTAACCCCACCCGCTTCTACAATCAAAAGAGACTCGTGATGAAACACAAAATTACCACCATGCTCGCCTCGATTTTGCTCGCCAATTGCGCGCCTGGGCCCGTGAAAAGTATTTCTGTTGAAGCCGCTAAAGATATCAGTGTCAGCATTCTCAAAGAGCGCGCCGCCCGCAACGCACCAGCAGGCACTGGAATGGCAGCCGTCGAATTAAATGCAGTTCGCGGAGTGGAAATCGACGAGCTCGGCGAAGCGCACACTCGCGTTTCACAGACGTTTAAAGGCATTCCCGTCATGGGCGCAGAAGCCATCGTTCACCTTGATGCAGATGGCGTCTTGAAAGACATCACAGACAAGTCTGCCACCGATTTAGACATTGATACGACGCCTACCATCACCAGCCAACAAGCCATCGAAGTAGCGGTACAAAACCAAGGCGGTTGGCAAGAATTGAGCGACACGCCCACGGCTGAGTTGCAGATTCTCAACCTCAAACGTTACCCCCGTCAGCTTGTCTGGCGGGTGCAGTTAAACCAGCTGAATGGAACCTCACCTCGAATGCCTTTGGCTTTCGTCAATGCGCACCGCGGTGAAGTCACGCTTGCGTATGACAACTTGAAGTCGCTGAAGAATCGCGAAGTTCACAACCTCGCTGGCGGTACAAATATGCCGGGGCCCATCGCCCGCATCGAAGGTCAAGGACCCATCGGCGAAACCATCGTTAATGCCAATTACGATCGTCTCGGTAACACCTATGACTGTTACAAAGGGCTCTTCAACCGTGACGGCATTAACAACGCGGGCGGCAAGCTGATCAGCACGGTCCACTATGGCGTTCGCTACGACAATGCCCATTGGACTGGCACTCAAATGCTGTACGGCGACGGCCACCCGATGCTATCGGGCAATCTTGTCCTCGCCTCAGATGTCACTGCCCATGAGCTCACCCACGGCGTCACCGAGGCAACTTCAAATCTGTTTTACAATGATGGGGAATCGGGTGGCCTGAACGAAGGCATGAGTGACATCTTCGGTGCTGTTTGCGAATGGTACCAAGATGGTTCAGGCAACCTGACAGCGCCCACCAGCGCCAATACGTGGATGGTCGGTGAATCCATTTGGCGTTACGGTCAAGCGCTTCGCTTCATGAATGACCCAATTAAAGATGGCTATTCAGTCGACCATACCTATGCGGAGATTGGCCGTTACGGAGAAGCGCACAGCACCTCTGGCATTCCCAATTTGGCTTTCTACCTCTTGTCTCAAGGCGGCACTCACCCTCGAGGAAAGACCACCGTCAATGTCAAAGGCATCGGCATCTATGCGGCGGCACGTATCTTCTACCGCGTGAACACCGTCTACTTGACCCAATTCGCGACCTTCACCGATGCGCGCCTCGCGAGTGTCAAAGCAGCCGAAGATTTGTATGGCGTTGGCTCACAACAAGCACTCTCAGCGCGTGATGCCTGGGTCGCAGTGGGCGTCTCTGACGTCGTCATTCCTCCTGTCGCTTACGTGCCCGTCAACACCAAGATTATCAATATTCCTAAAGGTCAAACACAACGATTCACGGTTCCTTCAAACGGCGTCGCGGCAATCAACTTTGACGCCAGCGGCAGCACTTCGGGGTACCTGCAAATGTACATCAAGTTTGGGTCACCCCCGACTGAGACTTCGTATGATTGCAATTGGGTCTTCTGTGAATTCAACCCTGCAAAGAATGGCGACTATCACGTACTGCTCGGCGCTCTCCCTGACTTCGGCATCAAGGACGTGAAGTTTACGACCAAGGCAGCCAAAGAAGTCTGCGGCGACAACATAGACAATGATGCCGATGGAAAAATTGACTGCGCCGATTCCGATTGTCAGCTCTTTCCTGCATGTTTACCTGC
>JAYUVR010000087.1:0-8614 GCA_043753955.1 Archangium sp. | reverse complement strand
AAAGAGCGCGACGACGTCATTCCGACGCTGTACTTTTTGACGCAGCGTCTTCTGCCTTTCAATTTCATCGTGCCTTCTCAAACCGAGAACACGTTGATTCGATTTAAAGATTTGGTGAAGCAATACCCGAATTTCAAGAAGTACGCCCGACAGCTGCACCTCGATTTAGACTTTGAAGAGCGTGAGCTGGTGGCTCGCTTGGGCAACACTTTTTCGGGCTCGACATACCGGGTACTCAATTTCGTCGCTGACGTGCCCATTCGGCTCGATGCCTTTCTGCCCCCTCCTGAGCAAGATGACAGAGAACGGCAGGGGCGCATCACCTTGGCCACTTGTGAGTTTCAATTGGCCGATGAAAAGACGGCGCAGCGAAATGAGAATGGAGAGAATTCTCACGATCGCTACAAACAGCGGCAGCGCGACGTGGTACTCAAGCGACTGTCATCTGGGCTGGTGGTCCCGAAACGGGCGCCAAGCTCAGACTCTTCAAGCTAAAACCATGCGCGAGAGGGGACTCGAACCCCTACGGCCCGATAAGGAGCCCGCGGATTTTAAGTCCGCTGCGTATACCATTCCGCCACTCACGCTTCTTGCCGGCCCTCCTTAGCAGGGGGGCGCCTTGCTGACGACGCTGTTTAGCAGGGTCTTCCTGGTGTAGGAGCGCGACTATGCTGGAAACAGTCTCTAAGGGCTTTCGGGCCGCAAAAAACCGCTTGTACGGCAAGGCACAGCTCACCCCTGAGCTCATCGACGAATCGTTGCGCGATATTCGAGTCTCGCTTCTCGAAGCAGACGTCGCTTTTGATGTCGTCAAAAAATTTGTAGCTCGGGTCCGTGAGCAAGCGGCTGGCGCCGAAGTTCAGACCACCGTCACCGACAAGGCGGGGAAGAAGGTCAAAGTTTCCCCCGGAGATCACTTCGTCAAGGTCTGCCACGACGAACTTGAAGCCCTCATGGGGCCGGTCGACACCTCATTCAAGCTCAACCCCAAAGGGCAAGTGAGCGGGGTGATGATGGTCGGCCTCCAAGGGTCAGGAAAGACGACCACCACTGGCAAGTTGGCCTTCAAATTTAAAAAAGAAGGTCGCTCAGTGCTGTTGGTCGCTGCCGACATCTATCGGCCCGCTGCAGTTGATCAACTCAAGGTTCTGGGCGAACGCTTGGGCATTCCCGTATTTCACGAGCCGGGCGTCGCACCTCCGGAACTCGCCAAGCGGGCTTACGAAAAAGCGCGGGCTGAGAAGCTCGATACCGTCATCATCGATACCGCCGGTCGATTGGCCATCGACGAAACGCTGATGGCTGAATTGGAAGCCATCAAGAGCAACGTCAAACCTGACAACATCATCTTGGTCACCGACGCCATGACCGGCCAAGACTCGGTGAAAACAGCGGCTGAGTTTAATCGTCGCCTCGATATCGACGGGTTGATCCTCACCAAGCTCGACGGCGATGCGCGTGGTGGAGCAGCGTTGTCGATTAAAGAAGTCACCGGAAAGCCCATCAAGTATCTCGGTATGGGCGAAGGCCTCGACAAGCTCGACGAATTTCGGCCCGCAGGCTTGGCGTCGCGCATTCTTGGTTTCGGCGATGTCGTTGGCTTGATGAAAGACTTTGAGCAAGTCGTCGATCAAGACAAAGCTGAAGACGACGCGAAGAAGCTGCTCTCTGGTCGTTTCAACATGAAGGACTTCATGGAGCAGATTCGCACGGTCCGGAAGATGGGGCCGCTTAAAGACCTGCTCGAGAAGATGCCTTTTCTGGGGGAAATGAGTGAACAACTCAACCCCAACGAAAAGGAACTCGACAAGATCGATTCTATCTACAACTCGATGACAGAGCAGGAACGCCTGACCCCGCAACTCATCAACCGCGGCCGAGCAGAGCGCATTGCCAAAGGTGCAGGCCGTTCACCTCAAGAAGTCGGCGAGCTGATGCAGAAGTTTGGCGGCATGCAGCAGATGATGGGCGCCATCGGGCAAGACCCAGGAATTTTGGGAAAGCTTCCTTTCTTCAAACAGCTGGGCCAGTTGAATCAAATGAAGAATATGGATCTCGGCAGTTTGTTTGGGAAAGATCCCGCCATGGCTCAAGCGTTGGGCATGGGTGGCCCCGGAGGTTTTCCGGGAATGAACATGCAAATGCCTCCTGGGTTGCCGCCTGGCTACACGCCGCCGATGAGCAAGGCGCAACTCGCTCAAGCTCGAATGCAGGGGTATTCTCTCGGGCCCCCGAAAGCCGGTCAGTCAGATGCTGAACGCAAGGCGCTAAAAGAACGGCGTAAGCGCGAGAAGGAAAACAAGAAAAAGAATCGCCGCCGTTGACGTGTTTAGGCGGTCTTCTTTTGCAGATAACCGGGGAGCCAAGGGAAAAGGGTGCCAACCGCATTGACCCGAGAACGGACTTTGCGCAGCAGCGCGCGTTGTTGACTCATCAGCAAAGCGTCAACCCATTGTTTGAGCGCTTCGTCAGCCGTTTCAGGGCTGATTTCTAAATCGAGTGACGTATTTCTGCCCGCGGCGAGATCAAACAAGAGCACGCCCAACCCCGCCTCAGGTTGAAGCGGGAGCAACTGATGGGCAAGTTGCTCTGCCGCTTCATTTTGGCCTGATGCCAATAGGGCTTGAGCCAATCTGAGGCCAGCTGGACCGTTGGGTGGTACTCCGGCTCCTCGGCGGAAGTAGGTCACTGCGCGTTTTGCCTCGCCTGCAGCCAACAAGGCTTCGCCGACGGCCCAATCTCGCTCAGGGCAGGCAGGCACAAGGGCTTCATGTTTTGAAACCCAAGCATCGAAAGCCGCTTGGCCTTCGACGTGACGAGTCAGACTGGCGACGGCCATCAGCGCTTCGGGATCTCTGGGCCCGCAGCGCAACGCTTCAAGACCATGATGAAGCGCTGCTTTGACATTATTTTGAGCGAGCGAAAGTCGAGCCAACCCCAAATTCGGAGCGACGAGATTGGTAGAAGGGCTCCACAAAAGTGCGTCATCTTCTTGAGTAGCGTCTTCACTCAAGCATCGCTCATAGTCGCGTTTGGCGGCATCGAAACGGCGCTGATGTTCTCGGAAAAAACCTCTTCGCAGCGCGAAGCTGGCGCTGTGCATCAGTTGAGGTTCCCAATTGTCGAGGAAGGTCAACCCAGCGGGTGAGTCAGGTGCAAAGAGCCCTTCAGCGATCAACGCGATGAGCTCGCCGCCCCAAGGCACTTGAGCGAGGTGAGATCTCCCCAGCTGTTCTACGGCGTCGGTGGCCCCCAAAGCTGTTTCACGCCACAGCACTTCGTCTTGCCATGAGCGAGCGACTTCAAGCAGTTTGAGCCAGCTGTAGAGATCGCTTGGATCTTTTGAAACACAACTGCGCAGCAATGAAGCATCGCGCTCTTTTTTGTCTTTGGCTGCACTGCGATCTCGCACGTAGCCCAAATGGACGACAGGAGTTTCAACTCGGTCGACTCCGAGCGCATGAGTGGCGAGCATCTGGCGCACGCCGTCGCTTGCGTCTTCGCGAATCACGTGCCTGAAAGAAATGCCTTGTTTGTTTCGCCACGCGCGCAAGAGCCACGCGTCACGCTGATGCCCGTAAGGAAGTTGATTTGAAATGCACAGCTGCAGCGCACCAACATCAGTGCGCTGAAAAGCAGCGCGCGCTTCTGCGATAAAGGGTGGGGAAACGCGCTCGTCGGCATCGAGTACCAGCACCCAATCGCCTGTTGAGTGGCTGAGGCTGACGTTTCGCGCGGCGCTGAAGTCGTTTCGCCAAGGGCTGTGAATCACCTTGGCCCCCGCTTCGGCGAAGAGCGAAGGTGTGGCGTCTGAAGAGCCGGTATCAACAACGATCAACTCATCCCACAGGCCATCGACGGCCTGAAGGAAACCAGGGACCATCTGTGCCTCGTCGCGAACGATCATCGCGATCGACACGCGACTGCTCACGGTTCCTCCCTGGCCTCGCGCTCGTAAGCCGAAGTGGCACGGTGAGACACCGCGTTGTTTCTTAAGTCTTCGACGAGGCTGGCTTTGAGTTGATCAGCCAACTTTTGACAGTGGGCAAAAAGGGGCAAAAGTCGCGCGTCGCCCGAGGGGTCAGTGGTGTTGCCTAAGAGTTCCAGCACGTGTTGCGTTTCAATTTCTGCCGCTAATGGGTCTTTCGCTTCAAGAGCAGCTTCGAGGCTCTTGAGGGCGTTCAATACGTGATCGTGCTGAGCCCTCATGGCGTCCTCAGCGAAGCGACGGCGTGCTGAAACGCTTCTACGATGGGGCTCAGTGCACGTTCAGCTTCGCGCAGCGCCGACAAATCATGAAAGGCCGAGGCGCGCGCCAAACGTTGAGCGACGAAGAGATAGAGATCGCCGAGCATCTGAACGAGTTCTGGAGCGAATTTGGGGTTCAGCGTTTCGGCCAACTCGACCACAATGTCGCTCGACTTGGTGATCAACGGCAGAGCTTCAACCGGTTTCTTTGCTTCAAGCAACGTGGTCGCGTGTCGCATGTGCCTGAGCGCCGCCTCGAAAAGCATCACCATGAGCCTTTCGGGCGATGCGGTTTCCTGGGAGGCACGGGCGTAGGCGCGACTGGCATTCATGAGTTACTCACTTGTTCGATCTTGCTTCTTGACTGGTGAGATAGTCGCCAATTGATTTGAAACCGCTGACGACCTTTTCCATTGCTGTAAACTGCGCGACCAACTTATTGCGGTACGCCTCGAGCCTGAGTTCGAGGGCGTCTATTTGAGTCGAAATCTGTTTGATTGATTTGTCGTAACTCTTGCTCTTCGACACGAGAATGCCGTCGCTTGAGTTGGTATAACTATCGACTAAATCCTTGACCTTATCGGACACCCCGTCAGTGGCCTGCTGAAAGAGCGCATTGACAGCGGTGGGGTCGGTGGCAATCGCTTTTTCTAGCCGCGCTTGATCAATCGACAGGGTGCCGTCGCTCTTGGTCTTGATGCCCAAGTCCGCCAAACTGCGAATGCTCGACGTCGGGTTCCCAATGCCAGACACCATGCTCATCAACGACGACTGAAGTCCGCGAATCGCCGAGTCGCCGCCCAAGGTTTGCAAACGGTCGGTTTGTGTTCCGATATTGAGATTCTTTCGAAGAATCGACATCACATCGTTGTAGGCGGTGAGAAATGTCGTCAGCTTCGTGCTGGTGCCGGCGGTGTCGGAACTGAGCACCAAATCTTGCGCGGGGCCTCCTTCGATTGAGAGCCCGAGAGTGACGCCAGGAAGCGCGTCAGCGATGGTGTTAGACGCACGTTCAAATTGAAGCGCGTCGATGGTGACCTTCGCATTTTTTGCATCGGTCACCGCCAACCCGAGCGGTTGGCCTAGCGAACCGGTGCTGTTTTCAACGATGGTCAAGCCTGATGCCGGAGGCTGGCCAGGGACAAAGCCAGTGTTTTTGTTGGTGATAGAAAGAAAGGCCTGACCATTCGATTCCAACACCACGGCGCCCGCTCCCGAGCCTGATTGGTTGATGGCATCGGCAACAGCAGTGAGCGACATGCCGTCCGTAAGCGCGATTTGGGTGGTGGTACCGTTGATGGAAATGTCCAATGTGCCACCACGCACTTGATCGCTTCCTGAAGCAAAAGCTCCAGGCGCAGTGCGGGCTTTGGCCGCTGTTGCCAACTGATCAACCAGCACCGAGTAGCGCCCGGCAGTGGCCGTTGAACTGGGGGTAGAGGTGAACCCCGTGTTGGTGCCGACCTGTGCAATCGACAAAGCGCCGCTTGTTTTGATGTTGGTTGCTGCGGTCGACAAACTCGTCAATTTCGAGGTCAAGTCACCCAACTGGGTGATCTGCGACTTGTAGGCTGCTTGCCTGGTTTCGGCAGCAGTGACCGTTCCTCTGGCGATAGACACCAGCTGTTCGATGATGGCGTTGCTGTCGAGACCTGAAGCAAGGCCTCCTAATCTAAAGGTACTGGCCATAAAGCCTCCATCGGGCGGAGGCAAGAGGCCTCCAATGCCCATAATTGAATGCAAACTGCGCTCCCTTGCGGAGCTTCAAAAGGAACAACGGCAGGTTCGAAGTCTAATCGAACCCGCCGTCGCATGTTCGGTGATGCGTGAGGTCAGGTACTGCCTACATCAACCTCGATTACCCGAGCAGCTTCAGGGCGATTTGGGGCGCCTGATTCGCTTGCGCAAGCACCGAGATACCGGCCTGCATCATCACTTGCGTACGCGCCATCTGCGAGGTCTCTTCGGCGACGTCAACGTCGCGGATACGGCTGTTCGCGGCGGCAAGTGATTCTGAAGATGACTGAATCGTTTGAATCACTGAAGCGATGCGGTTGCCGGTGGCGCCGAACTGAGCGCGCGCACTGGAAACGGTCTGGAGTGCAGAGTCGATGGTGGACAGCGCGGCCTGGGCTGCGGCCTGGGTGGAGAAGTCGAGCGCGTTGACGCCCAACGTGGTGGCCGTGGCGTCGACCGTGTTGACCGAGATTTGGTCATTGGCCGCAACGTTACGAATACCGATTTGGAAGGTGAGTGAGGTGGCTGCAGAGTTCAACAATGCCTGCCCGTTGTATTCTGCCGCGTTCGCAATACGGTCAACTTCAGTGATGAGCGCCGCGTTCTCAGTCTGAATGTAGCCGCGCTCGTTGTTACCGACGCCGCTTGATGCAGACTGCATGGCCAGTTCACGCATACGGGTCAACAGTTCCGTCGTTTGGTTCAAGCTCGCTTCAGCCGATTGCATGAGCGACTCGGCGTCTTGGGCATTGCGATTGCCCTGGTTGAACGACCGAATCTGCGCGGTCAAGTTGACGGAAATGCCCAGGCCGGCAGCGTCATCACCAGCCTTGGTGATGCGGAAGCCCGACGACAGTTTCGAGAAACTGGAGTTGAGCATCGATGACGAGTTGAAAATGTTGCGCTGAGCGTTAAGAGAACCGATGTTGGTGCGAATAGAGAACGACATTGAATTTGACTCCTGAAGGTGTTCGATGGGCGAACACCACGTTCGCCTCCCCCATTTGTTCGGCACATTCTGCCGGGCTATTAAGCAGCCCGGAGTAGGCGCGAAATGCGGTGAAGGTGGGTGTTCAGGCGACGTAAAACACGCCCGCGACCCGCAAGAAGTGTGAGTGCCGAGGTGTCAGCAGAAGCCTTCACCGTATCGACAGAAACGTGAGCCCAGGTGCCCGGTGGCCAACGGCTTAAGACCGCTTCTGCCAGCGCGCTCCAGGGCAGCGGAGCGCCGGCGCCGAAGGTTTCTCCGTCGAGAATCGCTTGGTCGCCGTGTTCAGTGAGCACCACCGTCAGATGCGTCGGTGGTTGCTCTTCGGTACGTCGGCCTCCCAAAGAAGCCAACGACGGGTGAACTGAAGCCGCCAAGAGTGCTGCTGGCGATGCATTCTTTAGAATGGTACGGAATTCTTGGAGCGTCACTTCGAGATCAACCAAAGGCACCAGCTCGCGAAACAGCGCGCCCTGAGCATCGATGGCATAGAGAGCAGCGCAGCGTTCATCTTCCGGGAAGGCCACCACCTGAATGGTAGGGGGCTTGGTGGCCAGGGGCTTACGCAGGGCGCCCTTGAGATCTGCTTGCTCAGGCAGCCAGGTGAGCAGTCGAGGGCGACAGAAGGCTCGGGCCAGCGGCAACACGCGTATTCGCTTGGGGGCAAACAGCAACATCTTCTTTCCCAGCTGAATGCCGATGGTCTCATCGGCTCTCAGCGACGTCGCGAGCAATTGTGAGGCTCGCGCCACCAACACCGGGTCGCAGCCAGGCGAGGGGATCAATTCAACCGGAACCCCGCTGCGATGCCATGTGAGAAGAAATTGCAGTGCGCCGCTGGCATCGACCCGTTGTGCACGAGCGCGACCTGAACGAGGAACCAGCACGACGAGGTGTCGCAAGAAACCGGGCTCAACCAATACGAGCGCACGGGGAACTCTGCTTTGAATGACGGCTGAAAGGCGCTGCCAAAAAACACCGGGGTGCGCCAAACGCGGCGATTCAATCAGGGCGCTCGCGCGCAGTTGATCGAGAGAACGCGCTCTCGCCAGCACCAAACCATCGAGTTCCAATTGCCAGCCTTGCTCGTATTGCACTTCTCGCACTTGATACGCAGCGAGTGCTCGCTCGAGATGTGCACGAAAGACGGGGGGAATACGGCTGCCGAGGAGTGCAGGGCGAATGGTCGCCCGCAGCGCCTTGCGCTCTTTGAGCGGGAAAGCCCTGAGCGCTTTGACGCAGGCGGCTCGAAATTGATGAACGAGTCCGTCGAGTTCTGCGGGAGAAAGCGATTTCCCCTCGAGCGCAGCGACATCACGGGCGACAGCGGTCGCGCTCCAACAGGCGACGAAATCGAGTGCTTCTGTGGGAATGTGGCTGGTCCGCATCAAGGTCAGCGGAGCCGCAGCGTCGGGGCGAACCAGCAACATCAGACATCGCAGCAGCGGCGTTGGCGCTCGAGCGAAGGCGTCGTGCCAGTCAAGGGTTGATGAATCAGGCAGCGCAGGGAGATCGCCGGCAATTACGGCCGCCCAAGCAAAAAGAGAAGGGGTCAATTCGGCAGGTTCAGCCGTGCGAACATTGATGTCAGGCGCGTGACGCGCGGCGAGTTGGCGCAGGGCTTCAACGCGCATGGTGACG
>JAYUVR010000086.1:0-2321 GCA_043753955.1 Archangium sp. | reverse complement strand
CTCCCATTGAATCGAGGGAGTACAGCGCATGGTACCGAGTCAGCAGCCTTTCGCGCGCAGGTAAGCCCTTGAGATGCGCGCGAGTGAGCGCGTCTTGCTGCTTCATCCACTCCTGAACCTGAGGCGACTTTTCATCTTCGAGCCAACGATGTGGGTCGCTCAGCATTAAGCCGCCGATTCGGAAACCTTGGCTTTGTCGTCGCTCAAATACAACACCACCGGCTCTTTCTTCCTCAGCACCGCGTCTTCATTGATGACGACCTCTCGAGCAGCCTTTTTCGAGGGGATTTCGTACATCAACTCGAGCATCACGGTCTCAAGAATGGCCCTCAACCCACGGGCTCCGGTCTTTCGACGAATGGCTTCTTGAGAGATGGCTTTGAGAGCGCCTTCAGTAAACTTGAGCGAGACTCCGTCTAAATCGAGAAGCTTTCGATACTGCTTCGTCAGCGCATTTCTGGGTTTGACCAAAATTTCCACCAGCGCTGGCTCATCAAGTTCTTCGAGCGCAGTGATGACGGGCAATCGCCCAATGAACTCGGGAATCATTCCAAACTTGAGCAAATCTTCAGGCTCTACCTTCGAAAGCAACTGCGAAAGCGACTTGTCTTCTTTCTTCTTCACCTCGGCTCCGAAGCCGAGCGACTTTCCACCCAGGCGTCGTTCAATCACCTTGTCGAGGCCACCAAACGCTCCGCCACAGATGAAGAGAATGTTGGTGGTGTCGATCTGCAGAAATTCCTGCTGCGGGTGTTTGCGCCCGCCTTTTGGAGGCACATTGGCCACCGTGCCTTCGATTATTTTAAGCAGTGCCTGCTGCACACCTTCACCGCTGACATCGCGGGTGATGCTGGGGTTTTCTGACTTGCGCGCAATCTTGTCGATTTCGTCGACGTAGACGATGCCCCGCTGAGCCCGCTCAATGTCACCTTCTGCAGCCTGGAGCAGATTGACGATGATGTTCTCAACATCTTCGCCCACGTAGCCGGCTTCAGTCAGGCAGGTCGCATCAGCGATGGTGAAAGGCACATTGAGAATTCGCGCCAGCGTTTGCGCCAACAGCGTCTTCCCAGAACCCGTCGGACCTAAGAGCAAAATGTTCGACTTGTGCAGTTCAACATCGTCCAACTGCACCTTTGATTCGATGCGCTTGTAATGATTGTGAACCGCGACGCTAAGCACCTTTTTGGCTCGGTCTTGCCCGATGACGTACTCGTCTAGAATGGCCTTGATTTCACTGGGCCTGGGAATGCGCAGCTTGGTGTCCTTCGACTCTTCGCGGTCGATCTCTTCCGCAATGATGTCGTTGCACAAACCAATGCATTCATCACAGATGTACACGGTTGGCCCAGCGATGAGCTTTTTCACCTCTTTCTGCGATTTCCCGCAGAAGGAGCAGCACAACGTCTGATTCCCACCTTCGCGCCCGACGTTCTTTGTGGCCATACGTCCTTGACGTTAACCCTGACGCTCTCGACTCGCCAAAAGGGACGAGAGGTCAGAGCACATTTTGTCAAACCTCTGACGCCTATTTCTTAGGCTCGCTCTTATTGCGGACAGTGACCTCATCAATGAGGCCATATTGCTTGGCTTCCAGGGCGCTCATGAAATTGTCGCGATCACAGTCTTTTTCAATGCGCTCGAAAGAGTGGCCCGTCGCCTTCGCCAGAATCTCGTAGAGCACTTTTTCCAACCGCGCCATTTCAGCGACTTGAATCTTCATGTCCCGGGCTTGACCTCGCGCTCCACCCAGAGGCTGGTGAATCATGATGCGCGAATTCGGCAACGCTGAACGCTTGCCCTTCATCCCTGCCGCAAGGAGCACCGCGCCCATCGACGCCGCTTGCCCGGTACACACCGTGGCCACGTTGCATCGCACGTACTGCATGGTGTCATAGATGGCCAAACCCGCCGTCACCGAGCCACCGGGCGAGTTGATGTACATGGTGATGTCTTTGTCCGGGTCTTCTGATTCGAGGAACAAGAGCTGCGCAGTCACTCCATTCGCCACGTCATCATCGACTTCAGTACCGAGCATGATGATGCGATCGCGCAGGAGTCGAGCGTAGAGATCCCATACGCGTTCCCCTCGGTGAGTGGTCTCAACAACAGTCGGCGGCCAATAGGGCATGTGCGGTCTCCTGCGCGGTGATGTATTTTAAGACTTCGCGTTCGATTTGAGGAAGGCGATGACCTTCTCTTCTTTGATTCGATTCTTAAGCGCTTCTGTGGCTTGGGCGCTTTGATATTGCGCTCGAACTTGTTCCAAAGCACTACCCGAATCGGTGGCGAGCTTTTGCATGCGTGCGTCAATGTCGGAA
>JAYUVR010000085.1:0-13088 GCA_043753955.1 Archangium sp. | reverse complement strand
GATGCACAGCAGGTGCTGCGAGCGCTGAGAAGCCTGATGGAAGAGGGGAAAGTGCTCTCTGTCGGCAGCACTCGCGGCCGGCGCTACACTCGAGCGAAGAGCGCGCCTCAGCAGACTGGGGAATTTAACCCCTCTCAAGTCGCGCTTTCTTTCGAGAGTGAACAGGCTTTGCACCAGCTCTCGAGGCCCGTGCACCAACGAGAACCGGTCGGGTACCAACGCAGTTTTCTCGATGACTATGTCCCAGGGAAAACAGAATGGATTGTGCCCGAAGTACGTTCGCGGCTGGCGGCGCTGGGGCGCACTCCGGCCATCGACCAGCCCGCTGGAACCTGGGCACGACACGTTCTCGAGCGCTTTTTGCTCGACTTGAGTTGGAACTCATCGCGACTCGAGGGCAACACCTACTCAAGGCTCGACACTGAACGATTGCTGGCCACTGGCGACGCAGCTGAGGGAAAAGACCTTCGCGAAACGCAGATGTTGCTCAATCACAAAGCAGCCATCGAATACCTGGTTGCTGAGCCGATGGTCGCGCGCATCGATGCTCGTACAATCAAGACACTGCATGCATTGTTGATGGAAAATCTGCTCGGCGACCGCCTCGATGAAGGGCGTCTGCGCAGCATTCCCGTACACATTGGAGCGAGCGTCTACATTCCGCTGGCCAACCCACAACTCATTGACGAATGTTTCCGTCAACTGCTCTTCACCGCAGAGCGCATCGTCGACCCTTTCGAGGCGTCGTTCTTCCTTTTCGCCCAACTGCCCTACCTGCAGCCCTTCATTGACGGCAACAAACGAACGGCGCGGCTCGCCGCCAACTTGCCTTTCGTACTCGGCAACCGAATGCCTCTGTCTTTTGCCGAAGTTCCTCGAGACGTTTTGCTCAAGGCGCACCTCGCCGTCTACGAATTGAATCGAATTGAGCCCCTGCGCGACTTGTTCATTTGGGCCTATGAGCGCTCGGCGGCGCGGCTGGGCGAAGTCCGTTCGACCCTTGATGCGCCTGACCCACTGAGGCTCAAATACCGCACCTTATTGCGTGAGGTCGTCACTCAAGTGGTGAGTCGCAAAACCGCTCGCGCTCATGAAGAGGCGGCGCTTCGTCGCTTCACCGAAAAACGAGTCGCTGAAGCCGAGCGGCCTCGCTTCTTGGCCATGGCGGAACTCGAATTGGAAAACCTTCACGAGGGAAACTTTGCTCGCTATGGCCTGCGCCCTTCTCAATTTGAAGCGTGGCTGGCGCGAAAATAGCGAATTCACTTTGCTTCACCAGCGGCCCGTTGTGACGCGGCGTTGTGCATGGGCATCGAAAGGTTTGGCGACACGGTTTAAGTCCCCTTCCATGTCGCTTTGGCTCTCTATCGGTCTCATTTCTCTGTGTGCAGTGTGTTGGGACATCGGAGTCGTGCTTCAAAAACGAGCCGCCGATGTACTGCCACCATTGAGAGTGGGAACCGGCCTCTGGTCATCAATCAAAGCCGTCGCCACCTCAGGCCCATGGGTATTAGGCCTCGTCATGAGTGCCGCAGGCTGGGGCCTTTTTGCGTGGGCTCTTGATTCCACTCCGGTATCCCTGGCGCGCGCCATTCAGGGCTCGGGGTTGGTGATTCTCGCCCTCTTCTCTCGGCTGTTCCTCAATCACCGCTTGCGCGTGGCTGAGTGGTTGGCCGTTGCGGGTGTCACGCTCGGCATCGTCGCCTTGGGTCTCAGCGAACCGGTCGATCAACCTACGAAAACTCAGTTGGTACCGTTCCCCTTCGCGGTCGGGCTTCTCATCAGTCTGCTCATCACTGCAGGCCTGATGCTCAAGGCGTCTCAACTGGGTTTGGCATTGGGCCTGGCTCCAGTTTTCAGCGCTGCCGCGGGGCTGCTCTTGGGACTAGGCGATGTTCTCACCAAGGCTGTACTCGTCTCACTCGAAGCGGGCCAACGCGTATTGACCTTCGCAGTACTCGGGCCGCTCTTAGTTGCGGTGTACATCGGTGGGCTGCTGTTGCTGTCTCGCAGCTACCAACACGGAAGAGCGATTGTGGTGACCGCAGTGTCCGACACCGCGGCGCGTTTGGTAGCCATCTTCCTGGGCGTGATGGCCCTGGGAGAGCAAGTGCCGGCCGACGTACGACACGGCACTTTACGGGTACTGGGCCTCTTGTTCGTGCTCTCAGGCACTGTTTTTCTCTCGCGCTTCTCAGGCGAAGAGCTCGCGCGGGTTTCCGAGTCGGGGAAAGCCAAGCCATAGTTCAGGTCGCAGCGCTCTACTTCAGCCGCAGCCGATGGGCGTTGTTGCCCACCGCCCAAATTGTTCCTCCCTGTTCGGCCACACTGTTGAGCGATGGGTTGGCAATGCCTCCGTAACTGCACTGTTCCCATTGATTATTTGTATAGCGAAGCACAGTTCCAAAATCGCCAACCACCCAGAAGGTGCCATCACTGGCGTGGATAATGGAATTTAAACCGCGATTGGTAATGGGGGTGATCACCGACCAAGTGCCATTGGCCAGCTGCACTATCGTTCCTTCGTCACCCACCGCCCAGCCATTCTGGGCATCGACCAAGACGATGCTGTTGAGCGTCTTCGAGGTCGGTTTGGCCGGCGCTGTCCAAGTGCCGTTTTCGAGCTTGCGAATGAAACCGCCGCTGCCCACGGCCCAGCCGGTATTCATGTCGATGACGTCCACCGCATTGAGTTGCGGCAAAACCGCCCCTTCGTACACCGGCGAGTACTGGCCGTTGAGAAACTTGGCCACCTGACCCTTGCTGCCCACTGCCCAACCGTTGTCTTTGTCTACCAAGTCGAGGCCTTGGAGCTGCCAGGCCAGAGAACTTTGTTTGATCGTCCAGATGCCAGCACTCAATTTCAGCGCCATGCCGTAGGTGTAGCTGCTCCCACCTGCGAAAGTTGTCCAGTCGCCCACCGCCCAACCGTTCTGATCATCAATCAAACGCACATCCCTCAATGAATAGGTGTCAGTGCCATCGGGAGCATTCACGGAAGTCCAGGTAGTCCCTTGGTAGTGCAGCAACGTCTGCTGCGGGCCCACGGCCCAACCACCGGTCGACGTCAACGAGACGCCGTAGAGTGTCTGAGTGGTGCCGACGTTGCTGGAATCTTCCATGGAGCTGAAGCAGTCTACTGTGTGGCCACAATCAGGGTCGCAGCTACAAGAAGAAGTGCACACCGTCGACACGTCGCAACTGCAAGCATTGCCTCCACCGCTGCCACCTGCGCCACCGCCACTTTGACCGCCGCCAGTATTACCCTGGCCTCCGCCAGTATTACCCTGGCCTCCACCAGTATTACCCTGGCCTCCGCCAGTGTTGCCCTGGCCTCCACCAGAGCCACTGGCTAAGCCACAAACTTGGGCCTGACACACCTGAGGAGAAGTGCAGGCGTTACAGGCCAGACCTCCCTTTCCACAATGCGTGTCGATTATGCCCGAAAGGCATTGCCCCGACGGGTCGCAGCACCCGGAGCAGTTGCTGGTCCCGCATATTTCGCCCGGTGGCGAAGAGCACTGCGACAAGCAACCCAGCCACACCACCATCAAACTCAGTTGAATTGTTTTCATGACCCGACTCTGTCGATTGAGCCAAGACTTTAGGGTCATATCTTTTTCTAGAATCGTCCTACCAGTGTCGTGACAGGCGTTCGCTGGCGCAAGGAACTAAAGCCCAAGCGTAAAGCGCAGCGCATCTTCAAGCATCGGGTGAATGAAACGAAACCCAGCCTCGCCCAGTCGCTTCGAAACAACGCGTTGACTTGCGAGCAATGCACCGTCTGCCAATTCACCGAACATCGCCCGCAGCACAAACGCGGGAACGGGTGTCTTCGCCGGTCGCCTTAAAACACGACCCAATTCCTTCGCATATTCTGCGCTCGTCACCGGGTGGGGAGCCACCGCATTCACTGGGCCAGAGAGAGACTCTGTGTACGCCGCAAAAAGAATCAGCCCCAGCACGTCTTCAATTGAGACCCAGCTTTGCCACGCCTTGCCTTTTGAAATCGGGCCACCCGCTCCAAGCTTAAAGAGAGGCAGCAATTTACCAAGCGCGCCTCCGCGGGCCGACTGAACGATGCCCGTGCGCAGCATCACCACTCGAGTTCCCAAACTCTGTACAGCCGCACCCGCGGCTTCCCAATCAAGACACAGCCCGGTCAAAAAACTCGCCCCGTGTTCACCGCGAGGACCAGGAGCCGAGTCCTCGGTGAGCACTTCGTCGCCGCGATCTCCATACACGCCGATGGCAGACCCTTGAATCCACACTTTCGGAACGGTACCGCTTCGTCTCAGCACTTCAACCAAACGTCGCGTGTAATCAATGCGGCTGTCGGCCAATAACCGTTTGCGCTCATTTGACCAACGGGCATCGGCCACGCCAGCGCCTGCCAAATTCACCACCACCTCGGCACCTTCAAGCGCGCTCGCATCGAACTCATTGCCCTGGCGTTTCACGGGGCGCACGTTGTGACCGGCGGCACCCAAAAATGCGACTAACGCCGAACCGATGAGCCCACTGGCCCCCGTCACAGCCACATTCAATCTTGGCATCGAGGCAAACACGGCATGTCGAGCGAGATCATTTCGCGTCAAGGTGTGCCGATAGGTAAAGGCCTTATCGAGCGTATGCGTCGTAAAGCGGCGACCGATGAGCGCCCCTACCGCGCCTAACGGGAGCTCGTATTCCACTTGATCAATAAGCTCACTGAGCATCCCCGAGCGCGGCTCGAAACGATGCGTATGAACCCACTTCGCAAAAGGCCCCGTGCGTTGTTGATCGCGAAACATTCTGCCTGGCTCACAAGCGATGTGTTCAGCCACCCACCGCTCTGAGATGGGCCCGAACGGCATCTGCACCACCGTGCGCGCTCCCACTTCAAGGCCCCCGGTGCGCGCAATCACATGAACCGGGTCGAACGGAGGGTTGAGCCGCTCAAATGCTCCCGGTCGCGCGTGCCACGCGTACACCTCTTCAGCGGGCACAGGCATCAACGTGCGCCGTTCAAAAGTCAGGGGCTTCACTTTCTTAACTCTTCACAGGCGGAGTCGATTTTACATACAGCTCGCGCAACTGCTTCTCATCGACGTCACCAGGCGCCTGAGTCATCAAATCAGTCCCTCGCTGAGTCTTGGGGAACGGAATGACGTCGCGCAATGACTCACTCTCGGTGATGAGAAAAGCCAATCGGTCCATCCCCAACGCGAGCCCGCCGTGGGGAGGCGCTCCATACCGGAGTGCATCGAGCAAGAAGCCAAACTTGTTACGCGCCTCTTCCTCGCCAATGCCCATGGCTTTGAACACTTTTGATTGCACCACGGGGTCATGCAGACGAATTGAACCGCCTCCGATTTCGAAGCCATTGAGCACCACGTCGTAGCGGTAGCAGTACACCTTGGCCGGGTCGAAAGTCTCTGGTTCAAGAAAGTGAAGGCATTCATCCATCGGGCGAGTGAACGCGTGATGCGCCGGGGACCACGTTTTTGATTCCTCGTCGTATTCAAACAACGGCGGGTTCACCACCCACAAGAAGTTCCACTGTCCACCCGCGCCGTACTCAGGAATGAGCTTGAGCTTCTTAGCGATGTGCACGCGCAAGTTGGCCATGATGGTGTGCACTTGAGCCTCTTTTCCGAACTGAAAGAGCACCAAGTCACCCGGCTTAGCCGCGGTCGCATCGACGATGGCTTGTTTAAATGCAGGGCTCGCCGTCTTGAACAATGGAGCCTGAGTCCAATCTCCATTCTCTGCCAACTTGGCTCGAGCGAGGCCCTTTGCGCCCATGCCAGAGACGTACACTTCAAGTTCGTCAACGTCTTTGCGCGATAGCGAATGGGCCGCGGGTATAACCATGGCCTTGACGATGCCGTTGTGCAATTGCGCCGCTTCCAACATGCGCGCATCGACGCCTCCGTCGGCACCGAATCGCTTGACCAAGTCGGTCAACACCACGTGAGGCATATCGAAGCGGAGGTCGGGCTTGTCATTGCCGTACTTCGCCATCGACTCGTCGAAATTCATGCGACGAAACGGGGTGGGAAGCTCAATGTTGTGCACTTCTTTCCACAGTCGCTTCAGCAACCCTTCAATGACAGTAAAGACATCGTCTTGACTGACGAAAGACATCTCGACGTCAATTTGGGTGAATTCAGGCTGGCGATCGATTCGCAAATCTTCGTCGCGAAAGCACTTCACAATTTGGAAGTAGCGATCAAACCCAGCTACCATGAACAGCTGTTTGTAGAGCTGCGGTGATTCGGCCAAAGCGTAAAACTTGCCGGGGTTCAGTCGAGACGGCACGAGGAAATTGCGCGCCCCGCCCGGGGTGTAGCGACCCATAAAAGGCGTTTCCAATTCGAGAAAGCCATTCTCGTGAAAGAAACTGCGCGTGGCCGCACTCATCTTTGAGCGGGTGATAAGCGTCTTTTGCAGGTTGGGCCGGCGGAGATCGAGATAGCGATGTTCAAGCCGCTTCTCTTCGCTGGTGGTGGTGTGCTCACTGACTTCAAAAGGCGGCGTCTCGGCCTTGTTAAACACTTCGGCATACGAGACGTAGACCTCGATTTCGCCGGTGGCCAAATTCGGGTTGACGGCCGGCACCAACTTGTTTTCTTTCTTCGAAAACTGCATGCCGCGCGAGCGCACTTCGCCGCTGATGCCTAAGACCCATTCGCTGCGCAGCGACTCGGCCAGAGTGTGAGCTTCTTTAGAAATGCCGGGGTCGAACACCACTTGAGTCAGACCTTCTCTGTCTCGCAAGTCGATGAAGATGAGGCCGCCGTGGTCTCTGCGGTTCTGTACCCAACCGAACAGCACCGTGGTTGAACCGATGTCTTTTGCTCGCAACGCCCCGCAGGAATGGGTGCGTTTCACTTTGGTGATGAACTCGCTCATGGGAGCTGCTCGTTAGCAGAAAAATCGGGGTAGAACCCTCTTCATGTCCCGTCTGCATGCCTTAGGTCTGCTCGCCCTGGTGGTCGGCTGTGGCCCAAACCCACCGGCGCCCGTCAAAGTGCGGGCGCTCATTCCCAATGCCTCAGGGGTCTTTCAACCCACCGAAGTGGTTTTAAGCACCGTCTCGAATGTGACTTCGCTGACAGGCGACATCATCACTTTCGTCGGAAGCACCAAAATCGTGCTCGATTCGAGTGACCCGCTCCAAGCAAACATTGTCGGAATGAGTGACGAGCAACGCTACGAAGTACTGGTGAAAAACAAAGGGGGCGATGTTCGCGTGCACTACGTCGAGCAAGACGGCGTGTTGTCTCCAGCCGATTTTCACAGCTGGAACATGGTTTCGACCTACTACAACTTCGAAAAGGCCTACCTCTACTTCAACAGTCTCTACGACGGAGTCGACCCCAAAGACCTTCGCCCGTTTCGGGTGCATTACTGGAGCGATGCTCAGCTCGACTCGCCTGATTCTCAAATCGACAACATGTTCTACCTGTCAGTCATCAAGAGCTTCGTGGTCTCCCCTTTTAAGAATGAGCAAAAAATTCCGCTCTCGATGAATATTGGAGCGGTGGGGCATGAAGCGGCCCACCGCGTCTTCAACGCCAAAGCGCTGTCGAACGCAGGCATCAACCCTGCAATCATCAACTGGGCTGGCTTACCGTTTAATCTGCTCAAGTCGCTCGACGAGGGCCTGGCCGATTTTCACGGTTATTCTGTCACCTGCAGCGAGGCCACCAATTGTCGACCCGACTTCCTGACGCTCTCATTTGCAGAATCACCCGATACCTCGTTTCGCAACGTCGCTCGCCTCGACGCATGTATGGATGATTCTTTGCGCAATTCGATGGAAAGCTTCACCCCTTATTCGTGGACCCACTCTTCAGAGATGTACAAGGTAGGAAACATCATTGCCGTCACGCTGTACCAAGCCGGTAACCAAGCCGGGAAGTTGCAGATTCTGCAAAAAGCACTCATCAAAGCGTACGATGACGAAACAGCAGGCAACCGAGGGCTTCGGCAACTGATTGAAGACAGTTTAAGCGATTCTCGACTGTTCACTCCTGAGCGCGTGGCCAATGTAATTGTTGCTCACGTATCTGATTTAGACCTTCGACGGAGGCTGTGTACTGAATTGACCAGTCGGCTTCAGCTGCGGTGCACTTCTTTCCCGTGCACGCCTGGAGGAGGTCCCAACTTAATGCCTGCGTGCGATGGGCTCACTGCAGGGCAAGACAGCACCATTT
The DNA here is from genome assembly GCA_043753955.1 of Archangium sp. Classification (GTDB taxonomy): domain Bacteria; phylum Myxococcota; class Myxococcia; order Myxococcales; family Myxococcaceae; genus Archangium_A. The sequence goes on along the minus strand of JAYUVR010000085.1, from coordinate 4,884 downwards.
GCCCCACCATTACCCCACAACCATGATGCGATTTCTCTTAGCGATATTCCTCACCGTTTCAATGGTGGCCTCAGCACAGAGCGACGACGACGACGCCCCTTTGCCTTACGGAGGCGATGACACGTCTGACAAATCGCCAGCGCGCAAAAAAAAGAGCCGCCGGGCCATCGACTCGTCTGACGAAGATGCCAGGGAAGATGAAGAAGAAGTGAAGTCTCTGGCCAGTCTCGACGACCCCAACGTGGGCATTGGAATCGATTTCCTCTCTGGCGTGGCGTTACTGGGTTCGTCAAAATTCGGGCTCGACCCGCGCTTCTATCTAGGCGCCCGCTTCACCTGGGAATTTGGGCGCTCATTTTCAGATGAATACTTGCGCGAGATGTTCTTCACAGACATCACTTGGCTGTATTCAAAGACTGCTGATGGAACCACGCAGGTCAACGTCGCGACACACCTGCACAACTTCACGGTAGCCCCTGCTTTTGCTTTACCTTTTGGTAAGTCATTCATGGCTGCATATGCGCAGCTGGGCGTCGGCGTTGACTACTCGTACAGCGTGGCCACTTTCGATGCCACGCAGTACACGCTCGGAGGCGCCAAGTTTCTTTTCCAATACGGCATCGGGCTGCGCGGCCGCCCGGCAGTGATTGCCAGCGGCAAAGCGCGCCTTTCATTCCGTATCGAAGTCACCCGTTTCGTTCGCGGGTACATGCATGACATGTACATCGGAGGCGGGTTGGGAATGATTTTCTAAACCCTTAACGAACCGGTTCAAGCTTGCCGGGTCGCCTCAACATTTTCTCAATCTCAGCGCAGTGCACTTCTTCATCGTGAATCAAGGTGCGCGCATATTCCTCAAGCATGATGCTTTTGCCTTCAACCAGCTTGAGCAAATTTCGATACGCGTCGAGACCTTCTCGCTCGTGTTCGATGGCTTCTTTGAGAATTTGGTCGATGTCATGACGATGTGATTCGAGAAGTTTTCCAATCTTGAGTGAAGGGTGACCTCCGAGGCTGGTGATGTGTTCCCCAGCCATCGAGGCATGCGCCATCGCTTCACTCGCCTGGGCCTTCATCCACTCGATAATGGGAATGCGAGCATGCCCAAAAACCATCAACGAATAATGCAGGTATCGAACGACGCCTGCGAGTTCCAGTTCAAGAATGGTGTTCAGCGCTTCAATTTCACGCTCGTCTTGTTTAGCCGCCATATTCGCTCCCCTGTGATGTTTAGGCTTCTGCCGTCTTTTCTTTGCGTCCGCGGCGAGGCTTCTGCGCCTCGAGTACTTCGACCACTGGCTCTTCAGCCTTAATAGGCGAAGCAGCACTGAGCTCTTCTAATTCAGTCTCGTTTGGGACAGCAGGGTCGATCGGTTCGTCGTCTAACACCGATGTTTCTTGCTGGTCGATTTCTGACATTGAGGCCTTGGCACGACGCTTTGGTTTTTGACTCAAACCAGAGCTGTCTAACAAGTCTCTCAAAGGCACCAATGCGGCCTCGGCCAACAATCTCGCTTGCCGACAGGGCAGTTCCAATCGACGAGACACCGCATCGAGTTCATCGCGCAGCGCCTGCGCGTCGACTTCAGTCAAAATCTCGCTTGAGAACACATTTCGCCAGGTGACGAAGGCCTGTTGCAGCGAAATCAACACCGGCTCGACCAACTGAAACGAAGGGTCGGCGAACATTCTTTTGGCGTAACCGGTATTGAGTCGCTTTTCGAAATCGGCACAGAACTTTTCGAAATCGACTCGGTCGCAGCGACGCAGCACAGGAAGCTTGAGTTTGCCGTACAACGCTTCAAGGAGAGGCGCCCGACTGCCACCGGCAAAAGTGATACCGGCATGGAGCTTTTCAACCGCATCAACCGCTGCCCCTTGCAGCGTGCGCGCGTGCTCTTCTCGCACCGGTTCAAGTTCAGGGAGCCGCAAGACTCGATTGAGGAGATCTCCGACCCCAGTGCGAGCGCTGGCAACGCGTTGCGTGGCCGCATCAAGCCACGCTTTTTCGTCTTTGAGACCTTGCTTCTTTGAAAGCTCGGCGGCCGCGAGCTCAAGGCGCAACAAGAGCTGCTCTGAGGCTGAAACAGCATCAAACGCTTCGAGCAAAGAAATCACCATCATTCATTCTCACTTAACACGCAGTCGTTCCAACGCGTTTCGGAAGTCGTTGGGCAGTGAAGATTCGAGCTTCAATGGCTGCCCCGTAAGCCCCTCGAGTGTGAGCCTGGCGGCATGGAGCGCACACCTCCCAAACCCGGCCGCACGAGATTCATCATTCCCGTAAAGCCAATCGCCGAGGACGAAATGACCGAGGTCGGCGAATTGACACCGAATCTGGTGCGTGCGGCCGGTATCGAGAATGATTTCCAACAACGCGACCTCAGCAAATGACTCGAGCCGCTTCCAAGACAACCGGGCTCTGCGCGCGGAAGGAAAGCGAGTGCTGTAACGACGAGGGTCTTCAGGGTGCCGCGCATACGGCGTGTCAAGCGCGCCTGATTCTGGAGGGCTGCCCCACACCAAAGCCAAATAGGTTTTGCCCACCCGCTTGTCTTGAAAGGCTTGTTGAAGTTCAGAAAGCGCGGTGTCTGTCTTTGAAAGAATCAGGCACCCCGTGGTGTCTTTGTCGAGCCGATGCGCCACTCCGGGTTGCGCGATTCCTCCTACGTTGAAGCCGCTGAATTGGGCAGCGGCCAATTTCACCACAGAAGGCCGTGAACCAGTCGATTCAACTACCAGCTCAGTAGGCTTATCGATGACCAACCATTTGGCGTCTTCGTAGAGTGCATGCAATTGAGGTCCATCGGTTTTGGGGCCTGTAGGCCGCGTCACCTCAGGCAAGTCGACCTCGACTTCTTCACCACCAAAGAGACGGCGAAGCGGCTTGGCTTTTTTGCCATTCACCTTCACCTTCCCTTGGTTCAACAAGTGCTGCACTTGAGCCTTTGAAAACCCAGGGAGCGTCTGGGATAAAAATGCGTCGAGGCGCGACGGGGCTACGGAAGGAACTGTCAAATGTTTTACAGCCATGACTTCAAAACCTCCTCACTCAAGGCTTTCGCAGCAGTGCATCGAGCGCACCGTCATCTGCGAGCGTTTCGAAGACCCAAGTGGCGCCGGCTTCTCGCAGTTGCGCAGATGTAGAGCCGCCTGTCGCGACAGCGATACTTTCTGCGCCAATCGCCTGAGCGGCGGCGACGTCTTTGGGCGTATCACCCACCACCACTACGCGAACCTCTTCGAGAGAAAGACCAAGATGAGCCGCACCGCGCTGCGCCCCACGGCGAATCAATTCAGGTCGCAGCTCGTGATCATCACCAAAACCACCGAAGGCAAATTTATCAAACAGCCCCACCCGCTCGAGCTTCACCCGCGCCCCTTCGCGCACGTTGCCTGTGCCGAGCCCCACCGCCATGCGCTCAGCCAGAGCCGCTTCAACAGCTTCCCTCATGCCCGGGTGCACCAAGTAAGACGCTTCAGGGACGGCTCGAACTGCTTCAGCAAGACAGTCTACATAACAGGCCAACACGGCATCGATGGCACGGTCGTCAACACCAACACCGATGGCTTCGAGACCTAAACGAACGATGTTTCTGTCTGTCATGCCATCGAAGGTAAAGCCCGTACACGCATCAGCCCTGCCGTACAGCAATTCAAAAGCGCGGGCGACAGAACGCCGGCCTGCTCCACCGGTCGAGACTAAAGTACCGTCGATATCGAAGAGTAAAACCGTAGGTCGCACGAGAAAGAGAGCAGCTACACCTTATGCGCCTCTCGTGTCACTTCTGAAGGCGCTGACTGACGCGTTGAGCCCATTCAGGTTCTAATTCTATACACGCCACTTGGCGACCAAGCCGAAGTGCGGCCGCGGGAATGGAACCTGAACCTGCAAACGGGTCCATCAGCAATTGGCCTGGCGCCGACCACGTGCGCACCAGAGGCTCGAGCACGCTGAAGGGTTTGTGGTTGGGGTGACTGCCCCACCGAGCGCCTTCACCATCGTCGTCGTAGCCTGCCACCACCGCCCAGGGCAGTGCTGCGCTCTCGAACAGCAGTTTCGCTGCAGGCGCTCGGGCAAATACCAAGGCTGTTTCGACGACGCGGAGAATTTCTTCGCCGCTGTTGCTTTCTCGAGTGCGTTTACCCCAGACGAATTCGCCGCGAATACAACCGTAGCCAAGCTCGCTGCACACGGTGGTGAGGGGCTCGCGACCGAGCAGATTCATCCACACCACCAGGGGTGCCTCAGGGGCCAGGTACGTCAGGGCCACTTCGAGCCACCGTTTGGTAAAATCACGAAACTCGCGCACATTTTCGAACCGACGCACGGGGCCGCGGTCGATTTTTTTATGCTTCGCGTCGCGCAACGCCCCATCTTTGCGGCGTCGAGTCAGCAGACAATACGGAGGGTCCGTGAGCAGCACGTCTGCGCGACGCCCTGACAAGGCCCGTTCCCAAGTGGAATGGGCCGAAGCATCTCCTTCCGTGCACTGCATCAACATGCGTTGCTATTCTCCCCCAAAGGCTCCTACCACGCTCTCTATGACAGTGATTCGCGACATGACGGAAGCAGACTTGGGGCAAGTCTCTGCTTTGGCGGAACAATTGGTCACCATGCACCACGGGTGGGATTCCACTCGGTTCTTCACCACTTCTGACGTGGCTCAAGGCTATCGACGTTTTTTTGAGCAACAGCTGCGCGTACCGACGGTGGTGCTGTTAACCGCTGAAACAGATGGCGCCCTCGGCGGCTACCTCTACGGCACGCTGGAACGCCGCGACTGGGCCAAGTTGCTCGATGCCCACGGCGCCATTCACGATGTCTTCGTGGCAAAAACGCATCGACGACAGGGCTTGGGTCATGCCCTGCTCAATGGAGCG